>NZ_JBBCAT010000004.1:0-300000 GCF_037203705.1 Prosthecomicrobium sp. N25
GCGGAGTTGACCTTCTTGCCGGTGGCGAGCCGGCCCTGCGTCAGCGCCACGTTGGCGGCGGTGTTCTGCAGCTGGAGGAGGTTCGAGCGGATGCCCTTCGAAACGACGATATCAGCCATGGTACGCTCCCATCCTGGGGTATAGACGCGCATCCCTTTCTGAGATGCCAGTGGATAGAAGCATCCGAATCTTTCTATGAACTTAAATCATTGCGCTGAAGTCCCGTGTCGGCTGCCATGGTTACCGAAGACTGTCGCGGCGCTCGACCGGGCAGGAGCCTGCCGCCGTTCGCCTTGAGGGCGGGGGGCGAGCAAGTGCGCTCGCGGGCGCGAACCGCAGGCGAAGCGTCGCGGCGGCGGCTCCTCGATGGCATGGAGGGGATCGACGACGAAAACCCCCGCCCCAGGTTCGGAGCGGAGGCGAGAGGCCTGGCCGGCCCTGCTGTCAGGCGCTGCGGGCGACCTCGTGCTCGCGGCCGTCCTCGCCGTCGAGGACCGACTGGAGGGCGACCTTCATGCGCAGGTAGGACTCGGCGGGGATCTGGTCGAGCACCGTCCCGGAGCCTTCCTCGATGACCTTCATCACGGTCATACCGGTCGCCGCGTCGTTCTCGATCTCGCGGCGGCGCACGCTCGCGAGGTCGATCGTGTTCGACCGGCGGGCACGGGCCTCGGCGCGGCCGTCGTTGTCGGCGGCGGCCGAAGCGCCCCCGGACTGCTGCACGACAGCCTGTACGGGCAACTCGGTGTGGACGGTAGGGGCGGTCTCAACCGCCCGCGCAGGGGCGATCGGCGCAGCTGCGATCGGCCTCAGGGTTCCGGTTTCCATGACACACTCCCGGGCCCGTCCTGGGCCCCATACCACTCCTGGGAGCGATCCTAGCGAGAGCCGTTGAATCGTCCGTTAAGGCGTACAGGACAATTCGACGGGTCGACTCGGAATTTTGAGACCTCGTAACAAATCGATATGGCCGACCCAACGTCGACGGCCGGACATTATTGGTCCATGATGGTGTCCGCTGAATGTGTGAACGGAAGCATTTCCGGCGTTAACGCTCGGGACTCGGGCAGCCAAAACGAAGACTCGCGAGGATTCGTCAGAGATTCCGGTCGAGCGCCAGTCCACGGGCGCCGGTCTCCGCCGATGGCCTGACCGTCGACCCCGGGCCGTAGGTGCGCGGGCCGGCCTGGCGGCCGACCGCGTCGGAGACGTTGCGCACGATATCCTCGGCGACGTCGCGGGCGGTGGCCAGCACCGCGAGGTTGACCTTCAGCAGTTCGGCGAACAGTGCATGCTTGGCGCGCATCGCCTCGACGGCCGCGGGCGCATGGCGAGCGAGGGCGACCGAGTTGGCCTTCACGCGGCTGCGGATGCGCACGTAGGCGGCGGCGAGGCGCGATTTGTCGATCGCCATGTCGCCGGCCTGGAGGAGCGCGCCGGCGCGGACCAGCCTAGTCTCTTCCTCGATGACGCCGATCAGCCCGTCCATGGTGGCGTCGAGCTCGGCGAGGATCGACTCCGCGCCGGCCGGGGTCATCACAAGGATCTCGGCATTGTCCTCCGAGGGCACGAACTCCGGGTTCATGACGCGGCTCCTTCCTGAATGCGCAGCATTTCGCGATAGACGGTGTCGGCGACGCCGATGCCGCCGCGGCGGACCATCTCCTTGCCGTACTGGTCGATGAGCATGCCGCGCCAGGTTTCCTCGGCCTGGCCGCCGTGGAAGGGACCGGAGGTCTCGAGCCCGGCGAACATCTGCTTCATCATGGCGGAGAGAAAGACGGCCTCGTATTCCTCCGCGGAGGCGCGAGCGCGCGCCTTGGCGTCGCCGCGCTTGGCGGCCGTGGGGACGATGGAGGGCAGGGGCTCGGCGATCTGCAGGGGCGTCATGGTCACATCACCTCGATCTCGGCCTGGAGGGCGCCGGCTGCCTTGATGGCCTGGAGGATGGAGATCAGGTCGCGCGGGCCGATCCCGAGCGCGTTCAGCCCGTCCACGAGTTCGCGCAGGGAGACGGACTCGCGCACGATGGCGAGGCGGCGCTTGTCGTCGGTGTTGACGGTCACCTCGCTGCGCGGCGTCACCACGGTCTGGCCGCGCGAGAAGGCCTCGGGCTGGCTCACCTGGGCGTCCTCGCTGACGGTCACGGTCAGGTTGCCCTGGGCGATCGCCACGGTGGAGACGCGGACGTCCTGGCCCATGACGATGATGCCGGTCGACTCGTCGACCACCACCTTGGCGGGCAGGTCGGGCTGGACGGTGAGCTGCTCGATGTCGGTGATCAGGTCGACGATGTTGCCGTTGAACTTCGGCGGTAGGGTCAGGCGGACGTTCGAGGGATCGGTCGGCTCAGCGACGGGCATCCCGATCAGGTCGTTCACCGCCTGGGCGATACGGCGGGCGGTGGTGAAGTCCGGGTTGCGCAGGGCGAGGCGCACGCTCGACAGGGTGGCGAGCTTGAACTCGATCTCGCGCTCGACGATGGCGCCGTTGGCGATGCGGGCGGAGGTCGGCACGCCGCGGGTCACCGTGGTGGCGTCGCCCTTGGCCATGAAGCCACCGACCGCGAGCGGCCCCTGCGCGATGGCATAGACCTCGCCATCGGCGCCCATGAGGGGCGTGACCAGGAGGGTGCCGCCCTGGAGGCTCTTGGCGTCGCCGAGGGCGGAGACGTTCACGTCGATGCGGCTGCCCTGGGTGGCGAAGGGCTGCAGGTTGGCGGTGACCATGACGGCCGCCACGTTGGCGGTGCGCAGGTTGGCGCCGCGGGTGTTCATGCCGAGCCGCTCCAGCATCGCCTGCAGGCTCTGGCGGGTGAAGGGCGCGTTGTTGAGGCTGTCGCCCGTGCCGTTCAGGCCGACGACGAGGCCGTAGCCCACGAGCTGGTTCTCGCGAACGCCCTCGAAGGACGCCAGGTCTTTGATTCGCGAGGCCGCGGCCGCCGGGTATGCCCCGAGGCCGGCCAGCGAGGCCATGAGCAGGATCGCGGCGATCCCGCGGGTCCGATTACGCTTCATCAACGAGATCTCCCCAAATCTCGAAGAGCCCTGATGCGAGGGTCGTGCCAGTCGGCCCGGTCATCCAGGATCCGGCAGGATTGCTCGGATTCGGTCTGCCGGGAGCGGGGCGGGAGGTCGGGGCCGGCGCCCATTCCTGCCGGGCGTGCCCGGGTCCGGCCGGCAAAGTCTGCCGGGCGATTAACAGGGCGTTAACCATACCGGCCGATCCTCCGGTCGGGCTCGGCTGCGGAACGGGAGGGTCGACGATGCGGATCGACGGACCGGGGCGTCCGAACGGGATCGGCGGGCCGGCGGGGGCGCGGCGCGGCGGGGGCCAGTCGTCCTTCGCGCTGCCGGAGGAGAGCCGCACCGCGCGGGCTTCGACCACTCCCGGCGCGGGCGGCGTCTACGACGTGGCCGCGCTCATCGCCCTGCAGGCGGTTGAGGATCCCCTGCAACGCCGGCGCCGGGCCGTGCGCCGGGGATTCGACCTTCTCGACGTGCTCGATTCGATCCGGTTGGACCTGCTCGCCGGCTCGGTCTCGCCGGAGCGGCTGGAGCGGCTGGTCGGGTTGCTCGGCAAGCCGGAGGGCGCGGGGGATCCAAAGGTGGACGCGCTCATCGAGGAGATCGAACTGCGCGCCCGGGTGGAACTGGCCAAGCGGGGCACCTATCCGGACTGAAGGCCTGGAGCTAAGCCTCCGTGTTCGCGTCAGTTTTCGGTCACAGTCAGGTTCACGAGAACGTCGTCATTGCGACATTGTATCCTGCCGCGCGCCTGTCTATATTCCGCGCGCCTCGCGAGGGGGATACCAGGGAGTAGGAAGGGACATGATCACGGCCGAGATCGAAGAAGATTATCGCCCGTCGGAAGACGAACCCTTCATGAACGATCGTCAGCGTGAGTATTTTCGGAAGAAGCTGAATGCTTGGAGGGACGAGATCCTGAAGGAGTCGAAGGAGACTCTCCAGCATCTCGCCGACGAGAGCCAGAACCATCCGGATCTCGCCGACCGTGCCTCTTCGGAGACCGACCGGGCCATCGAACTCCGCGCCCGCGATCGTCAGCGAAAGCTGATCGCCAAGATCGATGCCGCCCTGAAGCGGCTCGACGACGGAACCTACGGATATTGCGAAGAGACGGGGGAGCCGATCTCGCTGAAGCGCCTCGACGCCCGGCCGATCGCGACCCTTTCGATCGAGGCCCAGGAGCGGCACGAGCGCCGCGAGCGGGTGTACCGGGACGACTGACCCGGACCTCAGTGACGCCGGAGCGGGGCCGCCGGTCCCGCCCGGTCCCTTGCGACCTTGTCAGGTTTCGTCCGAACCCCTACCGTCCGCACGAGGACGAGCCAAGCCGCGGGACGCGGCCATCGGCAGACGGGGAGACGACGAGAATGAGGCGTATCACGCGACGGGCGGCCGGGGCCGCCCTGGCCGGGGCGGTCGTGCTGGCATCCTTGCCGGCGCTCGCGGCCGACAAGGTTTCGGTCGGCGTGCTGCGCTTCGTCTCCTCGGGCGGGCTCTTCCTCGCGGTCGAGCGCGGCTATTTCAAGGACCAGGGCATCGACGTCGACCTCAAGTTCTTCGAGGCGGCGCAGCCGATCGCGGTGGCGATCGCGTCGGGAGACATCCAGTTCGGCGTCACGGCGCTGACGGCGGGCACCTTCAACCTCGCCGGCAAGGGCGCCCTGAAGGTGATCGCCTCGCAGGGCATGGAAAAGAAGGGTGTCAAGGGCAACGCCCTGATCGCCTCCAACGAGTCCTACGCGAAAGGCTTCACCAGTTTCGAGAAGCTGCCCGGCACCTCGATCGCGATCACGCAGGTCGGCTCCTCCTTCCACTACCAGATGGGACAGATCGCGGCCGCCAAGGGCTTCGACTTGGCCAAGATCGGGCTGAAGCCCCTGCAGTCGCTCCCCAACATGGTCGCGGCGGTGAAGTCCGGGCAGGTCGACGGGGCGCTGATCGCGCCGCACATCGCGCGGGCGATGATCGACAAGGGCGAGGCGAAGCTGGTCGGCTGGTTCTCCGACGTGGCCGAGTACCAGTTCGGCGCGCTGTTCGTCGCCTCCAAGGTGGCGACCGAGAACCGGGACCTGACGCAGCGCTTCGTGACCGCCTACCAGAAGGGCATGGCCGACTATGCCGCCGCCTTCCTGCGCGTCGACGGCAAGGGCGAGCGGGTGGTCGACGAAACGGCGAAGAGCGCGGCGGCGCTGGTCGGCAAGCACGTCTACCCGGCGGACAGCGCCGATGTCGCGGCGCCGAAGGTGATCGAATCGGCCGTCGCGGTCGACGAGAAGGCGCGGATCGACTTCGCCGACATCGAGCGGCAGATCGCCTGGAACAAGGCGGAGAAGCTGGTCACCCCCGAGGTGGACGCGAAGGCCTTCGTGGACACGAGCTTCGCCAAGTAGCCGGCCCGAGGGACGCCGCGCATGGACCTGATCGCCCGCGGCATCCGGCACGGCTACGAGGGACTGACAGTGCTCGACGACGTCACGCTCGAGGTGGCGAGCGGCGAGATCGTCGCGGTCATTGGCCCGTCCGGCTGCGGGAAGTCGACGCTGCTGCGCATTCTCGGCGGGCTGGAGCGGCCGGACGGCGGCGCGGTGCTGACACGCGGGGCGGTGCCGAAGGGAACCCTGAACCCGCTCACCTACGTGTTCCAGGACTTCGCCCTGGTGCCCTGGCGCAGCGTCGCCGGCAACGTCGCCCTGCCGCTGGAGCATCACCGGCTGGCACCGGGCGAGCGCGAGCGGCGGGTGGCGGACGCGCTGGCGCGGGTCGGGCTCTCCGACTTCGCGGGCGCCCTGCCGCGGCAGCTCTCTGGCGGGATGCGGCAGCGCACGGCCATCGCCCGGGCCCTGGCGGTCGATCCGGCCGTGCTGCTCATGGACGAGCCGCTCTCCGCCCTCGACGCGCAGACGCGCGAACTGCTGATGGACGACCTCCTCCGGCTCAGCGCGGCGAGTGGTTTCACGGCGGTCTACGTCACCCACAATATCGCCGAGGCCGTCCGGCTCGGGCACAGGGTCGTGGTCCTCTCGCGCCGGCCCGGCCGCATCCGGGAGGTGGTCGAGATCGGGGTGCCGCTCGGCGAGCGGCGCGACGACCATCCGGCGGTCGCGGCCGCCCGCGACAGGCTCTGGGCGCTCATCCGCGACGAGGCGGCCGCGGCGGACCGGGAGGTGGTCCATGGCTGAGGCGGGCGACACCCGTCCCGTGCCGTTCAGGGGCGGCGGCTTCCGGCCCGGAACGCTGCCCTTCGCCGGCCCCCTGACCTTCCTGGCGGTGCTTGGCCTGTGGTGGGTGGCAAGCCATGCGGGCTGGGTCGCCCGGTTCGCGCTGCCGACGCCCGAGGAGGTCTTCCTCGCGCTCGGCGACCTCGTCGCGTCCGGCCAACTCGCCCGGCATCTCACCGCCTCGCTCGGCCGGCTGCTGGCGGGCTGGGCGCTCGGCGCCTCGGCCGGGGTTGCGGTGGGGCTCGCGATCGGGCTCTTCTCGCTCGCCCGCTCGACGGCGCTGCCGCTCGTCTCGGCCCTCTTTCCGATTCCGAAGATCGCGCTCCTGCCGCTCTTCATCCTCTGGTTCGGGATCGGCGAGGCGTCGAAGGTCGCCACCATTGCGTTCGGGGTCTTCTCGCCCATGGCGATCGCGGCCTTCGGGGGCGTCGACGCCGTCGACCGGACGCTGATCCGCATGGCGCAGAGCTTCGGGCTCCCGGCCCGCGACATCGTCCGCAAGATCGTCTTGCCGGGCGCGCTGCCGGCGCTCCTGTCAGGCGCGCGCATCTCGGCCTCGATCGGGATCATCCTCCTCACCGCGGCGGAGATGATCGGGGCCGAGCACGGGGTCGGGGCGCTCGTGCTGGCGGCCGGCAACCTCATGCAGACCGACCAGCTCGTCGCCGGCGTGCTCGTGCTCTCCGGCCTGGGGCTGATCATCGCCAAGGGGATCGGCCTCCTGGAGCGGCGCCTCCTGACCTGGCGGGGCTGATCTGGGGCGGGGCTGATCCGGGCGGGGCGTGCCTCAGGGCGCGCGGCCGGCCGTCTCGACCAGGAAGTCGACGAGGGCGCGGACCCGGGGCAGCGCCTGCCGGCCGGGCGGCATCAGGGCCGTGATCGGGACCTCCTCGGAGACATGGTGGTCGACGAGGAGGGGGACGAGCCGGCCTGCCGCGATGGCGTCCTCCAGGATGAAGCCGGCGAGGCGCGAGATGCCGAGGCCCGCGAGCGTCATGTCGAGGATCGCGTCGGCGCTGTCCGAGGTGACGGCGCCCGAGACCTTGACGGGCACGACCGTCCCGCCGACCCGGAGCGGCCATTCGGCCAGGCGGGAGTAGCCGGTCAGGCGCAGGCAGGTGTGGCGCGCGAGGTCGGCCGGGGTCCGCGGGACGCCGTGACGGGCGAGGTAGGCCGGGGAGGCGGTGATCACCCGAGTGGCGCTGCCGAGCCGGCGGGCGACGAGGGTGGAGTCGTCGAGGGGGCCGGTGCGGATCGCCACGTCGATCTGCTCGCCGATGATGTCGACACGGCGGTCGGCCACCGACAGCTCGATCGACACGTCGGGATAGCGCTCGTGGAACGCGGGCAGGATCGGGGCGAGCCGGTGCCGGGCGAAGGCCGTGCCGGTGTTCACGCGGACGAGACCGCGGGGGTGTCCGCGTGCGGCCATCACCTCGGCCTCCGCGGCCTCAACGGCGGCCAGGATCTCGCGGCCGCGCGCCAGCATCGTCTCGCCCTCCGGCGTCAGCGCGAGGCGGCGCGTGGTGCGCTGGAGCAGGCGGACGCCGAGCCGGTCCTCCAGGCGCGAGACGGTCCTGGAGACGCCCGAGGCGGTCAGCCCGCGCTCGGCCGCGGCGGCGGCGAAGCTGCCGAGCTCCACGACGCGAACGAAGGTGGCGATGGCGTCGGTCGGGGTGGGTCTATTCATGACTTTTCATCAGGAGTGTGCGCTTCGATCCGCTGATTATGCGATCGAATGTTTCGAATACCGTTCTCCCATGGACCGCATCGGTCCGCCAGAGGAGATCGGCCATGGTTGATCCGGCTTTCGCGACCCGTCCCGCGCCCGCCTGGCGCGCCGAGGACGGCTCCATCGACTACGAGGGCATCCGCCGCGCCGCCGCGGACGCACGGTCTGCCGCCATGGCGGGGCTGGTCCGCCGCGTGCTGGCCGCCGGATCGGCCCTGCTGCTGCCGGCCCCGCCGCGCCACCGGCGTGCCCGGCCGGTCCGTCTCCACCGTCCCGAGGAGGTCCTGTGATGCCGCTCGTGCAGATCGATGTTCCCGCCCTCCTGGCGCCCGAGCGCGTGCGCGCCCTGGCGGATGCCGTGCATGACGCCCTGGTGGCGACGGTGGGCGTCCCGCCGGCGGACCGGTTCCAGGTCATCCGCCGGCACCAGTCCGGCGACCTCCTCGTCGACCCGGCCTATCTCGGTATCGCGCGCGGGCCGGAGGCGGTGATCGTCGCGATCGCGTTCCGGCGCGGACGCACCGACGAGCAGAAGCGGGCGCTCTACCGCGCCATCGCGGCCGGCGCCGCGCTCGAGGCTGAGCTTCGGCCGGAGGACGTCATGGTGGTCCTGACCGAGAACGGTCCGGCCGACTGGTCCTTCGGGCGCGGTGTCGCCCAATATGCGGCGGAGGCGGTTCCGGCGTGACGGCGCCGTCGCCAACCGGACTACCGGACAAGGGACGGCGCGGGCCCGTGGGGAGCGGGCCCGCGCCTTCGTGTGCGCCGGCCGGGTGGGGAGGCCCGGGGGGATCCGGCGCGCTGGGGAGGGATGCCGGGCGTCGGCTCGCGGCCACGCCCGGGAACGCGGTCAGAACGGCAGGATGATGTCGAGCACCTGGTTGCCGTAGCGCGGCTGCTGGACGTCGGTGATCTGGCCGCGGCCGCCGTAGGCGATGCGGGCCTCGGCGATCTTGGTGGACTCGATCGTGTTGTCGGCCGCGATGTCCTCCGGGCGGATGATGCCGGCGACGATCAGCTCGCGGATCTCGAAGTTGACCCGGATCTCCTGACGCCCCTCGACCACCAGGTTGCCGTTGGGCAGGACCTGGGTGACTACGGCGGCGACGTTGGTCTCCAGCTTCTCGGAGCGGTTGACGGAGCCCGAGCCCGCGTTCTCGTTCTTGGCGGTGGTGGCGACGAGGTTCGAGGCGGAGGTCTCGGTTGGGATCACCTTCTGCAGGTAGTAGCCCGGGACGCCGCCGACGCTGTCGGTCTCGGTCGTCGAGCGCGAGCGCTTGGTCTCGTTGTCGATCTCGGCCTTGTCGCCGATCGTCACCTTCACGGTCAGGATGTCGCCGACGCGGGCGGCGCGCTGGTCCTTGAAGAAGGCGCGCGCGCCGGAGCGCCAGAGCGAGTTCGGCGCGTAGGCGGCGACCTGCGGGTCTGGCATCGGCAGGCTGACGGGCTTGTAGCCGGGCTGGGCGGTCGGGTCCTTGATCGCCGTGAGCTTCGGCGTGTCGCCGACATTCGACAGTCGGTCGAGCGTGTTCGAGCAGGCCCCGAGGGGCGCGGCCGCGAGGGCGAGGAGGAGGATACGCGAGACTGTCACTGTTGAGCCCTCCCGAGGCTCGCGACCGAGGTGCCGCCCGGGCCGACCGTGACCCGGCCGGGGCCGGAAACGGTGCCGACGACGGTGCGCTTCGATTGCGGATTGAGAACGGTGATGACGTCGCCGAGCGAGCCCTGCTCGAGGGCCTGGGCGCGGGCGGAGAGAACGAGACCGGGCGACTGGTAGACCAGGGTGATGGTCTCGCCCCGCTTGACGAGCAGGGGCTGCTGGACGTCCCCGGCGGTCAGCGGCGTCTCGGCCCTCAGCGCGCGGCGGGCGGCGAGACCGGCGAAGTCCTCCACGGCGGCGGGGCGATTGGCGCCGGCCTGGCGCTTGGGGACGCGCTGGACCACGAGATCCTCGGCGCGCAGCACCTCGCCGCGGGCGAGCGGACGGGTCAGCACGACGGTGTCGACCACCTCGGTCGCCTGCCCACGCAGGCGCAGGCGCTCGGGCGCGGCGCCCTTGTCGATGAGGACGAGCGCCTCGAAGCGGCCGTTGCCGGGGACGCTGTTGACGCTGGCGATCCGGACGGGGGCGGGCGAGCGCTCGTCGGCGAGGCGCGGCTCGAGCGGTTGGTCGAAGGTCACCTGCAGCTCGCGGGCGTCGGCGACGCCCATCTGGCGGGCGAGGGCGGCGGCGACCAGGGACTGGATCTCCCCGGCCCCGATCTCGCGGGCGCTGCGGGTGACGCTGACCTCGACGAGCAGGCCTTCGGAGGCCTCGCGCAGGCCGGCGGCCCGCGCCTCGGCGAGCACGCGCCAGGCCGGGACGGTGCCGGTGGTGCCGAGGTCGGGGGCGCGGAAGATCGCACGGTCGGCGAGCGGGCCGGCGTTGTCGAAGAAGTCGCCGATGGTGACGAGCTCGGCGGCGACCGTCACGGCGGCACGGAGCGTCGGGCGGGCCGGCTCGGCCGCCGGGGCGGGAGCGGGGCCGAGCCCGCAGGCGAGCAGGGCGGCGAAGGCGAGGAAGCGGCGGACCGTCATGGCTCAACCTCAGCGGAACTGGATGGTGGCCGACATCATCTCGTCGGCGGCACGGATCACGCGGGAGTTCATCTCGTAGGCGCGCTGGGCGGCGATCAGGTCCGAGATCTCGGCGACCGGGTTGACGTTGGCGATCTCGAGATGGCGCTGCAGGAGCGACCCGTAGCCCTCGTCGCCGGGGTTGGCGACCTGGGCGGGGCCGGAGGAGGCGGTCTCGATGAAGATGTTGTCGCCGATCGCCTCGAGGCCCGACTTGTTGACGAAGCGGGCGACCTGGATCTGGCCGATGACGGTCGCCGCCGGAGCGTTGCCGATGACGGCGGAGACGGCGCCCTGGGCACTGATGGTCAGGCCCGAGGCGTTGACCGGGATGGTGATGGCCGGGTCGAGCGGGTAGCCGTTGACGTTCACCATCGCGCCATTGGCATCGCGCTCGAAGGAGCCGTCACGGGTGAAGCCGGTCCGGCCGTCGGGGAGCGAGATGCGGAAGAAGCCCTCGCCGCGGAGCGCGAGGTCGAGCTCCTTCTCGGTCGATTCGACGTTGCCTTGCGACATGATCCGGGGCGTCGCGGCGGTGCGCACGCCCGAGCCGATCTGCACGCCGGTCGGCAACAGGTTTCCGGAGTCGGAGCTCTGCGAGCCGACCTGGCGGAGATTCTGGTAGAGCAGGTCCTGGAAGTCCGCACGCTGGCGCTTGAAGCCGGTCGTGCGCATGTTGGCGATGTTGTTCGAGATGACTTCGACGTTCAGTTCCTGGGCGAGCATGCCCGAGGCGGCGATGTGCAGGGCCTTCATGGCATCCCTCCTCAGCTCACCTGGCCGAGCTTCTCGATCGCCGAGCGACGGAGGTCGTCGGCGTTCTGCATCCACTTGGCGACGCTCTCGTAGCTGCGCTGGACCGCGATCATGCGGGAGAGCTCGACCACGCCGCGCACGTTGGACTTCTCGATCTGTCCCTGGACGACCCGGGGCAGGGTGGCCGGAATGGGGTTCTCGCCCTCGAAGAGCGTCTCCCCGACCTTCTTCAGGCTGCCCTGCCTCTCGAAGTCGACGACCCTCAGCTTCCCCTTGACCCCCTGGTTTGTTGAGATCGTGCCGTCGGAGGCGATCGACAGGTTGGTCTCGCCAGGCTGCAGCGTCAGCGGCCCGCCATCGGTCAGGACGGCGTCGTTGTCGCGGGTGACGAGCTGGCCCTGGGCGTTGACCGCGAAGGAGCCGTTGCGCGTGTAGCGTTCGCCCTGCGGCGTCTGCACGACGAACCAGCCGCGGCCGTCCAGGGCGACGTCGGTCGGGTTGCCGGTCGCGGTCATCTGCCCCGGCTGCATGTCGTAGAGGTTGGCGTCGTCGACGACGAAGCTGATCGGCTGGTCGGGCCGCAGGAAGGTGTTGGCGGCGGCGCGCGGCTGGCCGATCTCCTCGAAGAGCAGCGACTGCGCCTTGAAGCCGTTGGTGTTGATGTTGGCCAGGTTGTTGGCGATCAGGTCCATCTGCCTCTGCAGCGTCACCTGTCGCGACAGCCCGACGAGCTGTGCGTTTTCCATCGATCGTCCCCAGCGACCGCCGTCAGCTCCCCAGCCTGGCGGTCCGGGATCCCAATGCGAGACCCGTGCCAGACGGAAAAATGGCGGATCTCTGGGCTTTTCGAGCCGGGACCGGCGTCCCCGCCCGGCAGGGTTTGCCGGGTCGCCGCAGCGCGGGGGCGGTCGTTGCCGGGCAACGGAATTCAGCGGTCGGCGTAACCCTTCGTTATTTCACAATACACGGCCCGGACCCCCAAATCCTTCCAAACCGTTAATCTTTACAGTTCATTAACCATTTTCTCCTTAGCTGTTCCCCGCGCGGATACGCGTGGAGTACGCGCGATTCCGAGGGCCCGGGGGCAGGATGGCGAAGAAGCCGACCAAGAAGGACGAGGCGGAGGCCGCGGCGCCGGAGGGCGCCGACGACGCCGCCAAGGCCAAGAAGAAGAAGCTCATCGTCTTCGGCGGTGCCGGCCTCGCCGTGCTCCTGATCGGAGGCGGCGCGGGCGCCTACTTCATCGGGCTGTTCGGCGGCAAGGCCGCCGACGAGCACGGTGTACACCCCGCGGCGCACGCGGAGGCGCCGAAGCCGGCGATGTTCGTCGAGCTTCCGGAGCTCACCGTCAACCTGTCGACCATCGACCAGCGGGCCACGTACCTGAAGGTCAAGATCGCGCTGGAGGTCACCGACAGCGCCGCCGTCGCCAAGATCCAGCCGATCCTGCCGCGCGTGCTCGACGCCTTCCAGGTGTACCTGCGCGAGTTGCGCAGCTCCGACCTCGACGGCTCAGCCGGACTCTATCGGGTCAAGGAGGAGCTGCAGAAGCGCGTCAACATCGCGATCTACCCGGCGCGGGTCGATGCCGTGCTGTTCAAGGAAATCCTGATCCAGTAGGCGGGCGCGATGGCGGGACCGGAAGACGACCTCGAAGACCTGGACGCCGCCTGGGGTGCGGCGCTGGCGGAGCAGAAGGGCGACGACGGCGGCGACGACCTCGCGGCCGAGTGGGGCGCCGCGCTCGCCGAGCAGGGGGTGGAAGGGGCCGACGAGATGGCGTCCCAGTGGGGCGCCATGCTGGACGATTCCGACACGGACCTCGACCAGGCGACGCGCGGCGGCGACCGCATCCTGAATCAGGAGGAGATCGACAATCTTCTCGGCTTCAACCTCGACGACAACATCGCGGCCGACCAGTCCGGCATCCGGGCGCTCATCAACTCGGCGATGGTCTCGTACGAGCGCCTGCCGATGCTGGAGATCGTGTTCGACCGGCTCGTCCGGCTGACCACGACCAGCTTGCGCAACTTCACCTCCGACAACGTCGAGGTCTCGCTCGATTCCATCACCTCCGTCCGCTTCGGCGACTACCTGAACTCGATCCCGCTGCCGGCGATCCTGGGGGTCTTCAAGGCGGAGGAGTGGGACAACTTCGGGCTGGTGACGGTCGATTCGAGCCTCATCTACTCGATCATCGACGTGCTCCTCGGCGGGGGGCGGGGCACCACCCCGATCCGCATCGAGGGGCGGCCCTACACGACGATCGAGACGAACCTCGTCCGGCGCATGATCGAGGTCGTGCTGTCGGACGCCGAGCAGGCCTTCGCGCCGCTGTCGCCGGTGCGCTTCAACCTGGAGCGGCTGGAGACGAACCCGCGCTTCGCGGCCGTGTCGCGGCCGGCCAACGCGGCGATCCTGGCCGAGTTCCGGATCGACATGGAGGACCGCGGGGGGAAGATCGAGGTCCTCATCCCCTATGCGACGCTGGAGCCGATCCGCGAGCTCCTGCTGCAGATGTTCATGGGCGAGAAGTTCGGCCGCGATCCCATCTGGGAAGGCCATCTCGCCACCGAGATCTACGGGGCCGACATCGCCGTCGACGCGGTCCTGTTCGAGCGCGAAATGTCGCTCGGCCAGATCCTCAACCTCAAGGTCGGCCAGACCCTCGTCTTCGACGCCGGGCCCTCCGACCCGGTGACGATCAAGTGCGGCGGCATTCTGCTGACCGAGGGCCACATGGGCCGGGTCGGGGACAGCATTTCGGTGAAGGTCGCGCGCAATCTGAAGCGGCCCAAGATGACGCTCGCGGCCTTCGAGAAGGCAGCATCCCAGAAGGACATGCAGGCATCATGACGAGCACGTGGATCGGAATCGGCATCGAGGCAATCGTTGCCGTTCTCCTCGCCATCACAATATCTTATTGTGTTATGCTCAACTCGCGCCTCAAGCGGCTTCGGGCCGACGAGTCGCAGCTCAAGGCGACCATCCTGGAGCTGGTGCGGGCAACCGAGATCGCCGAGCGGGCGATCCTCGGGCTGAAGCAGGCCGCGCAGGATTGCGACCAGACCCTCGCCAAGCGAGTGCGCGAGGCGGAGTTCTTCTCGGTGGAGATCGCCCGTGAGATCGGGGAGGGCGAGCAGGTGCTCGACCGCATCGCCCAGATCACGCGGACGGTCAGGGGGATTTCCGCGCCGGCGGCCGCGGAGCCCGAGGGCGGCGGCGAGGCCGGCGCTCCGGCTGCGGCTCCGGCTCCGGCCGCGGACGCCAAGGCGCCGCGGATGTCCGAGCTCAAGATGAAGTTCGCGCAGTCGGCCGAGCGCCTGGCGAGCCTGCGCAAGGATCTCGAAGGCCAGGCCGCATGACGCAGCCCCGGCTCCTGCCCCTCGTCGTGTTCGCGACCGCGGTGCTGCTCGCCCTCAAGGGCGTCCACCTGGCGATCGCGTCCGGGCCGGAGCCGGTCCGCGTGGTGGCGGCGGCCGACAAGGACCCTTTCGCGGGGGTCGACCCGGATCCGGTGACGACCGCGAGCGGAAGCGGCGGCGGGCACGGCGAGGCGGCTCCGGCCGCGGCGCCGCCGGGGCATGGAGTCGAGCCCGCCAAGGTCAAGGTGGAGGTGACCACCGAGAAGCCCGCCGAGGCCAAGCCGATCCCCGGGCAGGAGCTCATGTCGGAGATCGCCATTCTGCAGAAGCTCGCGGAGCGTCGGAAGCTCATCGAACAGCGCGAGAAGGAGCTCGAGATGCGCGAGCAGCTCCTGAAGGCGACCGAGGGCAAGATCGAGAAGCGCATCGACGACCTGAAGTCCATCGAGGGCCAGATCGGCACGGCCACCAAGGCGAAGGAGGAGGAGAAGTCCAAGGAGATCACGGATCTCGTGAAGATGTACGAGTCCATGAAGGCGAAGGACGCCGCCCGCGTCTTCGACCGGCTCGACACGAGCCTCCTGTCCGACATCGCCCGCCAGATGAACCCCAAGAAGCTCGCCGACGTGGTCTCGAAGATGAGCCCGGAGGCGGCCGAGAAGCTCACCATCGAGCTCGCCAACCGACGCAAGGAGCCGGTGGCCCAGCCGGCGCGCGAACTGCCCAAGATCGACGGGAACCGCGGCTGAGCGCGGCTTCGACTTAACCGGCCGTTCACGGCGGCCGTTTACCCTTCGCGGGTCCCGCAGTTCCCGCGTCGAAGGGACTTCGTTTGCGTCCGGCCTACGCCATACCGTCGACGATCGCTACCCGCGTCGCCAGGGCCCTCCGGGTCGCCCTCGTGGCCGCCGCCGCCCTTGTGTGGCCGGCCTCCCAGGCCGCCGCGCAGGGGAACGCGCGCGCCGAGGTGACGGCGACGCAGGAGAAGGGCTTCGGCCGGATCACGGTCAGCTTCACCGACCGCACACTCCTGCCGCAGTTCACCACGCGGGTCTCCGGGAACGTACTCGTCGTGCAGTTCGCCGAGCCGGTGACGGTCGACGTCGATCGTCTGCCGACGCTGATGCCCGCCTATGTGCAGATCGCCCGGCGCGATCCGGACGGGCAGGCGCTGCGCTTCGCGCTGACCCGGCAGGTGAAGGTCAATACGCTCGAGGCGGGGGAGAAGCTCTTCATCGACCTCCTGCCGCCGACCTGGGCGGGGCCGCCGCCCGGGCTGCCGGACGCCGTCGTGCAGGAGCTCGCCCGGCGGGCCGAGGCGGCGCTGAAGGCACAACGCGAGGCGGAGAAGCAGAGGTTCGGCCTCAAGGTCCTGCCCAAGCTCGACTTCCGGGTCGGGCGCCATCCGACCTTCACGCGCTTCTCCTTCGGCTGGAACGTACCCTTCGACACGCAGCTCGCCCGCGAGGACGACCGGGTCGTGCTGACCTTCAACCGGATGGCCGAGATCGACTTCGCCCCCGTGCTGACCGACCCGCCGCCCGCGCTGAAGGAGATCGCGGGGGAACGGGACGGCGACAAGCTCAAGATCGTCATGACGATCGCGCCGGAGGCGGACGTCCGCGCGTTCCGGGAGGACCAGAGCTACGTGGTCGACCTGTCCCTGCCGGGCAAGCCCGCTAACGCGGCCGAGGCCGCCGTGCGCAAGGCGCTCGCCGAGTCCTCGGGGGTCGGCGAGAGGGCCCGCGAGCTCGTCACCGCGCCGGCGGCCCCCGCCTCGTCCAAGGGAGCGGCCCCGCACGGCGACGCGGCCCTGACCGGCCTCGCCCTGCCGTCCCCGCAAGCGCCGGCGGCCGCTCCCGCCAAGGGCTCGGCCCCGAAGCCGGCGCAGCCCGCCTTTCCGAGGGCCGCCGAAGCCGGGGCGCCGGGGTCCAAGGCGGCGGACCCGGCGCCGGCGGCCCATTCGCCCGCCGCGGCACCCGGCACGGGGGCGGCGGAGGGCCAAGAGATGGCCAAGGGCCCGGCCGACGACCAGGGCGGCGAAGCGGACCCGACGGCCCAGCACGGCGAGGGCCCGCAGGACACCACGGCCGCCCGTTCGACGGACCTGCGCATCGTCCGGGTCGAGGCCAAGCGGATCGGCAACATCGTCCGCATCGCGTTCCCGTTCGCCGGCAAGGTGGCGAGCGCGGCCTTCAAGCGCGACGACGCGCTCTGGGTGGTGTTCGATTCCGAGATGCAGTTCGACACCCGCGCGATCGGGGCGTCCCTCGGCCCGCTCGCCCGCTCGGTGACGGTGACGAAGACCGAGCGGGGCCAGGCCATCCGCATCCTGCTCGGCGAGCCGATGCTGACGACCCTCGGTGCGGACGGGAATTCCTGGATCCTCACCATCGGCGAGATGGTGCTCGAGCCGGCGCGGCCGCTCTCGATCCAGCGCGTGTTCCGGGGCGGCGGGCAGGGGGCGCTGAAGGTCGAGCTGGCCGACGCGGGCAGCGTCCACGAGATCCAGGACCCGGTCGTGGGCGACAGGATGGTGGTCGTCACGGCCCTCGGTCCGGCGCGCGGGATCTTGAAGCCCTACAGCTACAGCGAGCTCGACACGGTTCCGTCGGCCCACGGCGTGGCGGTGGTGCCCCGCACGGACGACCTGTCGGTCTCGCTCGAGCCCGGGCAGGTGGTCATCTCGCGCGAACGCGGGCTCAACCTGTCGACCGGCTCCCTGACCCAGCCGCCCGATTTCAGCATCCCCAACGCGGAGCGCAAGAAGGCCAGGCGGCTGGTCGACCCCTCGGTCTTCGCTATCCAGGACCCCGCCGACTTCACGGCCCGCATCCGCTCGCTCATCGAAAAGGTGGGCCTCGCGCCGGAGCCCCAGAAGAACGCGGCGCGGTTCGACCTCGCGGAATTCTACATTGCCCACCGATTCGGGCCGGAGGCGCTCGGCGTCCTCCGGCTGATCGCCTCCCAGGAGCCGGGCATCGAGCGCGATCCCGGCTTCATCGTTCTCTTCGCCGCCGCGCAGACCATGACGGGGCGGACCGCCGAGGCGCGCCGGGCGCTCGGCCGCAGCGAGGTCGCCGACAACGCGGACGCGGCGCTGTGGCGCACGATCGCGGCGGCGGCGGAGCAGAAGTGGGACGAGGCGCGCGAGAGCGCCAGCAAGGCGGCGGGCGCCGTGGGGGGTTATCCACCGGACGTGCGCGCGCTGTTCGGCCTGGCGGCGGCCGAGGCCGCCGTCGAGCTCAACGACTTCGCGACGGCCCAGTCGCGGCTGGCCGAGATCGAGCCCGACGAGGTCGAGACGGACCTGCGCGCCCGCTACGAGCTCCTGCAGGCGCGGGTCGCGGACGCGGCGGGGCGGCCGGAGGATGCGACCGAGCGGTACCAGCGGGTGATCGCGACCGGCGACCGGATGGCCGGCGCGGAGGCGGAGTACCGGCGGCTGCGCCAGCTCGTGCGCGACGCGCGGATCCCGCCCGAGGAGGCGATCGACCGGCTGAAGTCGCTCGCCTTCGACTGGCGCGGCGACGAGATCGAGCTGAAGACCCTCCGGTTCCTGGCCAACCTGCAGTCCCAGCACGGGCTCTGGCGCGACGCCTTCCAGTCCATGCGCGCCGCCGTAATGGTGGCGCCGGATGCTTCGACCACCCGTCTCCTGCAGGACGAGATGGGCCGCGAGTTCGTCTCGCTCTATCTCGACAACAAGGCGGACCGCCTGTCGCCCGTTGACGCGCTGACGCTCTACTACGACTTCCGCGACCTGACGCCGATCGGGCGGCTCGGCGACGAGATCGTGCGCAAGATCGCCGACCGGCTGGTCGGGGTCGATCTCCTCGACCCAGCGGCGGAACTGCTCACCTACCAGATCGACAACCGCCTGCGCGGTGCGGCGCGGGCGCAGATCGCGGCGGACCTCGCCGTCGTCCACCTCCTCGACCGCAAGCCCGACAAGGCGCTCGCGGTGCTGAACAAGACCCGGCAGTCGCAGCTGCCGACCTCGGTGGAACGTCAGCGGCGCATGGTGGAGGCCCGGGCGCTCTCGGAGACCGGGCGCGGGGACGTGGCGCTGGAACTGGTCGGATCGCTCGGCGGCACGGACGTGGACAGGCTGCGGGCCGACATCCTGTGGCGGAGCAAGCGCTGGCGCGAGGCGGGCGAACGGCTCGAGACGATGCTCGGCGGGCGCTGGACGGAAGGCCCGCCCCTCGATCCGCAGGAACGGCAGGACGTGCTGCGGGCGGCGGTCGCCTATTCGCTCGGGAACGACAGCCTCGGGCTCGGGCGCCTGCGGGGCAAGTTCGCCGAGAAGATGGCGGCCGGCCCGAACGCGGCGGCGTTCGAGGTCGTCACCGCGCCGATCCAGAGCCAGGGCAACGAGTTCCGCTCCATCGCCAGAGAGATCGCGGCCGTGGACACGATGCGGAACTTCCTCGAGGAATACCGCAGCCAGTACATGAAGCCGGCGGACCAGCCGAAGGAGCCGGAGAAGAAGGACAAGGCGCCTCCGGGGCCGCAGGCCGCGGACAGGACGCCGGCGGGCACCAGGCTCGCCGCCGCCGAGCCGCCGGCCGACAAGGGCGGCGAAAAGCCTGCCGAAGCGGCGTCCGGAAAGGCCGCGGGGCACTGAGCCCGGCGCGCGCGCCGCGCCCCCTCAGCCGAAGCTCTTCACCAGGCTGCCAGCGACCAGGTTCCAGCCGTCGACCAGCACGAAGAAGATCAGCTTGAACGGCAGCGAGATCGTGACCGGCGGCAGCATCATCATGCCCATGGACATGAGAACGGAGGCGACCACCAGGTCGATGATCAGGAAGGGGAGGTAGAGCAGGAAGCCGATCTCGAAGGCGCGGCGGAGCTCCGAGATCATGAAGGCCGGGATCAGGATGCGGTAGCTGACGTCCTCCGGGCTGGCGGGCCGGGCCTCGCCGGAGAGGTTCACGAAGAGCTCGAGGTCCTTCTCGCGGACCTGGTTGCGCATGAAGACGTGGAAGGGCTGGGCGGCGCGCTCGATCGCCTGGTCGAGCTCGATGGTGTTCTCGGTCAGAGGCCGGATGCCCTCGTCGTAGGCCTGGGTGAAGACCGGGCTCATCACGAAGGCGGTCAGGAAGAGCGCGAGGCTGATCATCACCGAGTTGGGCGGCGCGGTCTGCAGGCCGATGGCCGTGCGCAGCAGCGAGAGCACCACGACGATGCGGGTGAAGCTCGTCACCATCACGACGATCGAGGGGGCGATCGACAGGACGGTGATGACCGCGATGAGCTGGACGGCCCGCTCGGTGACCGTGTTGCCCTGGCCGAAGTTGATCGAGATGTCCTGCGCCGAGGCGGGGAGCGCGCCGGCGAGGAGCAGGCCGGCCGCGAGGGCGGCGATCGCCAGCAGGGCGCCGCATGCCCAGAGCGCGGCCGGAAGCTGCCGGGCCGCGTCGCGCGACAGGACGGCGCGACGGCCCTCAGCGCCGGACCGACCCGGCGACGCCGGGCCGTGCGCCGCGGTGGTCATCTGTTGGCGGGTCCGGACAGCTCGGAGAGGAGCTTGGCCATCTCGGCCTCGAGTTCCTCCGCGGGGTTGCGCGGCTTCGACGGCTCGGCGGGGGCCGGCTCGGGCGGGCGGGCGGCAGCCGGTCCGGGCACGAAGGCGGCGGCCGTCTCGGGGCCGCGCCCCGGGGCCGGCGGCGGGGCGGCCGTCGCGGCCGGTGCAGGCGCAGGCGGTGCCGCCGGGCGCGGCGGCTGGGTGGGGGGCGCGGGCGTCTCCGGGGCCTTCGGCCGCTCCATCACCGCCACGCCGCCCGCGGCGGCGGGACGTTCCGGCGGAAGGGGTGGCGCTGCCGGCCGGACGGGGCGCTGGTCGCCGGGGCGGGGGGTGATGACCGACGCCAGGTCGGCGAGGGCCCGCTCGATCTCGCCGGCCACGATGTCGCGCGTCGCCTCCGGGGCGACCGGACGGGACCGGGCCGCGGCGGGCTCGGGGACGGGCGGCGGCGGGGGCGGCGCGGTCGGCGCCTCGCGGCGTTCGGCCACGTGCGCCGGCGGAGCGGCCGGTGCCGGCGGCGGCGCGGGACGGGGCACGGGTGCCTGCGGGGCGGGCGCAGTGGCGGCCGGCGGCGCGGCGGGCGGGGTCATGCGGGCGGGGTTGCGAAGGCCGACCGCCATGGTCGGCTCCTCGCGCAGGCGCTCCTCATCCTCCGCCGGGATCGCCGGGCCGCCGACCTTCACGGGCGCGGGCCGCGGCGGCGCCTCCGGGGTCGGTTCGGGGCGGACCGGAGAGGCAGCCTCGGTGCGCGCGGGCTCGGGGCGCGCGGGCTCGGGGCGCGGGGGTGCCTCGGCGCGGGCCGGCTCCGGCCGGGCGGGCGCTTCGGCGCGGGCCGGCGGGGCGGGCTCGCGCGGCGGCTCGGGTGCGCGCGGCGGCGGCGCGGGCGGGGGCGCCTCGGCGCGCCGGCGCTCGTTGAGGGCGGCCTTGAGGTCGGCCGCAACGCTGTTGGTGCGCGGCGGGGCCCCCGGGCCGGCGGCGAGCTCGGCACGCGCGACCGGCGGGGTCACGGCGGGAGCGGCGGGCGGCGGAGGCGGCACGCCGGCGGCCGCCGGCACGGAGGGCGCGTTGACCATCGGGTGGGCGCGCAGGATGCGGCTCTCGACGAGGACGTCGTTCGGGCCGCCGATCATGACGAGGTGCTCGACGTCGTCGCGGCGGAGCAGCACCAGCCGGCGCCGGCCGTCGACATTGGCCGCGTCGACCACGGCGAGCCGGCTGCGGCCGCGGGGATCCTGGCCCGCCGCGCCGATGCGCCCGCCGGACACCTTGCGGATGATCCAGGCGATCAGCACGATCAGCAGCACCACGAAGGCCAGCGCCAGGGCCATCTGGGCGGCGCGTCCGCCGTCGGCGCCGAGCATCGAATTCAGCCAGTCCCGCATCCCGGGTCACTCCTTCGCGCCGGAGGATCCTCGCGAATCTCCCCCGTGCGCCACGATATTAACGGACGGCGGCAGTTTCTGCCGCGCCGGTCCCGCTCTCTTAACCGACCCTTCACCAAAAAGGGCGCGGAATTCGGGCGGACCGACCGCCTCCGTTCCTATACGGCGCCAACCGTTAACCGGCCGTTAACCATGCGGCCGGAAGATTTTGCCGAGGCCGATCTCCCATTCGGGTGGGATCGGCCACGGAGCCTTGCATGTCAATCGGCGATCTGCCGCTCGTCGGCGCCCTGAAGACCAAGATGCGCTGGAACCAGGCGCGCCAGCGGCTCCTCGCCGAGAACGTCGCCAATGCCGACACCCCCCAGTACCGCGGCCGGGACCTGAAGGCCCCCCGGGTGCAGAGCTCGGGCCTGAGGCCGCCGAACCCGCCTTCGATCGCGGTCGCCACCACGGCAGCCGGGCATATCCAGGGGCGGCCGATCGGCGGGGCGGGCTTCCGCGACGCAGCCCAGACCGGCTTCGAGACCACGCCCAACGGCAACGCCGTCAACCTCGAAGAGGAAATGATGAAGGCGGCCGAGAACCAGATCGAGTACCAGGCCGTGACCTCGCTCTACCAGCGCAGCCTCGGCGTCATCCGCACCGCCATCGGCAAGAAGGGCTGACGTGTCATGGCCGACTTCTCGCAATCCCTGAAGATCGCCGCCTCCGGCCTCAAGGCCCAGTCCGGGCGGATGCGCGTGATCGCGGAGAACATCGCCAACGCGGAATCGACCGGCCGGTCCGCCGGCGAGGAGCCGTACCGCCGCAAGGTGCCGACCTTCGTGTCCAAGTTCGACCGCGAACTGGAGGCGCAGACCGTGCGGGTCGGCAAGGTCGAGCGCGACCGCTCCGACTTCAAGTCGCGCTACGAGCCGGGCCACCCGGCGGCGGACACCAACGGCTACGTCAAGTATCCCAATGTCGACAGCCTCGTGGAGGCGGTCGACATGCGGGAGGCGCAGCGGTCCTACGAGGCCAACCTCAACGTCGTGACCGCGACGCGCCGGATGATCATGCGCACGCTCGAACTGCTCAGGGCCTGAGGAGACTGACCGATGACGACGACGCCCTCCCTGGCGGCCAACGCGTACCGGATCGCGCAGGGCCTCGCGAATCGGCCGGACCAGAAGCAGAATGCGCTCGGGGACGCGACGCGGCCGGACTTCGCCAGCCTGGTGAAGGACGCCATGGGGGACGTCGTGCAGCAGGGACGGGCCGCGGAGGCCCGGCAGGCCTCCTACGCGGCCGGCAAGGCGGACGTGCTCGACGTGGTCACGGCCGTCGCCGAGACCGAGGTGGCGCTGGAGACCATGGTCTCTCTGCGCGATCGGGTGATCGCGGCCTACGAGGAAATCATGCGCATGCCGGTCTGAGGCGGCGCGGAGGGGGCAGGGCGGGGTCGATGACGGGTCCGGAAGTGATCGATCTCGCGCGCGACGGGATCTGGACGATCGTGCTCGTCGCCGGGCCGGTGATGCTCGTCGGGCTGATTGTCGGCGTGGTGATCGGCCTCCTGCAGGCGCTGACCCAGATCCAGGAGGCGACGCTCGTCTACGTGCCGAAGATCATCGCGATCTTCGTGGCGCTGATCGTCGCCTTCCCGTTCATGGGCTCCGTGCTCAACGGCTACATGGTGCGGATCATGGACCGGGTGGTCGGCATATGAGCCGGGTCGCCGGCGGGGCGGCGCCGTGAACGTCTCGGTCCTGCCCGACATCGCCGTCTTCTTCATGCTGATGTTCGGCCGCATGGGGTCGATGATGATGCTCCTGCCGGCGATCGGGGAGAGCGGCATCCCGGCGCGCATCCGCCTCGCCTTCGCGGTCCTCGTCGTGCTCGTCGCCTATCCGGTGGCCAGCCCCCTCTATCCGGCCGGGCTCGCCGGCAATCCGCCCCGCCTGATCCTGCTGCTCGCCTCGGAGATCGCCGTCGGGCTCTTCGTCGGGCTCGCGGCGCGCATCGTGATGGCGGCCGCGCAGGTCGCCGGCACGACGATCGCCAACCAGCTCGGCCTCGGCTTCGCGATGGCGGTCGACCCGACCCAGGGTCAGCAGGGCGTGGTGGTCGGCAACTTCGTGGCGCTCCTCGCCACCACGCTGGTCTTCGCCTTCGACCTCCACCACCTGGCGATCGCCGGGCTGACCGGGAGCTACCGGCTCTTCCCGCCCGGGCAGCTGATGCCCGTCGGCGACTTCGCCGAGGCGGCCGTCACCATGGTGGGGCAGTCCTTCAAGATCGGGGTGCAGATCTCAGCGCCCTTCCTGGCCTTCGGGCTCGTCTTCCAACTCGGGCTCGGCGTGCTCTCCAAGCTGATGCCGGCCTTCCAGATCTTCTTCGTCGCCATGCCGCTCAACATCGGCATGGGTTTCGCGCTCCTCGCCCTCGTCCTCGGAACCATCATGCTCTGGTACATGGAGCATGTCCGGGACGGCCTCGCACGCTTCTCGACCGCGGCCCTGACGGCCGCGGGCCTCCCGGTCTGAGGAGGGCGCCGTGGCGGAGGACAGCGAGGACGACAGCGAAAGAACAGAAGAACCATCGCAAAAGAAGCTCGACGACGCGATCGAGCGGGGCGACGTCGTCAAGAGCATGGAGGTGTCGAGCTTCTTCCTGCTCGGCAGCTGCATGATCATGATCGCCTTCCTGGCGACCGGCATGGGGCGCGACCTCGCCCGGCCGCTCGCCGGCATGCTGGAGCACATGCACGAGATCCCCGTCGACCGGCGCGGGCTGACGGGCGTCTACCTGGAGGCCGGCAAGGTCATGGCGACCGTGCTCGGCCTGCCGGTGCTCATGTTTATCGTCGCCGGGGTGGCCGGCAACATGATCCAGCACCGGACGGTGTGGACAGCCGAGCCGCTCATGCCGAAGCTCAACCGGGTCTCGCCCGCGGCGGGGTTCAAGCGGCTCTTCTCGGCCGACAGCCTGGCGGTCTTCGTCAAGGGCCTGATCAAGATCGTGGTCGTGTCGGCCGGCATCTGGTTCGCGGTCCGTCCGGAACTCTTCCGCCTCGAGGACATCGTGGCGACCGACATCCTCGGCCTCCTCGCCATCACCCAGCGGCTCGCAATCCGGCTGATGGCGGCGGTCCTGGTGGTCATGGCCTTCGTGGCGGTGCTCGACTACCTCTTCCAGCGGCAGCGCTGGATCAAGCGCCTGCGCATGACACGGCAGGAACTCAAGGAGGAGTACAAGCAGCAGGAAGGCAATCCGGAGATCAAGGCGAAGATCCGGCAGCTTCGGCAGCAGCGGTCGCAGAAGCGGATGATGGCCCAGGTGCCGAAGGCGACGGTGGTGGTCACCAACCCGACCCACTACGCGGTGGCGCTGCGCTACGAGCCCGGGATGAGCGCGCCGGTCTGCGTGGCCAAGGGCGTCGACGCGATCGCGCTCAGGATCCGCGAGACGGCCGAGAAGGCGGAGGTGCCGGTCGTCGAGAACCCGCCGCTCGCCCGCGCGCTGCACGCCACCGTCGACCTCGACGGGGAGGTGCCGGAGGAGCACTACCGGGCGGTCGCCGAGGTCATCGGCTTCGTCATGCGCATGCGGGAGAGAGCCCGGGGCTGGCGGCCAGACTGACGGGGCGTCGCGGCCGGGGGCGGGCGAAATCCTCCGCACATGCGGGGGCGAAAACGGATATCCTGCGCGAACTTCAGGGAATCGGGTGATGGCGGACGTGGACGCGGGGCAGTCGGGGCAGGACCCGGTGATCGACAGGGCCGAGAAGGCGGGGAGCATCGGGCTCCTCGTCGCGCTGGCGCTCGGCCTCGTCGGCGCGGCCGTGGCGCTGGCGCTGATGCGGCGCGAGGAGTCCGCCATCTACGTGCAGATGCTGCTCGGCATCCTGGCCGTCGTCGGGGTCTTCGCGCTCTTCGCCGGCGCCGTCGGCCTGATGCGCTTCGGCGCGCGTCGCCCGCATCACCCGCTCGCCAAGGCCTACCTCGACACCACCTCCGAGGGCGTCCTCATCACCGACAAGGAGGGGAGGATCGCCTATGCGAACCGCGCCTACGCGGACCTGATCCGGGCCGAGGCGGCGAAGGACGTGCGCACAGTGGAGCGCGTCTTCGCGGGCGACCCGGAGGCCGCCGAGGCGATGTTCCGCCTGACCCAGGCGCTGCGCGAGAAGCGCCCGGCGCGGGAGGAGATCCGCACCGTCAGCCCGCTCGGCCGGACGGAGGGCGGGGCACGCTGGTACCGGGTGCGGGTCCGGCCGCTCGAGATCAAGTGGGAGGGCATCGGCGGCGGCAAGGCCCAGCTCGCCATCTGGCAGGTCGCCGACATCACGCGCGACCGCGACGAGCAGGAGACCAGCTTCCAGGAGCTGCAGCAGGTCGTCACCTTCCTGGACCACGCGCCCGCGGGCTTCTTCTCCGCCGATCCGCGCGGGCGCATCACCTATCTCAACGCCACGCTCGCCGACTGGCTCGGCTACGACCTGGCCAAGTTCGAGCCGGGCGGCATCCAGCTCAAGGACATCGTGCAGGGGCAGGGGGTCGCCCTCATCGCCGACGCCGGGGCCGGCGAGGGCGGGACCAAGACGCGGATCATCGACCTCGACCTCGTCAAGCGCAACGGGCAGAGCCTGCCGGTGCGCCTGCTGCACCGGGTGCCGGTCTCGACCGCCGGCGTGTCGGGCGACAGCCGGACGCTCGTCCTGAACCGTTCGCCGGGGGAGGACGTCTCGGAGGCGCTCCGGGCGGCCGAGGTCCGCTTCGCGCGCTTCTTCAACTCCACGCCGATCGCCATCGCGTCGATCGACCGGGAGGGGCGCATCCTGCGGACGAACGCACCGTTCCTGAAGCTCTTCGGCGAATTGGCCCGGCCGAGCGAGGCGACCGGCCGGCGGCGGCTCGCCGACGGGGTGGCGGACGGCAAGCGCAGCGAGCTCATCGCCGCACTCGAGGCGGCCGCGCAGGGCCGTGGCGACATCACGCCCGTGGAGGCGGAACTCGCCGCCGGCGACCCGAACCGCAAGCGCTCCGTGCGCTTCTACATCTCGGCGGTCGAGGAGGGCGAGGGCGAGGGCGAGGCGGCGATCGTCTACGCGCTCGAAACCACCCAGCAGCGCGAGTTGGAGCAGCAGTTCGCGCAGTCCATGAAGATGCAGGCGATCGGCCAGCTCGCGGGCGGCATCGCTCACGACTTCAACAACGTGCTGACCGCCATCATCGGCTTCTCGGACCTGCTCCTCGCCTCGCACCGGCCGACCGACCCGTCCTTCCAGGACATCATGAACATCAAGCAGAACGCGAACCGGGCGGCCGCCCTCGTGCGGCAGCTCCTCGCCTTCTCGCGACGCCAGACGCTCCGCCCGGAGATCATCCGCCTCGGCGACACGCTCGCCGACCTGCACATGCTGCTGGCGCGCCTGCTCGGCGAGAAGGTCGAGCTGAAGGTGGTGCACGGGCGCGACCTGTGGCCGGTCAAGGCCGACACGAGCCAGCTCGAGCAGGTGATCGTCAACCTGGCGGTCAACGCCCGCGACGCCATGCCGAACGGCGGGCGGCTCACCATCTCGACGCGCAACGTCCAGGCCGGCGAGGCGATGGCCTTCCCGACGCCCGGCATGCCGCCCTCGGACTACGTCGCCATCGAGGTCTCCGACACCGGCACCGGCATCCCGCCGGAGATCATCGAGAAGATCTTCGAGCCCTTCTTCACCACGAAGGCGGTCGGGCAGGGCACGGGCCTCGGTCTGTCGACCGTCTACGGCATCGTCAAGCAGACCGGCGGCTTCGTCTATTGCTCCAGCGAGGTCGGGCAGGGGACCACGTTCCACATCCTGCTGCCGCGCCATGTCGAGACCGCGCGCGAGAAGCAGGACGCCAAGGCGGAGGCGGAGACGCACCAGCCGAGCGGCGACCTGACGGGGTCGGCGAGCATCCTGCTGGTCGAGGACGAAGAGGCGGTGCGCGCCTTCGCGTCGCGGGCATTGCGCTCGCGCGGCTACACGGTCCACGAGGCGTCGACGGGCACCGAAGCGCTGGCGGTCATGGAGGAGGCCGGCGGCAAGATCGACCTGGTGGTCTCCGACGTGGTCATGCCCGAGATGGACGGGCCGAGCCTGCTCAGGGAGCTTCGGCGCACGCGCCCGGAGCTCAAGATCATCTTCGTCTCCGGCTACGCGGAGGACGCCTTCGCCAAGAATCTGCCGGAAGGCGAGGCCTTCCTCTTCCTGCCCAAGCCCTTCTCGCTGAAGCAGCTCGCCACGGCGGTCAAGGACGCCCTGGGCAAGTAGGCGGAGGGCGGAGGCCGTCGCGGCGGATCAGCAAAGTCGGCGCTTCACCAGCAAATGTCGCCCGCCGGGCCACTTCGGCCGCAAGGGCGGCGCCGGCAGGCGCTCCGGGTGCTGGTTCGACAAAGCTGGGGGAGCCGGACGATTCTTCCGCGGGCAACCCTGGCGGATGCGTCTTGAGGGGCGAGTCAGCCGATCGTCCGACCCGTCCGGAAAGAATTGCCCCGGGTCGTCCTGTCGGACGGCCCGGGGTGTGACGGGGTGGCCGGCGCACGCGCCCCGACCACCCCGTGCGCTCAGCGCCGATCCTCGGCGAAGATGTCGCGATCCTTGTTCTCGGGCACGAAGATGAGGCCGATGACGGCCGTGCCGAGGGCGATCACGATCGGGTACCACAGGCCGTAGTAGACGTCTCCGGTCTGGGCGATCATCGCGAAGGCGGTCGCGGGCATGAGGCCGCCGAACCAGCCGTTGCCGATATGGTAGGGCAGCGACATGCCGGTGTAGCGGATCCGGGTCGGGAAGAGCTCGACGAGCGCCGCCGCGATCGGGCCGTAGACCATCGTGACGAGCAGGACGAGGTAGGTCAGGACCAGGATCAGCTTCAGCTGCTGGGCGCCGAAGATGTCGAAGAAGCCTTCGATCTTGACGATCTCGGCATTCGGCTTGCCGGCCACGGGGTAGCCGGCGGCGCCGAGCGCCTCGTTCACCTGCTTGGTGAAGGCGGCCGGGGTCGCCTTGGCGGCATCGCCCGTCAGCTTGGCGGCGTCGTAGGAGGCGATCTCCGTGCCGCCGACCTTGACCTTGGCGACCGCGGCGCCGGGCACGTACTCGACCGAGTAGTTGACCGAGCCGCGGGCGAGCAGGGCCTTGGCGACGTCGCAGGAGTTGGTGAACTTCGAGGTGCCGGTCGGGTTGAACTGGAACGAGCAGTCGTTCGGATCGGCGACGACGACGACCTTGGTGGCCTGGTGCGCCCGGTGCAGCATCGGGTTCGCGGTTTCGGTGATGAAGCCGAAGACCGGGAAGTAGGTGAGCGCGGCCAGCACGCAGCCGGTCAGGATGATGGGCTTGCGCCCGATCCGGTCGGAGAGCGAGCCGAACAGGATGAAGCCGCCGGTGCCGAGCACGAGCGCCCAGGCGATGAGCACGTTGGCGGTGAACATGTCGACGCGCAGGATGTTCTGCAGGAAGAACAGCGCGTAGAACTGGCCCGTGTACCAGACGACCGCCTGGCCGGCGACGAGGCCGAGCAGCGCGATGACAGCGAACTTGGCGTTCTTCCACTGACCGAAGGCTTCAGAGAGCGGCGCCTTGGACTGCGTACCCTCTTCCTTCATCTTCTTGAAGGCGGGGCTCTCCTCCATCTGGAGGCGGATATAGAGCGAGATGCCGAGCAGGAAGATCGACAGCAGGAAGGGAATGCGCCAGCCCCAGGCCGCGAAGGCCTGTTCGCCGACCCACATCCGGACCGTCAGGATCACGACCAGCGACAGGAGGAGCCCCAGCGTCGCGGTGGTCTGGATCCAGCTCGTGAAGTAGCCGCGGCGGCCGTGCGGGGCGTGCTCTGCAACATAAACGACCGCGCCGCCATACTCGCCGCCGAGCGCCAAGCCCTGCAGCATGCGCAGGAGGATCAGGGTGACGGGCGCGAGCCAGCCGATGGTCTCGTAGCCGGGCAGCAGGCCGACCACGAAGGTGGAGATGCCCATGATCAGGATGGTCATCAGGAACGTGTACTTGCGGCCGACCAGGTCGCCGAGCCGGCCGAACACGAGCGCGCCGAAGGGGCGGACCAGGAAGCCCGCCGCGAAGGCGAGGAGCGCGAAGACGTTGCGCGTCGCCTCCGGGAAGGAGGAGAAGAATTGCGCGCCGATGATCGCGGCGAGCGAGCCGTAGAGGTAGAAATCGTACCACTCGAAGATGGTGCCCGCCGAGGAGGCGAGGATCACCTTCTTCTCTTCCCGCGTCATCGGTCGGTTTCTGGCCGCGGCCGACGAACCCATGGTCGTCACAGACATGAGAAAGCTCCCTATCCCTTGTCCTTGTTTCAGGACTCTGCGGGCCGGAGCTCGAGGCACTCGGGAACTCTCCGGTCCGTCCGCGGGGAAGTGGGGCGCCGGGTTGGGTTGTCTACGTGATAACACGTAGCACATGGTCTAATTGCGTCGGTAGCAATCTGACATTAACCTGACCGGCTGGCCTTGGACAAGGTCCTCTGCTTCCATGCCGGCCGCTTGCCCGACGGGTCCCGGGAATCGTTTCGCAGGCGATTTCCGCCCGCACGGGCCGCCCGCCGTGCGGACCTCGCCACCTGCGTCGGACGGCTCTTTCGCGCGCCGCCGTCCTGGTCATAAGGTCGATCGCGCCGACGAGGAGGCCACGATGGAGACCGGGCCGGGAAACCTGCCGCGCTTCGCCCAAGACCCGAAGGAGTCCGCTTTCGTGCAGGACCCCTATCCGGCCTACCGGAGACTGCGCGCGCTCGGCGACCTGGTGGTCTGGGAGGCCTACGGCTTTCCCGTGTCGGCACGCCATGGGGTGGTGTCCGCAGCGCTCAAGGAGCGGCGCTTCGGCCGCGAGATCCTGCAGGTGGCCTCGCGCGAGGAACTCGGCTGGCCCGAGCCGGCCGCGCATCTCGCCCCCTTTCTCGCCTTCGAGGCGGGATCCATGCTGGAGCGCGAGCCGCCGGTCCACACGCGGCTGCGCGGCCTCGTCAACCGCGCCTTCACGGGTCGGGCGGTGGAGCGGCTCGCGCCCGAGATCGCGCGGCTCGCCGGCCGCCTCCTCGACGCCGTCGCGGACCGGTGGGAGGCGGATCTCCTCCCAGCCTTCGCGGAGCCGATCCCGGTGGCGGTGATCTGCGGGCTTCTCGGCCTGCCGGTCGCGGACGGGCCTCAACTCGTGGCCTGGTCTCACGCGATGGTGGCCGTCTACCAGTTCGGGGCCACGCGCGCTGTCGAGGAGGCTGCGGTCGCCGCGACGCTCGCCTTCTCGGATTATGTCCGCGCCGCGATCCGGGACCGGCGCGCGCGTCCCGGCGAGGATCTCCTCAGCGCGCTCGTGGCCGCCCGCGACGGCGCGGACCGGCTGAGCGAAGAGGAACTGGTCGCGACCGCGATCCTGCTGATGAACGCCGGCCATGAGGGCACGGTCCATGCGCTCGGCAACGCCGTCGCGGCGCTGCTCGCGCCCGGGGTCGACCGCCGGGCCATCTTCGCGGACGGCGAGGCGACGCGCCGGACCGTCGAGGAGTGCCTGCGCCACGACCCGCCGCTCCACCTTTTCACCCGCTACGCGCTGGAAGACTTCGACTTCGCCGGGCATCCGTTCCGCAAGGGCGATCGGATCGGGCTTCTCCTGGCCGCGGCGAACCGGGATCCGGTGGCATTCGACGACCCGGAGGCCTTCCAGCCGGCCCGCATCCCCGGCCCGCACCTCGCCTTCGGGGCCGGCATCCATTTCTGCGTGGGCGCCCCGCTGGCGCGGCTCGAACTGGCGATCGCGCTGCCCATCCTCTTCGAACGCCTGCCCGGGCTGCGGGCCGCCGCTCCGCCGCGCTGGCGCGACAGCTATCATTTCCGCGGGCTCGAACGGCTCGACTGCCTCTGGTGAAAGGGTGGCGTCCCGGGACTCCCGGGGCGCGTCACCGGCTTGGGTCCCGTGGCTCGGGCTGGTGCCGCTCCGACGCGTCCGTGCCCCGGGCGGCCGGATCAGGTCCGGGACAGGGCTACCGCGATCTCCGCCGCGAGCCCGGCATTGGCCAGGACGAGGGCGCGGTTGGTGGCGAGGCTGCGACCTTCGGTCAATTCCAGGATGCGGCCGAGAAGGTAAGGCGTCACGGCCTTGGCGCGAATGCCGGCGGACTCCGCGTCCGCCAGCGCGCAGGCGATGTGGCGCTCCATCTCGGCGCGCGCGATCTCGTGTGCCGCCGGAACGGGATTGGCGAGCAGGATCCCGCCGCCGATGCCGAGGGCGCGCCGGCTCGCGGCGAAGCGGGCGAAGTCCTCGGCCGTATCGATCCGGAGGGGGCAGGGCAGGCCCGAGGTGCGCGACCAGAAGGCCGGAAAGTCGTCGGTGCGCCAGCCTACGACCGGCACGCCGCGGGTTTCCAGGACCTCCAGGGTCTTGGGGAGGTCGAGGATGGCCTTGGCGCCGGCGGAGACCACCACGACCTCGGTCCGCGCCAGTTCCTCCAGGTCGGCCGATACGTCGAAGCTCGTCTCGGCGCCCCTGTGCACCCCCCCGATGCCGCCGGTCGCGAAGACCCGGATTCCGGCGCGCTGGGCTGCGATCATCGTGGCCGCGACCGTCGTGGCGCCGATCCGCCCCGTCGCGATCGCGAAGGCGAGGTCGGCGCGCGACAGCTTCAGGACGTCGCGGCTGCGCGCCAGTTGTTCCAGGGAGGCCGGGTCGAGCCCGACCCGCAGGCGGCCGCCCATGACCGCCACCGTCGCCGGCACCGCGCCGCCGGCCCGGACCGTCGCCTCGAGCTCGCGCGCGGCCTCGAGGTTCGCGGGCCAGGGGAGGCCATGGGCGATGATGGTCGATTCGAGGGCGACCACCGGACGGCCTTCGGCCAGCGCGGCGGCGACCTCCTCGGTCGGTTCGATCAGGTCGGCGTGCAAGGATCCTCGCGGGCAGGGAAGGCACGGATTTCCCCCAAGTATGATCGACGCGAGCGGGGCTGGCGAGGGCCTCCGCCGGGCCGCCGACAGGACCTCGACGATTCCTCCCGCGGCGACCCGGTCCGAGGGCTGGAGGACCGCCGGAACATAGCGCGTACGGAATTTGAATCGACGAGACAAGACAGCGACTTGACGAGGAGGACGGTATATGGAACAAAACCGGTACGCAAGCGGGATTTGTACGGCCGGCGAGCGCGTGACATAAGGAGCGGTCAGATGGCACAGGCGCAACTTCGCCTCGTGGACGGGGACGGCATGGACAAGAGCAAGGCTTTGGACGCGGCGCTGGCACAGATCGAGCGCAACTTCGGCAAGGGCTCGATCATGCGCCTCGGCCAGGGCAAGGTCGTGGAGATCGAGGTGGTCTCGACCGGCTCGATCGGGCTCGACATCGCGCTCGGCATCGGCGGGCTGCCGCGCGGGCGAATCATCGAGGTCTACGGGCCGGAATCGTCGGGCAAGACGACGCTCGCGCTGCATGTGGTCGCCGAGGCGCAGAAGAAGGGTGGGATCTGCGCCTTCGTGGACGCCGAGCACGCGCTCGACCCGATCTACGCCCGCAAGCTCGGCGTCAATCTCGACGATCTCCTGATCTCGCAGCCCGACGCGGGCGAGCAGGCGCTGGAGATCGCCGACACGCTGGTGCGGTCCGGAGCGGTCGACGTGCTGGTGATCGATTCGGTCGCCGCGCTGACGCCGAAGGCGGAGCTCGAGGGCGAGATGGGCGACAGCCTGCCCGGGCTCCAGGCACGGCTGATGAGCCAGGCCCTGCGCAAGCTCACCGGGTCGATCTCCAAGTCGCGCACCATGGTTATCTTCATCAACCAGATCCGCCAGAAGATCGGCGTGATGTTCGGCAACCCGGAGACGACGACGGGCGGCAACGCGCTGAAGTTCTACGCTTCGGTGCGCCTCGACATCCGCCGGATCGGCGCGATCAAGGACCGTGACGAGGTGGTCGGCAACCAGACCCGCGTGAAGGTGGTGAAGAACAAGATGGCTCCGCCCTTCAAGGAGGTCGAGTTCGACATCATGTACGGGGAGGGCATCTCCAAGGTCGGCGAGCTCGTGGACCTCGGCGTGAAGGCCGGGATCGTCGACAAGTCCGGATCCTGGTTCTCCTTCGAGAGCCAGCGCATCGGCCAGGGTCGCGAGAACGCCAAGACCTTCCTGAAGGAGAACAAGGACGTGTCGGCTCGCATCGAGACCGCGATCCGGCAGAACGCGGGCCTGATCGCCGACAAGATCCTGCCGACGGGCACCGCCGAGGACGAGGACGGCCCGGTCACGGACTGATCGAGGCGGGTCGTGGCGCGAGGGCCGGTGAGGGCCGCGGGCCCCCGGCGGTACCTGGGCCCTTCCCGGGAGAGAGGGCCGAGCCGCGACGCCGCGGCCGCCTCGCTTCTCGTGTGGACAGGCCGGGGAGCGGCGGCTAAAAGCTCGGACCCGTGTCAAGCATTCGAAAGGTCTGCGGTTCCATGAGCGGCGTCAACGAGATCAGGTCGACGTTCCTCGGCTATTTCGCGCGCGAGGGGCATGAGATCGTGCCGTCGAGCCCGCTGGTGCCGCGCAACGATCCGACCCTGATGTTCGCGAACTCGGGCATGGTCCAGTTCAAGAACCTGTTCACGGGCGTGGAGCGGCGGCCCTATGTGCGGGCCTCGACGGCCCAGAAGTGCGTGCGCGCCGGCGGCAAGCACAACGACCTCGACAACGTAGGCTACACCGCGCGGCATCACACCTTCTTCGAGATGCTGGGCAACTTCTCGTTCGGCGACTACTTCAAGGACCGGGCGATCGAACTCGCCTGGACCCTGGTCACGCGCGAGTTCGGGCTCGACAAGGAGCGCCTGACGGTCACGGTCTATTCCGAGGACGACGAGGCGCACGGGCTCTGGAAGAAGATCGCCGGGCTGCCCGACAGCCGCATCATCAGGATCTCCACCTCCGACAACTTCTGGCAAATGGGCGACACGGGCCCGTGCGGGCCCTGCTCGGAGATCTTCTACGACCATGGGGACCACATCTGGGGCGGGCCGCCGGGCTCGCCGGAGGCGGACGGGGACCGGTTCATCGAGATCTGGAACCTGGTCTTCATGCAGTTCGAGCAGTTCTCGGACGGTGCCCGGACCCTGCTTCCGAAGCCCTCGATCGACACCGGCATGGGTCTGGAACGTGTCGCGGCGGTCCTGCAGGGCGTCCACGACAACTACGACATCGACCTCTTCAAGGCGCTGATCCGCGCGTCGGTCGACCTGACCGGCGTTCCGGCCGAGGGGGACGCGCGGGCGAGCCACCGGGTCATAGCCGACCACCTCAGGGCGACGAGCTTCCTGATCGCCGACGGCGTGCTGCCCTCCAACGAGGGCCGGGGCTACGTGCTCCGCCGCATCATGCGGCGCGCCATGCGGCACGCCCATCTCCTGGGCGCGCGCGACCCGATGATCCACCGGATGGTCCCGGTGCTGGTGCGCGAGATGGGGCAGGCCTATCCGGAGCTGGTGCGCGCCGAAGCCCTTGTGGCTGAGACGATCCGCCTCGAGGAGACGCGGTTCCGCCGCACCCTGGAGCGCGGCCTCGGCCTTCTCGAGGAGGCGACGCAGGGCATGGCGGCCGGCGACATGCTGGACGGCGAGACGGCGTTCCGGCTCTACGACACCTTCGGCTTCCCGCTGGACCTCACGCAGGACGCGCTCAGGCGGCGCGACATCCACGTGAACCTCGACGGCTTCCAGGACGCGATGGCGCGGCAGCGCGCCGAGGCGCGGGCTTCCTGGGCGGGGTCCGGCGAGGCGGCGTCGGAGGCGGTCTGGTTCGGCATCAAGGAGCGGGTCGGCGCGACGGAGTTCCTCGGCTACGACACCGAGACGGCCGAGGGCGTCGTCCTCGCCCTTGTTTCCGGCGGTGCCGAGACGGACCGGCTCGAGGCCGGGCAGGAGGGGGCCATCGTGCTGAACCAGACTCCCTTCTACGGGGAGTCCGGCGGCCAGGTCGGCGACACGGGGGTGATGAGCGGGGACGGGATCCGCTTCCTCGTGAACGACGTGCAGAAGCTCGGTGGCGGTCTCTACGTGCACAGCGGGGTGGTCGAGGCCGGAACGGTGACGACCGGCGCCGCTCTCCAGCTGACGGTCGACCACGCCCGCCGCAGTGCGATCCGGGCGAACCATTCGGCGACGCATCTTCTCCACGAGGCCTTGCGCGAGGTGCTGGGCGAGCACGTTGCCCAGAAGGGATCGCTGGTCGCGCCCGAGCGGCTGCGCTTCGATTTTTCCCACCCGAAGCCGATCGCGCCCGAGGAGCTGGCACGCATCGAGGACATCGCCAACCAGATCGTCCTGCAGAACGAAGAGGTGGTGACCCGCCTCATGGGCGTCGATGACGCCATCGCGTCCGGGGCGCGCGCCCTCTTCGGCGAGAAGTACGGCGAGGAGGTGCGCGTCGTCTCCATGGGCCGCTACACGGACGGCAACCGGGCGGGCAAGACCTATTCGGTGGAGCTCTGCGGCGGCACCCATGTGCGGCGCACCGGCGATATCGGGCTCGTCAGCATCCTGGGGGAGAGTGCGGTGGCGGCCGGGGTCCGGCGGCTCGAGGCGGTGACGGCGACGGGCGCCCGGCGCCATCTCGGCGAACAGGACCGGCGCCTGCGCGAGGTGGCCGGGGCGCTCCGGGTGACGGCGGCCGATGTGGTCGGACGCGTCGAGGCTCTGGTCGAGGAGCGGCGCCGGCTGGAGCGCGAGTTGACCGAGGCGAAGAAGAAGCTGGCCATGGGCGGCGGCGGGACCAGCGCCGGCGACGGCGTCCGGGAGGTTGCCGGCCTGCGCTTCCTCGGTCGCTCCGTCTCGGGGGTCGCCCCGAAGGACTTGAAGAGCCTGGCGGACGAGGCCAAGAAGGCGGTGGGCTCCGGCGTGGTCGCCCTCGTGGGGGTCGCGGAGGACGGCAAGGCCGCGATCGTCGTTGCCGTCACGGAGGACCTGACCGGCGGCCTCAGCGCCGTGGACCTCGTCAGGGTCGGGTCCGAGGCACTCGGCGGCAAGGGCGGCGGCGGCCGGCCGGACATGGCGCAGGCCGGTGGACCGGACGGTGCCAAGGCGGAGGCCGCACTCGCGGCGGTCGCGGCCGCGCTGGCGGCGCGGACGGGCGGCTGAGACGAAGGGGTCGGCGATGGCGCTCCAGCGATCCGTCGTGGCCGGCCCGAAGCGCAGGGTCTACGAGATCCTGGAGGCGAACGCGGGGGGCGACCGGGTCGCCCATCTGGTTTCGGTCGGCATCATCGGCCTGATCGTCATTAACGTGGCGGCGGTGGTGCTGGAAACCGTCCCGCAACTCAGAGGCTCGTACGAGCGCCTCTTCGTCGCCATCGAACTCGTCACTGTGGCCCTCTTCGCGGTGGAATACATTCTCAGGGTCTGGGTGGCGGACCTGCACGGGCCGCTCATCAAGTACGGACCGATCGGGGCGCGGCTGCGCTACATGGCGCATCCGGGGGCGATCATCGACTTCCTGGCGATCGCGCCGACGCTGGTCGGCTTCATCTTCGACGTCTTCGACGTCAACGTCCTGGTCATCTTCCGCCTGTTGCGCTTCCTGAAGCTCACCCGCTACTCACCCGGTATGCGGTCGCTCGCCAACGCGGTCGTTTCCGAGCGGCGCGCCCTGGTGGCGAGCGCCGTCGTGATGGCGGGGCTCATCGTAACCGCAGCGTCGCTGATGCACTGGATCGAAGGGCAGATCCAGCCGAACGTGTTCGGATCGATCCCGGCGTCGATGTACTGGGCGGTGACGACCCTGACGACGGTCGGCTATGGCGACGTGGTGCCGGTCACGGCGCCCGGCAAGGTGCTGGCCGGCATCGTCATGCTGTTCGGCTTCTGCATGTTCGCCCTGCCGGTCGGCATCATCGCGACGGCCTTCGCGCGGGAGATCCACCAGCGGGACTTCGTGGTGACCTGGGGCATGGTGGCCCGCGTGCCGCTCTTCGCCGAACTCAATGCCGGCGAGATCGCCGAGGTCACGCGCCTGCTCAGCGCGCAATCGGTCGAGCCGGGGACCGTGATCACCTATGCGGGGGATCCGGCCCACTGCATGTACTTCATCGCCTCCGGCACGGTCGAGGTGGACCTGCAGGATGCGAAAGTTCGGCTCTCGGACGGGGACTTCTTCGGCGAGATCGCGGTGCTCCGGAAGGCGACCCGCTCGGCGGACATCGTCGCGCTTTCGCACTGTCGGCTGCTGCTCCTGGATGCGGAGGACCTGCATCACCTCATGAACCGCAAGCCCGGCATCGCGGCCCATATCCGGCAGGTGGCGCGGTCGCGCATCGAGCGGGAGGCACTGACGCCGCGCGGGGACATCACGCAGGACGAGTTGCACGAGCGCGAGGCGGAGGACGCGCCGCCGTGAGCCCGTGCGGGGGCCGGGTCCCGCGGCCGGGCGACCGTGCCTTCACGCCCGGGAGGCGGCCCCGCCGCCGAGGCGGGCCGGGAACGGAGGTCCGCCGGGCGAGTGCGGTCGGTTTGCCGGACGCGGGACCGGGGCGGGGCGGAGCGACGTCGCGGCCATCGGCGGCCCGGCCGCGGGCGACGCGGGTCGGGCCATGGAGGCGAGGATGAGCTTGTGCGATCTCGACGCGGTGACGGTCCGGGGGCTCCTCGGCCGGAAGGCGGTCTCGGCGACGGAGGTGGTACAGGCGGCCATAGAGCGGATCGAGGCGATCGACGGCGCCGTCAACGCCTTGCCGACTCGCGATTTCGAGCGGGCGCTCGCGGCCGCCCGGGCCGCAGACGGCCGGATCCGCCGGGGCGAGGCGCTCGGGGCGCTTGAGGGGTTGCCGATCGCCGTCAAGGACCTCGAGGAGACGGCCGGGCTGCGCACCACCTTCGGCAGCCTCCTCTTCCGCGACCACGTGCCGGCGCGCGACCACTCCATGGTGGCGGCGATCCGTGCGGCCGGCGGGATCGTGCTGGCGAAGTCCAACACTCCGGAGTTCGGCGCGGGGGCGAACACGCGCAATCTGGTCTTCGGCGCGACCGGCAACCCTTTCGACACGACCAGGACGGCGGCCGGTTCCTCGGGCGGATCGGCGGTCGCGCTGGCGACCGGCATGGTCGCGCTGGCGACCGGGTCGGACATGGGCGGCAGCCTCAGGAACCCGGCCGCCTATTGCGGCATCGTCGGGTTCCGGCCGACGCCGGGCCTGGTGCCGAACGAGAAGAAGCTGCTCGGCTGGGCGGGGCTGGGGGTGCTCGGGCCGATGGCGCGCACCGTGGCGGATCTCCGGCTGCTCCTCGGCGTGATCGCCGGCGACGATGCGGCGGATCCGCTGGCGACGACCGTCCCGGGCCGGCGGATCCGGCATCCGGGGGCGTTCGCGGCGGAGGCGGCCGACCTCGCGAGCCTGCGGGCCGCGGTGACGCCCGACTTCGGCTTCGCCCCGACGGACCGGCATGTCCGGGCCGTCTTCGCCGAGCGCTGCGCGCGGATGGCGCCGGCCTTCAGCGCGTTCGAGGAAGCGACGCCCGACTGCGGCGGCTCGGACGACTGCTTCGCGGTGCTGCGGGGACTGAGCTTCCTGGCGGGTTTCAAGGACATGGTCGCGCGCACGCCGGAGCTCGTGGGGCCGAACGTGCGGGCGAACGTGGCCGAAGCGCTGCGGCTCGACGCGGCGGCGGTGGCGGACGCGATGAAGCACCAGACGGTGCTCTACCGGCGCTGGCTGGCCTTCTTCGAGCGCCACGATGTGCTGATCAGCCCGATGATGACGATCGCGCCGCGGCCCTGGGCGGAGCTCTATCCCGCCGAGATCGACGGTGTGCCGACCCGGAGCTACTACCACTGGCTTGCGCTCGCCTATGCGGTGACGTTGGTCGGCCACCCGGCGGTGACGATCCCCTGCGGGGTCGATCGGGACGGCATGCCGTTCGGCATCCAGCTCGTCGGCCCGCGCGGCGCCGATGCGCGCCTGCTCGCGATCGCCGAGGCGCTCGAGAGGCACCTCGCGGCCGAGGCCGACACGGCGCGGCCGCTCCCCGATCTCGCGCGGCTCGCCTCGGCGCCGCCGATCGCGGCCTCCCCGGGCTTTCTCGAAATGGGCTGACCGGGCGGGCGCCATCGGCGGGCCCTCGCCTTCACCGCAGTCCGGCCTTCGGGGCGGACAGGCCGGGGGTGCGTTCCTCGAGGCGGGTCCAGATCATCAGCTCGAGGCAGTTGCGCGCGACGCGCTCGCGATCTCCCTGGCGTCCCTGGTTCACGGCGAAGAGGGCGCGGAGGTAGGTCAACAGCGGGTCCTCGCCGCTCCCGCCGAACATGCGGGCGGCGTCCTCGCGGGCGTCGCGCCGGCCGGCCTCGGCGAGGCGGAGGCGCTCCGGGGCGTCCGGCCCGCCCGGGTCCGGCCCGAGATAGCCGGGCACGCTGCCGAACACGGTCGCCTCGTAGGACAGTACGTACTCGGACAGGAGGCCGATCTTCTCGGCATTCTCGACGCGCCGGCCGTAGTCCCAGATCCCGAGCGCGATGAAGCCGATGTAGAAGACCGCGACCGCGCCGGCGCCCGACAGCGCGCCGGAGCCGATCCGCTGGACGAGGGCCGGGGAGGGGCCGGCCTGGAAGGTCACGGTGACGCTCGCCGAATAGGCGATCGGGATCGTCTCGCCGGAGATCGGGTCGGGCAGGTCGAGGGTGCCCTCGCCGGTTCCCGTCAGCTTGAGGACGAAGGGCGTCGTGGAGGCGTTGAGGCCCGCCTCGACATAGAAGCTGGCGTTGCCGATGGTGGAAAGCCTGGCCTTGACGGTCGCCTCCATGTTCTCGCGCAGCAGGCGGACGAAGCCCTTGTCGCCCTTGGCGAGGTCCTCCCACTTCAGCTTGGTGCCGGCCTGGATGGAGATGTCGTCGGTCAGCTTGCGGGCGATCGCCGCCCCCACCTGGGTGTTGCCGATGGCGAACTTGCCCTCTGCGTCGGACTTCAGGCCCGCCCACTTGAACTTTCCCGCGAGGCTCACCTTCCAGACGACCGCGTTGTTGGCGCCGCGCACGTCGGGCGACTTGAACTCGATCTCGTCGGACCACTTCAGCGCGCTCCGGCCCGCGGAGGTCTCCGGAGGGCGGCCGACCACGATGGTCTCGCCGAGGTCGATCGGGGCGCCGCGGCCGGTCGGCACGTAGATCGTGGCGCCGTCCTTGAAGCGATAGTTGCCGCCGGGGGTGAGCTCGTCCGAGCCCATGCGGGTGCGCAGGTAGTAGTTGACCAGCTTCTGCCACTTGCCGGCCAGGCGCGGGCTGCGGATGTCGATGCCGAAGTTGAGGTCGATCAGGCGGGCGAAATCCACCTTCTCGCGGCTGCAGACGTCCAGGAAGCTCTCGCTGCGCTTGACCGGGACGCCGCGCTTGTCGGGCGCCGCGGGGGGCCAGGGGGCCTCGGCGAGGCCGAGGGCGGCGGGGGCGAGTTCGAGGGCCTGGGCCATGGCTAGCGCTCCTGTCCGTTGCAGGGCAGGGGCGGCTCAGCCCGCTGCCGATGCATCCGGTCTTAAGGGGCGCGCGGGCGCGGCGCTGTTTCGGCGGTAACAGTCCGGAAACATGGGGACACGCCAAACGAAAACGGCGGGCCGAAGCCCGCCGTCCGCTCGGGTCCGTCAAAGGCTGCCGCAGCTCACCACTTGGCCATCTCGGTCTCGAGGTTGGCGGCGATCTTGTCGAGGAAGCCGGTGGTCGAGAGCCACTTCTGGTCGGCGCCGACCAGGAGGGCCAGGTCCTTGGTCATGTAGCCGGCCTCGACGGTGTCGACGCAGACCTTCTCGAGGGTGGCGGCGAAGCGGGCGAGATCGGCGTTGTCGTCGAGCTTGGCGCGATGGGCGAGGCCGCGGGTCCAGGCGAAGATCGAGGCGATGGAGTTGGTCGAGGTCTCCTTGCCCTTCTGGTGCTCGCGGTAGTGGCGGGTGACCGTGCCGTGGGCGGCCTCCGCCTCGACGGTGCGGCCGTCGGGGGTGAGCAGCACGGAGGTCATCAGACCGAGGGAGCCGAAGCCCTGGGCGACGGTGTCGGACTGGACGTCGCCGTCGTAGTTCTTGCAGGCCCAGATGTAGCCGCCGGACCACTTCAGCGCCGAGGCGACCATGTCGTCGATCAGCCGGTGCTCGTAGACGAGGCCCCGCTTCTTGAACTCGGCCGCGAACTCGGCGTCGAAGATCGCCTGGAAGATGTCCTTGAAGCGGCCGTCGTAGTACTTGAGGATCGTGTTCTTGGTCGAGAGATAGACCGGGTAGTTGCGGATCAGCCCGTAGTTGAAGGACGAGCGGGCGAACTCCTTGATCGACTCGTCGAGGTTGTACATCGCCATCGCGACGCCGCCGCCGGGGAAGTCGAACACCTCATGCTCGATCGTCTGGCCGTCCTCGCCGACGAACTTGATGGTCAGCTTGCCCTTGCCGGGAACGACGAAGTCGGTGGCGCGGTACTGGTCGCCGAAGGCGTGGCGGCCGACGATGATCGGCTGCGTCCAGCCCGGCACGAGGCGCGGCACGTTCTTGCAGATGATCGGCTCGCGGAAGATGACGCCGCCGAGGATGTTGCGGATCGTACCGTTGGGCGACTTCCACATCTTCTTGAGGTTGAATTCCTGCACGCGGCCCTCGTCGGGGGTGATGGTCGCGCACTTGATGCCGACGCCGTGCTTCTTGATGGCGTGGGCGGCGTCGATGGTGACCTGATCGGCGGTGGCGTCGCGGTTCTCGACGGAGAGGTCGTAATACTCGATCTGGAGGTCGAGGTAGGGGAAGATCAGCTTGTCCTTGATGAACTGCCAGATGATCCGGGTCATCTCGTCGCCGTCGAGGTCCACGACCGGATTCGCCACCTTGATCTTCGCCATCGGGCCTTCCCCCAGGGTTGTGCAGCGCGACCGGGCCGTCCCGGCAGGCGGGCTCGACGATCCGGCATTTCGCGGCTGCGAAAGGATGCCGGGTCTATAGCGCGGCCAATTGTCTCCGTCGAGCTATCCCTTTTGCGGGAGCGGCGCTTTCCGCGTGCGATTTGGCTTCCCGTCGCCTCCGGGCTAGAAGGGCGTCCGTCATCACCCTTGCAGGGACCGAAGCCGCCTTGTCCGCCGAACCCGCATCCTTCGCCTCGTCCCCCGTCGTCATCCTGGTCGAGACCCAGATGGCCGAGAATGTCGGCGCGGCCATGCGGGCGATGGCGAATTTCGGGCTGCGGCGGCTCAAGCTGGTCAATCCGCGCGAGCCCTGGCCGAACGAGAAGGCCGCGGCGATGAGCTCGGGGGCTTTCCGGCTCCTGGAGATCGAGACCGTGGCGAGCCTGGAGGAGGCGGTCCGGGACCTGAACCTGGTCCTGGCGACGACCGCGCGGGCGCACGACATCGCCAAGCCGGTCTGTTCGCCCGCGACCGCGGCGGGGCTGCTGGCGGCCTCGATCGATCGGGGGGAGCGCGTCGGCGTCGTGTTCGGACGCGAGCGCTGGGGGTTGACGACCGACGAGGTCGGGCTCGCCGACCAGATCCTGACGATACCGGTCGACCCGGCCTTCGCGTCGCTGAACCTCGCGCAGGCGGTCGTGACCGTCGCGTACGAGTGGCGCAAGGTGGTCGTCGGCGATGCCGCCTGGACGCCGTTCCCCGAGAAGGAGCGCTCGCCGCTCGCCGGCAAGGACGACGTCCTGCGGATGTTCGAGCACCTGGAGGGGGCGCTCGACGCCGTGGAGTTCTTCCGGCCGCCGGAGAAGCGGGCCAGCATGGTGCGCAACCTGCGCAGCATCTTCCAGAAGGCGCGGCTCACCGAGCAGGAGATCCGGACGCTGCGCGGCGTGATCGCGGCCCTGGAGGGGCGGTCCACCCGACCGACGGCGCGACCCTACGGAAAGGCCCTGGAGACGGGGCCGGGGAAGGACCCGGCGGGCGAGGGTACAAATTCATGAATTGGAAAGTTTTCGGAAACCCGGCCTTAACCACGTCGGTGCCATGGTGTCTTCGGGCCGGGCGATAGAAGGTTCTGCGTCGCGCCCGCGCCCTCGACCCCCCGGAGGATTGCCCGGGGTGGTGGCCGGGAGGGTCGGATGGGGCGTATCGAGTTCTTCGCCTCCGCCGGTCCGATCCCGCTCATGACCGAAGCCGCACCGAGACACGTCGCCGAGCCGCGCCTCCTGGTCTTCGATTCCGGGATCGGCGGGTTGTCGGTGCTCGCGGAAATCGTGGCCGCGCGGCCGGATGCGCGGATCACCTACGTGGCGGACGACGCCGGGTTTCCGTACGGGGCCTGGGAGGAGGGGGCGCTGGTCGCGCGCATCCTCGCGCTGATGGAGCGCCTCGTCGCGGCGCACCGGCCGGACCTCGTCGTGATCGCCTGCAACACCGCCTCGACCCTCGTGCTCGGGCCCCTGCGCGCGCGCTTCGACGTGCCCTTCGTGGGCACGGTGCCGGCCATCAAGCCGGCGGCGGAGCGGACGCGGACGGGGCTCGTCAGCGTGCTGGCGACGCCCGGCACGGTCAGGCGCGACTACACCCGGGCGCTCATCGACGCCTTCGCGCGCGAAGTGGCCGTCACCCTCGTCGGCTCGCAGCACCTCGCGGCCCTTGCGGAGGCGCACATGCGCGGCGAGGCGATCGACGAGAGCCGGGTGGCGGCCGAGATCGGGCCCTGCTTCGTGGAGGCGGGGGGACGACGGACCGACACGGTCGTGCTCGCCTGCACGCACTACCCCTTCCTGCTCGACGTTTTCCGGCGGATCGAGCCGTGGCCGGTCACCTGGATCGATCCGGCCCCCGCGATCGCGCGGCGCGTGGTCCATCTGGTCGGCCGGGCTCCCGACGGGCACCCGCCGCTCGCGGGTGGGCGGGCGATCTTCACCTCAGGGCGGGCGCAGCCGGCGGGCCTGGTCGCGCTCGCGGCCCGCTATGGGCTGACGGTCGACTGAGGACGGGCCGACGGTGCTTGACTTCATGGCCGCATCCGACTAATCACCCGGCAGCCAGCGCGGACCTCGACGGTCCGCGTTGCCGTTTGTCGTGCATCCGCGGGCCGGTTCCAACGCTCGGATCCCGGCCCTGTCGGCCCCGCGAGGGGCAGAGGAGGACGCGCTCACCTTAATATCGTCCGTGGCTTGTGGGCTGCGGTTCAACCAACGTGAGAACGCGATGTCGAAGCGTCACAGTGCGAAGTACAAGATCGACCGCCGGATGGGCGAGAACCTGTGGGGTCGTGGCAAGTCGCCCGTCAACAAGCGGGAATACGGCCCCGGCCAGCACGGCCAGCGGCGCAAGGGCAAGGTGTCGGACTTCGGCGCCCAGCTCAAGGCGAAGCAGAAGCTGAAGGGCTACTACGCCAACATCTCCGAGAAGCAGTTCAAGAAGGTCTACACCGAGGCCATGCGCCTGAAGGGCGACTCCTCGGAGAACCTGATCGGCCTGCTCGAGCGCCGTCTCGACGCGATCGTGTATCGCGCCAAGTTCGTGCCGACCCCCTTCGCGGCCCGCCAGTTCATCAGCCACGGCCACATCCGGGTGAACGGCCGCCGCGTGAACGTCGCCAGCTACCGCGTGCGGATCGGCGACGTGATCGAGGTCAAGGAGGCGTCCAAGCAGCTCGCGCTCGTCCTCGAGGCGACGCAGTCGGGCGAGCGCGACGTGCCGGACTACATCGAGGTGGACCATAACAAGATGGTCGCCAAGTTCGCGCGCATCCCGGCCCTGACCGACGTGCCCTATCCGGTCCACATGGAGCCGAACCTGGTCGTCGAGTTCTACTCGCGCTGATCCGGGTTTCCGTGGCCGACGACGAAAAAAGGCCGCCTCCGGGCGGCCTTTCGCGTTCGCGGCGTCGGATGCGCCGCGCCCCCTCCTTCAGCGGCAGGCGATGCAGCCGTCGACCGGCCCGGGAGCCGGAACGAAGGGCAGCGGACCGCGCCCATCCTTCAGGTTCTCGGCGGTCGCGCGCATGAAGGCCCCGACGGCGCGGGGGTCGAGACGGTCCCGACGCATGACGAGGCGTACGACGGGATCGGACAGGATGTCGTCGAGCTCCGGCTCGACGTTCGGGTCCAGGTAGTCCCTGGCCTCGAACAGCCGGTCGGGGCGGCTCGGGCCATGGCGCTGGGTCGCGTCTTGCATGGTTCCCTCCTCTCCTTCTCGCATCCAGGGTCGCGAAAGGGCTCCAGGCCCTTCAGGGCTCCTGATATGGGGTCGGTGTGTCCATGTCGTGACTGTGCCGGGGCGCGGTTTCGGCAAGATTTCGTGATCGAATCCAATTCGAACCAACCGGCGGTTTGGAGCGATTCGGACGGGTGCCGCGGGCTTCTGCGGCCGGCAAAGCGAAGGAGGGCGTGATGAGGAAGGCAGGATTGGCTCTCGGGCTCTCGGTCCTGATGGCCGGCGCGGCGGTGGCGGCCCCCGCCCAGGACCCGCTGAAGCAGTTCGTCGGCAAGACGGCCAGCATGTCGATCCAGCCCGACGCGGAGGGCGAGCTCGATCCGCTCCTGTCCGGCGCGGGGTTCGGCGCGATCCATCCGCCGCGCGACCTGCCGGCGGACGGCTTCGCCCTGCATCGCATCGACGTGTTGTCCGGCGGTCCAGATCCGTCCGGCGACACGACCGTGGTGGTGTGGCGGCTCGACGGGCCGACGGATCGCCTGAAGGGCGACTGGCGCATCATCGGGGCGTTCCGGACGAAGGTGAGTTCCGAGAGCAACTTCTCGATCGAGTGCGCGGGCAACGCCAAGGACAAGGCACCGATGGTCTTCGTCTTCCACGAGGGCGGCGCGGTCGGCCAGCCGGTGAAGCGGGTGCTGGCGGCGTTCCGGCTCGACCGGCAGGGCGGCAAGATCGAGCGGCTCACGGGAAAGCTGCCCGCCTGCAAGGCGACCGAGGAGCCGTTCTCCGAGGAGTAGCGGCCTCGCGGCCTTTCCCTGCTGACGGCCGGGCGCGGATCCCTTAAGGTCCGGGCCGGGCGACACACCGGAGAACATGATGGCGCGACCGCGTTCCGGCACCGACGAGGCGGTCTATGCCGTCCTCTGCGGGTCCGACAAGCCGATGACGGCCTACCAGCTGCTCGATGCGCTGAGGCCGCAGGGCGTGCAGTCTCCGCCCGTGGTCTACCGCGCCCTGGAGCGGCTCGAACGCGACGGTCGGGTGCACCGGCTCGAACAGCTCAACGCCTATTTCGCCTGCCACGGCCAGCACGAACATGCCGGCGCCGTCTTCGCCGTCTGCCGCGACTGCGGGCGCGTGGAGGAGTGGCCGGGGACGGAGGTGGATCGCGCTCTCGGGGCCGTGTCGGGCCGCGCCGGCTTTCGCCTGGAAGGCCGGACGATCGAGGTCCGCGGCCTCTGCGAGGCCTGCGCGGGTCGTGACGACGGGGCGGAGCCGGGCCCGGCGGGCCGCGTCCACGGGTGCGGGCACGACCACTCTTGAGCGCCGAGGCGAGCGGGACCCGGGGCCCGGCGGCCGGCCGCGCGCTGCCATTGACGGCGGGCGTCTGGCTGGTCGTCCTGATGGCGAGCTGGGGCTTCCAGCTCGTGACCGTCAAGCTCGCCCTGCCCGAGATGTCCGCGGCGGCGCAGAGCCTCGTTCGCGCGATCCTGGCGACCGCGCTCCTCTCCGGCTGGATGCGGCTCCGCGGCGAGCCGATGCTCGTCCGCGACGCCGCGCTCGCGCCCGGGCTCTGGGTCGGCTCGGTCTTCGCGGTGGAGTTCCTGCTGATCTTCGGCGGGCTCGCCTTCACGACCGCGTCGCGCGGGGTGATCTTCCTCTATTCCATGCCGCTGTTCACGGCGGGCCTGGCGCGCCTCTTCCTTCCCGCCGAGCGGCTCGACCTCTGGCAGACGGCCGGGCTCGGGGCGGCCTTCCTGGGGCTCGTCGTCGCCTTCGCGGACGGGCTCGGGGCGCCGACGGCGCCGAATGCCTGGATCGGCGACCTCATGATGCTGAGCGCCGCCTTCCTGTGGGCGAGTTCGAACATCGTGATCAAGGCTACGGCGCTGCGCGCGGCTCCGGCGACCCGCGTGCTCTGGTATCAGCTCGCGCTGTCGATCCCGGTCTCGGCGATCGCGGTCGCGCTCGAGCCGCGGGCGCTTCCGGCCAGCCTTTCGCCGGGGGTCCTCCTGGTGATCCTCTACCAGTCGGTCTGGGTGGCGTTCCTGACCTACCTCGTCTGGTTCCGCCTGATGGCCCGCCACCCGGTGCCGATCCTGGCGGCCTTCTCGTTCCTGAGCCCGCTCTTCGCCGTCCTGTTCGGCCACCTGCTGCTCGGCGAGCGGCTGGACTGGCGGCTCGGCGCGGCGCTGGCGCTGGTCATCGGGGGCATGGTGCTGATCAACCGGCCGAAGTCCGGGCGGTAGGGCCGGGCCACCCGGGCGCGGCACCCGGATCGACGGGAGGTACGAAGGCGCGACGGTCCAGGCGCTAGGTCTTGCGGGCGTCCGAGCGCGCCTCGAGAATGGTCAGGCGCCGCTCGTTGGCGAGGAAGCGCTCTTCGATCCCTTTGAAGGCGAAGGCGCGCGTCGACATCTCGCCGGCCAGCATGCTGTTCGTGACCTCGAAGTTGCGGTTCATTTCGGCGCGCAACTCCGCCAGCCCGACATGGAGGCCCTGCGTCTCGGATTCGAAGTGTCGCTCGATCTCGGCGAATCTTCGATCGACAGCCGCGAAGCTGCTGCGGATCTCGGCGCGGAGCTCCTGGAGAAGGTGGAGGGTGTGGCTGGCGATCCTGTCGTCTTCGTCGGCCATGGGCGTGTCCGGTTTCGCTCTCGACACACTGGCACGGGTCTGCGAACAGGACAAGAACAAAATCAAAACACAACTTTTGAATGTAAGCGCCCCGGCCGGCGGCGGCACGCGGCCGGCCGGGGAAGATCGGGTCAGGCCGTCTCGCGGACGGGGAGGCCCTTGTCCTTCAGGTGGGCCTGCAGCTCACCCGCCTGGAACATCTCGCGGACGATGTCGCAGCCGCCGACGAACTCGCCCTTGACGTAGAGCTGGGGGATCGTCGGCCAGTTGGAATAGTCCTTGATGCCCTGCCGGAGGTCGTTGGAGGCGAGCACGTTGACGCCCTTGTAGGGGACGCCCAGGTAGTCGAGGATCTGGACGACCTGGCCGGAGAAGCCGCACATCGGCATCTGCGGGGTGCCCTTCATGAAGAGCACGACGTCGTTGCCCTTCACCTCGTCGTCGATCAACTGATGCACGTCGGTCATGTCTGCCTCCTGCCCGGGTCAAGATCGGGCGTTCCGGTCCTGTCGACTTCGATATGCTCCCGAACGGCTCCGGATCAAGCCTCCGGTGCGCTCGTCTGCAATGCGAGGGCATGGAGCTGGCCGCCCATCTTGCCCTTCAGCGCCTGGTAGACCATCTGGTGCTGCTGAACGCGGCTCTTGCCCTTGAAGCTCGCCGAGACCACTTCGGCCGCATAGTGGTCGCCGTCGCCGGCCAGGTCGCGGATCGTCACCGTCGCGTCGGGCAGGGCGGCCCGGATCATGGCCTCGATCTCGCGCGAATCCATCGCCATGGAAGTCTCCTCGTCCCCGCGCCGGCCGCCGTCAGGCCGCGGCCATGAAGCGCGGAAACCAATTCTCGTGCGCTTCGGTCAAGGTTTCAACGGAAATGGCGAGCCGGTCGGCGACTGCCAAGGACCGGCCCCCGACCGAGCCGATCATGGTAGCCGGGACGCCGGCCATGGCCGCCTCGACCAGGATGTGGGCCGCCTCGGCGGGCGAGGCGGTCAGCACGTAGCGGGCCTGGTCCTCGCCGAAGAGGTAGGCGTGGAGCGGCGGCGTGCGGCGGTCGGGGAGGGTGACGGCGGCGCCCCGGCCGCCGGCCATGGCCATCTCGGCAAGGCCGACGAGGAGTCCGCCGTCGGAGAGGTCGTGCACGGCGCCGACGCGGCCCTCGTCGATCAGGCGGCGCACGAAGTCGCCGTTGCGCTTTTCGGCGGCGAGGTCGACCGGCGGCGGGGCGCCGTCCTCGCGGCCGTGGATCTCGCGCAGGAAGACCGACTGGCCGAGCCAGCCGGCGGTGTCGCCGACGAGGATGATGGTGTCGCCGTCGGCCCGGAAGCCGATACCGACCGACTTCGTCACGTCGGCGAGCAGGCCGACGCCGCCGATCGCCGGAGTCGGCAGGATCGCCTGCCCGTTGGTCTCGTTGTAGAGGCTGACGTTGCCGGACACGACGGGGAAGTCGAGCGCGCGGCAGGCCTCGCCGATGCCTTTGATGCAGCCGACGAACTGTCCCATGATCTCGGGCCGCTCGGGGTTGCCGAAGTTGAGGTTGTCGGTGACCGCCAAGGGGAGGGCCCCGACGGCCGTCAGGTTGCGCCAGGCTTCCGCGATCGCCTGCTTGCCGCCCTCGAACGGGTCGGCCTCGCAATAGCGCGGGGTGACGTCGCAAGTGAACGCTAGGCCCTTGCGGCCGTCGTCGATGCGCACGACGCCGGCGTCGCCGCCCGGGTGCTGGACGGTGTTGCCCTGGACGAAGTGGTCGTACTGCTCGACGACCCAGCGGCGAGAGGCGAGGTCGGGGGACCCGATCAGGGTCAGGAGCGCCTGGCCGTAGTCGGCCGGCTCGGGAACCGAGGCGGGGTCGACGGGCTCGCGCCGCGCGCTCTCCACCCAGGGCCGGTCGTATTCCGGGGCCTGGTCGCCGAGGTCCTTGATGGGCAGGTCGGCCATCACCTCGCCCTGGTGCCTCACCACGAAGCGGAGCGTGTCGGTGGTCCGGCCGACCACCGCGAAGTCTAGGCCCCACTTGCGGAATACTGCCTCGGCTTCGGCCTCCTTCTCGGGATGGAGCACCATGAGCATGCGCTCCTGGCTCTCCGACAGCATCATCTCGTAGGCGGTCATGCCGGGCTCGCGGCAGGGGACCTTGTCGAGGTCGAGCTCCAGCCCGAGATCGCCCTTGGCGCCCATCTCCACGGCCGAGCAGGTGAGGCCGGCGGCGCCCATGTCCTGGATGGCGATGACTGCGCCGGTGGTCATGAGCTCGAGGCACGCTTCCAGAAGCAGCTTCTCGGAGAAGGGATCGCCGACCTGGACCGTCGGGCGCTTCTCCTCGGAGTTGTCGTCGAACTCGGCGGAGGCCATGGTGGCCCCGTGAATGCCGTCGCGGCCCGTCTTGGAGCCGAGATAGACGACCGGCATGCCGACGCCCTCGGCCTTGGACAGGAAGATCCCGTCCTTCCGGGCGAGCCCGGCCGCGAAGGCGTTGACGAGGCAGTTGCCGTTGTAGCGGGGGTGGAAATTGACCTCGCCGCCGACGGTGGGCACGCCGAAGGAGTTGCCGTAGCCGCCGATGCCGGCGACGACGCCCGACACGATGTGCCGCGTCTTCGGGTGGTCCGGCGCGCCGAATCGGAGCGCGTTCATGGCCGCGACCGGCCGGGCCCCCATGGTGAAGACGTCGCGCAGGATCCCGCCGACGCCGGTGGCGGCGCCCTGGTAGGGCTCGATGTAGGAGGGGTGGTTGTGGCTCTCCATCTTGAAGACGACCACGTCGCCGTCGCCGATGTCGACCACGCCGGCGTTCTCGCCCGGACCCTGGACCACGCGCGGGCCGGAGGTCGGCAGCGTCTTCAGCCATTTCTTGGAGGACTTGTAGGAACAGTGCTCGTTCCACATGGCCGAGAAGATGCCGAGCTCGGTCAGCGTCGGCTCGCGCCCGATCAGGTCGAGGATGCGCTGGTACTCGTCCGGCTTCAGCCCATGGTCGCGGACGAGCTCGGGGGTGATCTTGATGTCGTTCGGGATCATCGGTCCTGTCGCGTCGGAACGGGGCGCCTCACGCGGTTCAATGAACCTTCCGCGCCGGATTCTCAAGGGTCGCGATTGGCATCGGGCGCGAATGGGGCCGATCCGTGACGGTGGCACCCGAACCGGCGAAAGCGCGGATACCTGCGTTTTTATTCAATTCACTTAACGGAATAGACCGACATTTTTCCTAGTACCGGATCGGCGGCCATGCGAGGACCCCGATGCGCTTCATGCCTTCTATACCGCTGGCCGGTCGTGGCCGGGCCATCGTCGGCGACCGGGCCGGCAACGTGGCGATGACCTTCGCGCTCCTGTCCATCCCTCTCCTGGGCGCGGTCGGATTCGCGATCGATTACGGCAACGCCGCGCGGGTGCGGGCGGAGCTGCAGGACGCGGTCGACGCGGCGGCGCTGGCCGCGGTGCGCGAGTTCGACGGAAAGTCCGACGAGCAGATCCGCAAGATGGTGGATGCCACCGTCAGGGCCGAGGCGCCGGCCGGGGGAAAGTCCATCACGGCGCTGACGGTCGGCGTCGACCGGGCGACCCGGCAGGTCAAGGCGACCGCCACGGCGCGGGTCGGGACCACGCTGGCGGGCGTGTTCGGGCAGGATCACCTGGACGTCTCGGCGAGCACCAGCGTGGTCGGGCCGACGAACCAGTACGTCACCATCTACCTGCTGCTCGACAACTCGGCCTCGATGGGCCTTGCGGCCACCTCGGAGGCTGCCGCGGCGATGAGGAAGGGCGTCGGCTGCCAGTTCGGTTGCCATGAACCGGAGGGTGGCCAGAAGATCTCGAACCTCGAATACGCGCGAAAGAACTCCATCAAGCTCCGGATCGACACGTTGCACGAGGGCGTGCTCGACATCGTCTCCGTCGCCAAGAAAACGGACCCCTCGGCGACCTATGTGAAGATCGGCGTCAGCTATCTCGACCAGCAGCTCGACAACGCGGTGAAGCCGACGCTCGACCGGTCGAAGGTGGAGGAGCTGGCCAAGACCTACAGCCTCGGCGACAGCACCTTCTTCTCGCAGCACATGGAAGCCTTCACCAACTATGTCGGCAAGAGCGGGTCGGGGGCCAGCGCGTCGGATCCGCGCAAGGTGGTGCTCATGGTGACGGACGGCGTCCAGTCGCACCGCCCCTGGGTGCTGAAGGCGTCCGAGAACGACAAGGTGGCGGCCTTCGATCCGAAGGAATGCGACAAGCTGAAGAAGAACGGCGTCACGGTCGCGATCCTGGACGCCATGTACCTGCCGATCACGGGCGACTGGGGCTACAACGCGACTCTCGGACAGCCGAGCAAGACCCTCGCGGGCAAGACCCGGCGCGACGAGATCGAGCCAGCGCTCCGGGCCTGCGCGTCGACCAGCTACTACCTGTCGGCGGCGGACGATGCGGGCGTGAAGCTCGGGATGACGGATCTCCTGTCCCGCTATCTCAGCAGCGTCCGGCTGACGAACTGATCCCGGACCGAGGATGGTCCTGGCTTGCCGGGTATCATCGCCCCGCGTTGGGGGTGCCCGCCGCGCGTGCTACGCCGGCCGCAGAGAGAGTGAGCTCTCCCGGCGGCGCCGCTCAGGCGGCCACCGCGACCGAGCGGACGAGGCTCTCGAAGATGCCGCGGCCGTCAGTCGAGCCCTGGATCGGCTCCACGAAGTTTTCCGGATGCGGCATCATGCCCAGCACGTTGCCGCGCGCATTCGTGATGCCCGCGATGTGGTTGACGGAGCCGTTCGGGTCGGCCGCCATCGTGGATGCGCCGGCCTCATCGCAATAGCGGAAGACGACACGGCCCTCGCCCTCGAGGCGGGCGAGCGTCTCGGGATCGGCGAAATAGTTGCCCTCGCCGTGCGCGATCGGGGTGCGGATGACGGCTCCGGCCTCGTAGGCCGACGAGAAGGCCGTTTCCGCGTTCTCGACCCTGAGCCGGACGACCTTGCAGGCGAATTTCAGCGAGGCGTTGCGCATGAGGACGCCGGGCAGGAGGCCCGCCTCGGTCAGGATCTGGAAGCCGTTGCAGACGCCGATCACATGGCGGCCGGCTTCGGCATGGCGGCGGACGGCCTCCATGATCGGCGCGCGCGCCGCGATGGCCCCGCAGCGGAGGTAATCGCCATATGAGAATCCGCCCGGAACGGCCACGACGTCGACGTCCGGCAACTCGGTCTCGGCGTGCCAGATCATATGGGGCTTGGTGCCGGAGACGAGCTCCAGCGCATGCGCCATGTCGCGCTCGCGGTTGATGCCGGGGAAGACGACGACGGCGGACTTCATGGGACGGCTCCGGTCAGGCGAGCTCGATGCGGTAGTTCTCGATCACCGTGTTGGCGAGGAGCTTCTGGCACATCGCGTCGAGGCTCTCGCGCGCGCGGTCCGGGTCCTGTTCGGCCAGTTCGATCTCGATCAGCTTGCCCTGGCGGACGTCCTCGACGCCGTCGAAGCCGAGGCTCCCGAGCGCGCCCTGGATGGCCTTGCCCTGCGGATCCAGAACGCCGGTCTTGAGCGTGACGGTGATGCGGGCCTTCATGGGATCGTCCTCGAGAGGGGCGGGGTCAGGCGAAGAGCGCGACTCCCTCGGCTCCCGCGGCCCGTAGCATGGCGCCGTCCAGCGACGCAAGCATGGCGGCTCGCCGGAGTGCGAGCTCGACAGAGGCGGCATCGTGGGCGGTCAGGCCGCGGCGGCGGGTGAGGGCGAGGATGGCCTCGCCATCGATCCGGAGCGGGTTCGAAATGCGCCGTTGCGGTCGGCCTGTCGGTCGTCGGAGAGGCCGGCGGCGATCAACGCCGAAGCATCGAGGATAGGCGCTTCGGATCAGCGCCGGCCCTCGGCGCTCCAATCCGGAATCTCCTGCATCAGATCCTTACGCGATGTCGCGACCGGTGATCGATCGCGGAATCGCATTCCGGGGCGGGGCGATCGGCTCCGCCCCCGCACTCACTGTACCAGCGTCGGCCCGGTGCCCGCGCTGCGCTCGTTGTCGTTCAGGATGCCCAGGCGGCGGGCGACCTCCTGGTAGGCTTCGAGCATGCCGCCGAGGTCGCGGCGGAAGCGGTCCTTGTCGAGCTTGTCGCCGGTGCCCTGGTCCCAGAGGCGGCAGCTGTCCGGCGAGATCTCGTCGGCGAGCACGATCCGCATCATGTCGCCTTCCCACAGGCGGCCGAACTCGATCTTGAAGTCGACGAGACGGATGCCGACGCCGAGGAAGAGGCCGGAGAGGAAATCGTTGACGCGGATGGCGAGCGCCATGATGTCGTCGATGTCCTGCGGGGTCGCCCAGCCGAAGGCCGTGATGTGCTCCTCGGACACCATCGGGTCGCCGAGCTCGTCGTTCTTGTAGTAGAACTCGATGATCGAGCGGGGCAGCGCGGTCCCTTCCGGGATGCCGAGGCGCGTCGACAGCGAGCCGGCCGCGACGTTGCGCACCACGACCTCGAGCGGAACGATCTCGACCTCGCGGATCAGCTGCTCGCGCATGTTGAGCCGCTTGATGAAGTGGGTCGGCACGCCCAGCGAATTCAGCTGCGTGAAGATGAACTCCGAGATCCGGTTGTTCAGCACGCCCTTGCCGTCGATAACGGCATGCTTCTTGTTGTTGAACGCGGTCGCGTCGTCCTTGAAGTGCTGGATCAGGGTACCCGGCTCCGGCCCTTCATAGAGGATCTTTGCCTTGCCTTCATAAATGCGACGGCGACGATTCATGGGGACGTACCGTGATCTCTCGAGAAAATCCATCTGACTTGCGTGTCTCCGGTCGGTGCGCTCCGGCTCTGCGGTGTCCGAAGTCGTCGCGTGCGGGGCTTGACCCCCCTCGGACCATCCGGCGCCCGCATCCCGCCTTTTCGAGGGCGCACCTCTTCGAAGGACGACGCGCGGGCCGATGGAATCGTCCAACGGTCCCGCGCGCGCAAGGTGGCACACTACCCGATCGCCGGACGATCCACAATGCCGCCGCCCGCGAGCGCCACGGAACCCTACGGCAGGGAGGAGGCGGGCCGGGCCGACGAAAGCGCGGCCTTGCGCCGATTGATCTCAAGGTCGCCTGACGCTATGCAAGCGCCAACGATGCCCCATATATGGGGAGCGCCCACTGTCATTCCAGGAGCGAGGCCGACATGTCCATGTTCGACAAGCGTGAGGAAGGGTTCGAGAAGAAGTTCTCGCATGACGAAGAACTCCGCTTCAAGGCGACGGCCCGGCGCAACAAGCTGATCGGCCTGTGGGCGGCCGAGAAGCTCGGCCTGGTCGGCGAGAAGGCGGAGGAATATGCGCGCGAGGTGGTCCGCGCCGACTTCGACGAGCCGGGCGACGACGACGTGTTCCGCAAGATCCGCGGCGATTTCGATGCCGCCAACGTGGCCCAGTCGGATCATCAGATCCGGCGGACCATGGAGGAGCTGATGGCGACCGCCGCGGAGCAGATCCGCAAGGGCTGAACCCGAGGGCGACCTCAAGGCCTCGCCGAACCCCGCCGTCCTGGACGGCGGGGTTTTTTATCGGCTTCCGCAGACCAGGGCTTCGCGCCTGCGGCTTCCCAGCGCAGCCCGATCCACTAGGATCGGGGCCGACTGGGACGGCCGACGGCAGACGCGGCCGGCAGCGAGGGGTGAGGCGCCAATGAGTTCGTTCGATTTCCGGACCCGCGTGATGCAGGGTCCGACGGTGTTCATGTCCTGGGTGTCGATGCCGGAGCCGCTCGTCGCGGAGGCGACCGCGCGGGCGGGGTTCGACGCCGTCAACATCGACATGCAGCACGGCCTGCACGATCCGGTGTCCGTCATGCGGGCGATCGGGGGCGTGGCGGCGGCCGGCAAGCCGGCGGTCGTGCGGGTCCCGCTCGGCGACTTCGCCATGGCGAGCCGGGCGCTCGACATGGGGGCATCCGCGGTGATCGCGCCGATGATCAACACGGTGGCGGACGCGCGCGCCTTCGCGGAGGCGACGAAGTTTCCGCCGCTCGGCAAGCGGAGCTGGGGTCCGGCGCGCGCGATGACGCTGCGCGGGGAGACCGACGGCACGCGGCACCTCGCTTCGGTCAATGGCGAGACGCTCGCGCTGGCGATGATCGAGACGCGCGAAGCGCTGGACAACCTCGAGGCCATCCTGGACGTCGACGGGATCGACGGGGCCTTCGTGGGGCCGTCGGATCTGTCGATCACGCTCTCGGACGGAGCCTACGTGAACGGCGATGCGCCCATCGTCGACGAGCCGGTGCGGCGGATCCTGGCGGCCGCGGAGGCGCGCGGCAAGGTGGCGGCGATCTACGCCATCTCGGGCGCCCGGGCGCGGCAGATGGCCGTCCTCGGCTACCGGCTGGTCGCGATCGCCCAGGACCAGCTCTACCTGGCGCAGGGCGCCAAGGCGATGCTGGCGGAGGCACGGGGCTGACGGCCGGCGGGCGTCAGCGCCGGGCCGGGAGGTAGAGAAGGTCCACGGTGCCGTTCCGCCCGCAGAAGGGCGGTTCGGGCCCGGCCTCGCCGGGCGGCGGTTCCGCCGAGACCTTCAAGGCGGCGCCGGACCGTTCCAGCCGCAGGCGCCAGCCGGACATCTCCTCGTCCGGGCGGGCCGGCGCGACGAGGGCGGCGCCGTCCGCCCTGGCCAGGCCCTGGAAGTCGCAAACCCAGCGGCCGAGGGCGCCGTCCTGGGTCGCGAGCGCGATCTCGAAGGTGCCGCCACCGTTCGCCCTCACCTCCAGGCCGCCGGCCGGGACGATCCACAGGCCCTCGAAGCCGGTCCGGGTCCCCGCCTCGATCGCCTCCAACTCCTTGACGCGCCCGGCGAGGTAGGCGGCTAGATCGAAGCCGTCCGCGCCGTAGGCCTCGTCGCGCAGGGCCAGGAAGCGGCGCTGGTGGTCGCGCAGCACGGTGCGCGCGTCCGGATCGAGCCGGGTCACGGCGGCCTTGTAGGCGAGGGCGATGTCCCTGTCGCGCTTGGCGAGCGGCTTGGAGCGGCAGATCGCCTGCTCGACGGCAAGCTCCGCCGTGCGGCAGTCGAAGGACGGCTGCGCCCGGGCTGTCGAGCCGATCGCCAGAAGGGCAAGGAGCGCCAGCGCCGAAACGGCCAGGAGCGCCGGGAGGCGATACATCATGAGATTAGAAACTCTCGAAAAAGCGGCGACCCTATCAAGGAAACGCAGAACTCGATCCTAGCCTTGGCCCGTTTCCGGCCGATTTCGTTGCTGCATCGGCCGGGGAGCTCTTTCGTTGCCGGGGAGCCGCCGGGCCGCCTCGTGCTCGCCTGGCAGATCGCCCCGGACTGGCGCTTCGACCCGGCGATCGACAAGCCTGTGGAGGTGACCTTCACGGCCGACGGCGATGGAACGGTGGTCCGCCTCGAGCACCGCGGCCTGGAGGTCTACGGCGGGAAGGCCGCCGGGGTGCGGGCGATCTACGACAGCGAGGGCGGCTGGACCGGCATCCTGGCGCTCTACGGGGCGGCAGCGGAGGGTTGAACCGGGCGTGCCGGTTTGCCGGCGCGAGGCCGGACGCACCGGATCGGGCTCGGCTTCTGGCGGGACGGCGAGGCCAAGATCCAGGCCGAATCCGGCGGCTCGCCGGCGCGGTCCGGCCGAGAACTCATGATTGTCGCCCGGTCCGGGAGCGGCTCTACAGAAGTTGCCGGATCTCCTCGGGGCTGAGGACCTTGCCGGTCGAGACCACCTTCTCGTCGATCACCAGACCCGGTGTGGACATCACGCCGTAGCCGGCGATGGCGGCCATGTCGGTCACCTTGACAATGTCCGCCTTGCGGCCTGCGGCAAGAGCCGCGGCCTTGGCATTCTCGCCGAGGGCGATGCATTTCCGGCAGCCCGAGCCGAGTATCTTGATGATCATCGCGGATCTCCTTCTAGACTGTGTGCTGGCCGTAGAGATTGAACCCGAAGCCGATCAGGAGGATGCCGCCGGTCACGATGAGCGTGAAAGTGACGAGCAGCGGCATCTTGATGACCCGCTTCAGCATGATGAGAGACGGCAGCGAGAGGGCGGTGACGGCCATCAGCAGGGCGAGGACCGTGCCGAGGCCGGCGCCGTTGGCGAGCAGGGCCTCGGCGATCGGGAGCGTGCCGAAGATGTCCGCGTAGATGGGAATGCCGATGAGCGTCGCCAGCGGCACAGACCACCAGTGGGCCTGGCCAAGCAGTCGCGTGATCAGATCCGCCGGCACCCAGTTGTGGATCGCCGCACCGATGCCGACGCCGATCAGGACATAGGGCCAGACGCGGCCGGTGATTTCGGTCACCTGCTCCCGTGCGAAGAGGAAACGTTCGCGGCGCGTGAGTGTCGGGCCGGCATCGTGGACAGGCGCGCGGTAGGCGAAGCTCTCGACCTGGTCCTCCATGTGCATCCGGCCGATCAGGAGGCCGCCGAGGATGGCGAGGACGAGGCCGGCTCCCACATAGGCCAGCGCCACGGTCCAGTTCACGACCCCGGCGAGCAGGACGACCGAGGCGAGGTCGACCAGCGGGGAGGAGATCAGGAACGCGAAGGTGACCGCGAGCGGCAGCCCGGCGGCGGTGAAGCCGATGAAGATCGGGATCGACGAGCAGGAGCAGAAGGGCGTGACCGTACCGAGCAGCGCGCCGATCGCGACGGCGCCGACCCCCGTGAAGCGGCCCAGGATGCGCCGGCTTCTTTCGGGAGGGAAATAGCTTTGCACCCAGGAGATCGAGAAGATCAGGACCGAAAGCAGGATGAAGATCTTGATCACGTCGTAGATGAAGAAGTGGACGCTGCCGCCGACACGTCCCGTCGAATCGATCCCGACCACGGCGAGCGCCACCCGGACCAGATCGGAAAGCCACTCCATCCGAAGAAGCTGTGCATTGAGCCAGGCGAACAGGTCCGACATCGATCCCGACGATCTCCTCCGCCGTCAGCGGCGGTCATGCCAGTGATCTATGCAGCGGTAGGCATGTGATCGCCATGACCGAGATCATTTCGAACCCGGCCGACGGCCGTCGCGTCCATGAGAGCGATGGCCCTGACCGGGACCTCCGTTTCGTGCCGGGAGGCCACGCGCTCGGGTTCAGGCGCGCCCGAACACGCGCCGGAAGATCGTGTCGACGTGCTTCAGGTGGTAGCCGAGGTCGAATTTCTCGCGGATCTCGGCTTCGCTCAGGGCCGCGCGGACTTCCGTGTCGGCGAGGAGCTCCTCGAGGAAGTCGACGGTCGCGGTGCCCTGGCGCTGGTAGCTGTCCCAGACCTTCATGGCGTTGCGCTGGACGAGGCGGTAGGCGTCCTCGCGGGAGACGCCGGCCTGGGTCAGGGCGAGCAGGATGCGCTGGGAATGCACGAGGCCGCCGAGGCGGTCCATGTTCATGGCCATGCGCTCGGGGTAGACGACCAGCTTGTCGACGACGCCGGTCAGGCGATGGAGCGCGAAGTCCAGGGTGACGGTGGCGTCCGGGCCGATCATGCGCTCGACGGAGGAGTGCGAGATGTCGCGCTCGTGCCAGAGCGCGACGTTCTCCATGGCCGGCATCGCATAGGCCCGGACCATGCGGGCGAGGCCCGTCAGGTTCTCGGTCAGGACCGGGTTACGCTTGTGGGGCATGGCCGAGGAGCCCTTCTGGCCCGGCGAGAAGTACTCTTCCGCCTCCAGGACCTCGGTGCGCTGCAGGTGCCGCACCTCGATCGCCAGCCGCTCGATCGAGGAGGCGACGACGCCGAGCACCGCGAAGAACATGGCGTGGCGGTCGCGCGGGATCACCTGCGTGGAGACCGGCTCGACGGCCAGGCCCATCCTGGCGGCGACGTGCTCCTCGACGCGCGGGTCGATGTTGGCGAAGGTGCCGACGGCGCCCGAGATGGCGCAGGTGGCGATCTCCCGGCGGGCGAAGACGAGGCGCTCGCGGGCCCGGGTGAATTCGGCGTAGGCCTCGGCGAGCTTCAGCCCGAAGGTGACCGGCTCGGCATGGATGCCGTGGCTGCGGCCGATGGTCGGGGTCAGCTTGTGCTCGAAGGCGCGGCGCTCGAGCGCCTTCAGGAGGGCGTCGACATCGGCGATCAGGATGTCGGCGGCGCGGACGAGCTGGACGTTGAAGCAGGTGTCGAGGACGTCGGAGGAGGTCATGCCCTGGTGGACGAAGCGCGCCTCCGGGCCGACGATCTCGGCGAGGTGGGTCAGGAAGGCGATCACGTCGTGCTTGGTGACCCGCTCGATCTCGTCGATGCGGGCGACGTCGAAGGTCACGTCCCGCGCCTTCTCCCAGACCCGGGCGGCCGCCTCCTTCGGCACGACGCCGAGTTCCGCGAGCGCGTCGGTCGCATGGGCCTCGATCTCGAACCAGATGCGGAAGCGCGTCTGCGGCTCCCAGATCGCGGTCATCTCGGGGCGGGAGTAGCGGGGGATCATGGCGGCGTCCTCGGCTCGCGTCAGGGCCGGGACGGATTACGCCATCAGGGGGAAAAGTCCACCCGGTAATCGGGCGCGATGGCGGGCAGGGCGGCCGGCTCCGGCGCGGGGCGCGGGGCGCGGGCGTCCCGCCGGGCGGCGGCTTGCGCATAGGCGGCGCCGGCCAGGACGGCGGCGAGGGGACCGAAGGGCAGGCACAGCCGGGTTCCCAGCACCGCGAAGATGCCGAGCACGTTGGCGAGCGTGCCGATCTGCTGCAGGACCCAGATCCGGCTCGGGAAGGGCGCGTGATAGGCGGCGTGGTAGGAGCGGACCTCCATGGCCGCGAGCGTGGCGGCGCCGGCTAGGGCGAGGCCGCCGGCGAGGACGGTCATGAGGAGGAAGCGCGTCGCGGGCCTTCTCGGCGCGAAGAGCGCGGCGGCCAGCCACGCGACGAAGCCGCCGAGGGCGGCCCCGCCGCCATAGACGGCGGCGAGGTGGAGGGCGCGGCCCCCGAGGGCCTCGGAGCGCCAGGCGACGTTGGCGAGGATCGCGGCGGCGACGGCGAGCCCGAAGGCGGGCGCGAAGACGGCCGCAGCGGGTACGGCGTCGACGAGGCGCCGGCCGGCGGCCATCGGTCCGCGGAGGAGGGATCGCGCGTTCATGGCGAGAGCCTAGCGCCGGCGAGCGAAGATTCCGTTTCCGGGCCGGCGCCCGCCGTCGTCACGGTCGGGGCGCTCCGGGCGGCGGCTTCGGCTTCTGCGTCCGGGCGGCCGGGGTCGGGCCCGGGGCGGGCGGCTCGGCGGCGGGCGAGGCCGCCGGATCCTGCGGGTTCTTGTCGAAGGCGGTAGCGATGCCGATGTAGCGCCGGTCCAGGCCCTCGAAGCCGAAGCGGTAGACGCTGACGATCACCACCAGGACCGGGCCCTTGCCGATGCGGGGGAAGATCTGGACCTCGGAGATGCCGTAGCCCTTCGGGCAGCCGCGGCTCGGCGGAATCTCGCGATCCTCGTGCATGACGCGGAGCGGGGCGCCCTGGGCATCCTCGAGCTGGAGCACGAAGCCGCGCAGGTCCTTGCCGAAGGCGCAGCCGGCCCGCTGGAGCTGGTGCTCGGTGATGCGCAGGCGCACCGTGCCGAGGCCGCGCACCGGGCCCTGGTCGGGCACCGTGAAGGCGACGAAACGGGCGGCCTTCTCAAGCCTGTCGGCGGCTTCGGAGACGATCACCTCGCCCTGCTGGCCGATCGCAAGGCGGACCAGGGTGTCGCTGGCGGCGTTGCGCGCCTCGGAACGGGCCTGATCGAGACGGGCCTGGTCGGACTGGAGCAGCACGCGGTGGGGCGAGCCGCGGACCCATTCGTCCCGGGCGGTGTCGATGATGTAGACATTGGCGTAGGGGAAGGCGGAGCCGTCCTGGATGCCGAACTCCTCGAAGGCGAAGTAGGCCCCGTCCGGCGAGAAGCCGATGATGGAGCGCCGCGCCGCGTCGGCGGCCCAGGCGGCAGGTGCCAGGCCGGCGAGGACGGCCAGGGTCGCGGCAAGGCGGACGAGGGCGGACGGGATCGCCACGCGGCAGGCTCCTCCGAGGCGCCGGCAGGCCGGCGGATCGAGCGTGTTCATACCAGGATGACGGCAGGAGCATGACGCGGCAAGCGGGCCCGGGCTAGTGTCGCACAGGAAGGACGCGGCGCGGCCGCGCTCAGGGAGTCGAACCGGCGATGAAGGTGGACGTGATCGTGTTGGGGGCGGGCATGGTCGGGGTGTCGGCCGCGCTCGCGTTGCAGAAGCGTGGCCGGTCGGTGCTGCTGGTCGACCGGGGCGAGCCCGGCGAGGAGACCAGTTTCGGCAATGCCGGCGTCATCGAGCGCGAGGGCTTCGTGCCGGTCGCGTTCCCGCGCAAGCTCAAGGCGCTGCTGCGCTACGGCCTCAACCTTTCGACCGAGGCGCACTACCACCCCGCCCACCTGCCCAAGGTCGTGCCCTGGCTCATGGCCCTGCGCCGCAACACGGACCTCCCCGGCATCGAGGCCTATGCGGCGGCGAACGACCTCCTGTGCCGGCACGCGGTGGCGGAACATCGGGCGCTCGCCGCGGAGGCCGGGGCGGAGCGCTACTTCCGGCAGGACGGCTGGATCCGGCTCTACCGGTCGGCGGAGAGCTACGCGGAAGCCGGACTCCTGCATCGGCTCGCCGACCAGTACGGCGTCTCCTACCGGGTGCTCGAGCCCGCGGAACTCGCCGCGCTGGAGCCGCATCTGCGCGGGCGCTTCCACAAGGCGGTGCTCTGGCCGGAGAGCGACACGGTGTCCTGGCCGGGCGGTGTGGTGAAGGCCTATGCGGAACTGTTCCGCCGCCTCGGCGGCAAGGTCGCCCGGGGCGACGCCCGCTCGCTCGCCCGCGCGGGCGACCACTGGACGGTGCACATCGCCGGCGGATCGGCGGAGGCGCCGCAGGTCGTCGCCGCGCTCGGGGCATGGACGACGGACCTGACGTCCCGCTTGGGCCTGTCCTTCCCGCTGGTGCCGAAGCGGGGCTACCACATGCATTTCGGCGCGGAGGGCAATGCCGTCCTGACGCGGCCGGTGGTCGACAACGACTACGGCTACGTGCTGACGCCCATGGAGCGGGGCATCCGCCTGACGACGGGCATCGAGTTCGCCGACCGCGACGCGCCGCCGACCCCGCGCCAGCTCGAGCGGCTGCGGCCGATCGCGCGGGGAATATTCCCGCTCGCCGAGGACCGCGACGCGGCGCCGTGGCTCGGACGCCGGCCGGCGCTGCCGGACTCGCTGCCGGTGATCGGGGCCGCGCCGGGCGTCCCCGGCCTGTGGCTCGACTTCGGTCACGGCCACCTGGGCTTCACCCAGGGGCCGATCTCCGGACGCCTGCTCGCCGACCTCGTCACCGGGGAGCCGGCGGTGGTCGATCCGAAGCCGTTCCGGGCCGAGCGCTTCTTCCGCGCCTGAGCGGCGCGGCCGGACTATTTCGTCCAGCGCTCGATCGGCAGATCGAGGCGCAGGATGCGGGCGATGCTGTTGGTCGGCGTCTTCAGGGTGGCGCGCCAGGCGAAGCTCGTCGGGACCCCGTCCTGCCGGTAGGTCGCGAAGGCCTGCTCCTGGTGGGTGGACCCCGGCGGGGTGCCGGGGACGAGCCGGGTCACCTCGGCCGCCGGGGTCGCCTCCCAGCTGACGGCGACATGGCCGTAGCCCTTGTCGGGCGGTTCGATCGAGAAGGACCAGGTGTGCGGTCCCGGCAGGAAGGTCGGGCCGGGCTGGTTCTTCACGGTGCGGTCGATGCGGGCGGTGGAGCCGGGGACCGGCTGGCCGCGCCCGCCTGCGACGAGGTCGAGCGGGCGGGCGAAGAGCCGGGCGGCGCGGTCGGCGTCGAGGCCCTCGACCGTCTTGCGGATCTGCTCCTCCGCCGGACCGCCGCCGAGGCCGGACTTGAGCCGCGCGAGGATCTCGGGGCGCTGCTTCGACCAGTTCTCCACCGTGACGGGGCGGCCCTGGCGGTCGAGACGGAGGTCGAGCGGCAGGTCCAGGACGAGGAGCGGCGCCGCGGCCTCGAGGTTCAGGCCCGGCTCGGCCCCGTCGCGCACGCGGATGTCGCCGACCGTCATGCGCGCGCGGATCGGCTCGCCCGCGACGGCGTCGAGGATACGGAGCGTCAGCTTGTAGGCGCAGCCGGGGCCCCTGGCCTCGACGCCCGCGGAGGAGAACTCGGTCGACACGTCGACGTCGAAGGTCTCCTCGTCGCCGGTGTCGGGCAGGTAGGTGAGGGTCCGTTCCTGCGCGGCGGCGGGCGGGATCGCCAGGGCAAGGAGGACGAGGAGCGCGCCCCCGTAGGAGCGTGACGGCCTGGTCGCGGTGTTCGACATGGGCGCTCTCCCGGTCGCTGACACCGGCGGAGGATAGCAGAGCCCCCTCAACCGCGCACACCAGGGAGGACCCGGACCCTTGCGGGGCCGTCAGCCCTCGTGGAGCGGCAGGCTCGGCGTGTCCTTCACGGTCGAGACGACGATGCGCGACTGGACGTCGGAGACGAGCTGCGAGTTCAGGAGCTTCATGCGCAGGAAGACGTCGTAGGACTTGATGTCGTCGGTGACGACCTTGATCATGTAGTCGACGGCGCCGGTTATCCTCTCGCAGAGAACCACTTCCGGCCAGCGGTTCACCATCCGGTCGAACTCCGCCATGTTCTCGGTGGAGGGCAAAGCGAGCTTGACGAAGGTGTAGGAGGCGAAGCCGAGGCCGATCTTCTCGCGGTCGACCAGGGCGGCCACCCGCTTGATGACGCCGGTCTCCTTCAGCCGCTTGATGCGCCGCCAGCAGGGAGTCTGGCTCATGCCGGCGCGCAGCGCCACCTCGGCGATGGACAGCGAGGCGTCCTCCTGCAGGACGCGGAGGATCCGGATGTCCCCCGCGTCGAGAAGAATCTGGTCGGTCATGCAGGCCCTTCGAGAAGAATGAATTCGGTCTGATCGATACAGCCGGCAAAATAGCACGGAAATTGTCCACGAACCGCAGCATAATTCTTTCAAGCAGCGACTTCGCCGTCGCCGGCGTCGGGAGGGATCCCGGACGGGGCCGCCGGTGTTCGGAGACGGGTGGAGCGCGGGCCCTGTCGAGGAGGGGTTCGGATGACGCAGCCGTTCGGAAAGATCACGCTCGACGACAAATACGCCCTGGAGACGGGCGCCGCCTACATGACCGGCATCCAGGCGCTGGTGCGCCTGCCGATGGACCGGATCCGGCTCGACCGCCGGGCCGGCGTGAAGACGGCCGGCTTCGTCTCGGGCTACCGCGGCTCGCCGCTCGGCGGCTACGACCAGCAGCTCGTCGCCGCCCGCAAGGCGCTCGCCGCCCATGACGTCCACTTCACCCCCGGGGTCAACGAGGAACTCGCCGCCACCGCGGTCTGGGGCACCCAGAAGGTCGGGCTCGCCGGTCAGGGCTCCACCCACGACGGCGTCTTCGGCATCTGGTACGGCAAGGCCCCGGGCGTCGACCGCTGCGGCGACGTCTTCCGGCACGCCAACGCCTCCGGCACGGCCCGTCTCGGCGGCGCGCTCGCGATCGCCGGGGACGACCACCTCGCCAAGTCCTCGACCGTCGCCTGCCAGTCCGAATTCCACTTCATGGATCTGGAGATCCCGGTCCTCAATCCGGCCGACCTGCAGGACGTCCTCGACTACGGCCTGCACGGGCTCGAGCTGTCGCGCTTCTCCGGCCTCTGGGTCTCGCTGATCGCCCTCGCGGACACGATGGACAGTTCCGGCATCGTCGAGGTCGGCCTGGACCGCCTCCGCTTCGTGCGCCCGGAGGGGGCCGATCCGCGCGCGGAGGGCGACGTCAACCGGCCGATCCTGCTGCGCACGCGTCTGGAGACCGAGGCCTCGGTCCGCGAATTGCGCCTCCCGGCCGCCAAGGCCTATGTCCGGGCCAACGGCCTCGACGGCATCCGCTTCGGCTCGATCCGTCCGCGCATCGGCATCGTGGCGACCGGCAAGGCCTACCGGGACCTCCGCCAGGCGCTCGACCTCCTCGGCATCGACGACGCGCGCGCGACCGCCATGGGGCTCGCCATCTACAAGGTGGCGATGAGCTGGCCGATCGAGCCCGTCGGGATCTCCAACTTCGCGCGCAACCTCGAGACCATGGTGGTGGTCGAGCACAAGCGGCCGCTGATGGAGACCCAGATCAAGGAGCTCCTCTACAACTGGCCAGACTTCAAGCGCCCGCAGATCTGGGGCAAGACCACGCCGAAGGGCACGCCGTTCCTCTCCGCCATCCGGGAGCTTTCCGCGGCCGAGATCGTGCCCGCGCTCCTGACCGTGCTGCCGGGCGCGGCCGAAGACGCTGCGATGCGCGCCGCCGCGGAGCGGATCGTCCAGCAGTCCATGTGGGCGCAGGGCCATGCCACGGACGCGCGGCGCTCGCCCTATTTCTGCTCGGGCTGCCCGCACTCCACCTCGACCAAGGTGCCGGAGGGGGCCCGGGCGATGCCGGGCATCGGCTGCCACGCCATGACGGAGGTGGCCGACCGCACCACGGAAGGTCTCGTCGCCATGGGCGGGGAGGGCGTGCCCTGGGTCGGCGCGCACCGCTTCGCCAAGGACCGGCACATGTTCGCCAACCTGGGCGACGGCACCTACTACCACTCCGGCTCGCTCGCCATCCGACAGGCGGTCGCCGCCAAGATCCCGATCACCTACAAGATCCTCTTCAACGACGCGGTGGCGATGACGGGCGGGCAGCCGCACGACGGGCCGCTGAGCGTACCCCAGATCGTCGCCCAGGTGACGGCGGAGGGTGTCGAGAAGGTGGTCGTCCTGTCGGAGCGGCCGGAGCTCCTCCAGGGCCGGTCGGACCTTCGCGGCGTCGCGGTGCGTCACCGGGACGACCTGATGGAGGTGGAGCGGGAGCTGCAGACCTATGAGGGCGTCTCGGTCCTCGTCTACGACCAGACCTGCGCGGCCGAGAAGCGGCGGCGGCGGAAGAAGCAGCAGTACGAGGATCCGGCGCTCCGGCTCTTCATCAACGACCGTGTCTGCGAAGATTGCGGCGACTGCTCGGTCCAGTCCAACTGCGTCTCGGTGGAGCCGATCGAGACCGAGTTCGGCCGCAAGCGCAAGATCAACCAGTCGAGCTGCAACAAGGACTATTCCTGCGTGAAGGGCTTCTGCCCGTCCTTCGTATGGGTCGAGGGCGGTGGCGTGAAGCGGGCGCCGCGGACCGGGCCGGACCCGGCGACGCTCGCGCGGGCGCTGCCGATCCCGCTGCAGGCGCCGGTCGACCGGACCGTCAACCTGTCGATCACCGGCATCGGCGGCATGGGGGTCACGACCGTCGGGGCGGTGCTCGCCATGGCGGCGCATGTGGACGGCCTGAACACCCTGACGCTCGACATGACCGGCCTCGCCCAGAAGGGCGGGCCCGTGACCTCCTACGTGCGGTTCGCGCGCGGCGGGGCGCCGATCGAGGGGCCGCGGGTGCCGCCGGCCTCGCTGGATGTGCTCATCGCGTCCGACATGCTGGTGGCGGCCGGGGCCGAGACCCTGACGGTGATGTCGCCGGAGCGGACCGCGACGGTCGCCAACGGCCGGGTCGCGCCGACGGCGGAGTTCGTGCTGAAGCAGGTGCAGAGCTTCGAGGCGGCGCGTCTCGCCCGGGCCTTGCGCGAGGCCTCGCGCAGCTACGCGGAGTTCAACGCCGCCGGCATTGCCGAGAAGCTCTTCGGCGACGCCATCTACGCCAACATGATGCTGGTCGGCCATGCCCTGCAGCAGGGGCTCCTGCCGGTGTCGATCGAGGCCCTGGAGACGGCCGTGCGGCTCAACGGCGCCTCCGTCGGGCAGAATCTGCAGGCGCTCCACGCGGGGCGGCTGATGGCCGGCGCTCCGGAGACGCTCCTCGCCCTGGTGGCGCCGGAGCGGACCGTGACGGAGCGGACGCTCGACGAGCGGATCGCGTTCCTGGCGGCGGAACTGACGGCCTACCAGGATGCCGCCTACGCGCAGCGCTTCACCGACCTGGTCGGCCGGGTGCGTGGGGCGGAAGCGGCGCTCGGCGGCGGGTCGGACCGGTTGACCCGGGCTGTCGCCGAAAACCTCTACCGGGTGATGGCGATCAAGGACGAGTACGAGGTCGCCCGGCTCTACGCCGACCCGGCCTTCGAGGCGAAGCTCGCCGAGCAGTTCGAGGGCGTCGACAAGATCAAGATCATGCTGGCGCCGCCGATGCTCTCGCGCATGGACCCGGCGACCGGCCGGCCCCGCAAGATGGCGTTCGGGCCGTGGGTCTTTACGGCGTTCCGGGTGCTGGCGGGGCTGAAGGGCCTGCGCGGCGGCGCGCTCGACCTGTTCGGGCGCACCCACGAGCGCCGGGCGGAGCGGGCCCTCCGGGACCGGTATGTCGCCGACGTCGAGGCGCTCATCGCCGGGCTCCGCCCGGACCGGCTGGCGCTGGCGGTCGAGATCGCGCGGGTGCCGGAGGGGGCGAAGGGCTACGGGCCGGTCAAGGAGGCCAACATGGCGCGGGCGGCGGCCCGGCGCGAAGGGCTCCTGGCGCGCTGGGAGGCTTCGGACGCCCGTGCGCTGCCGGCCGCGGCCGAGTGAGCCTCCGCCCTCGCTACGGGCCGGCGCCGATCAGGTCGCGCTGAACTGCTGGCGCCAGGCCGGGACCAGGTCGCCCTGTGCGGGGCGGGCCTCGTAGACGCCGCGGGCGATCGCCCGGGCGAGCACGTCCGCGGCGCCGATGCCGAGCCGGACGAGGTCGGGCAGGCCGCCGGTCAGCATCCGGCGCCCGGTCGCCAGCGCGAAGACGAGATCGCCGTCGAAGGGCGTATGGGCCGGGAAGAGCGCCCGGGCGAGACCGTCGTGCGCCATCACGGCCACGCGCTTCGCCTCCGACTTGGTCAGGACCGCGTCGGTCGCCACGATCGCGATGGTGGTGTTGCCGCCGACCACGGGCGCGTCGCCGGCAGCGCCCTTCAGGCGCGGGATCGCGGCGTCGGGCGGCATGGGCGCGGGCAGGCCGAAGCCGCCGAACTCGGCGCCGATCTCGAAGGGCGCGGCCCAGAAATGGCCGGTGTCGCCGACGGTCGCCGAGCCGACGGCGTTGACGGCGACGAGGGCGGCCACGGTGACGCCGTTCGGCAGCAGGAGCGAGGCGGAGCCGAGCCCGCCCTTCAGGGTGGCGGTGGTGGCGCCCAGGCCGGCGCCGTTGGAGCCGAGGCCGAGGTGCTCCGCGGTGGCGGCGACGGCGGCGCGGTAGCCGAGTTCGCGGTAGGGCGGGTGGCGGGCCCAGTCCTTGTTGCCGCCGTTGAGCAGGTCAAACAGGATCGCGCCGGGCACGATCGGCACCCGCACGTCGCCGACCGCGAAGCCGCGGCCCTGCTCGCGCAGGAAGGCCTGCACGCCGCCCGAGGCATCGAGCCCGAAGGCGGAGCCGCCGGAGAGGACCAGGGCGTCGACCCGGTCGACGGTCTGCTCGGGGGCGAGGAGGTCCGTGTCGCGCGTGCCGGGCGCGCCGCCCATCACGTGGACCGAGGCGACCGCGGGCTCGTCGGGGATGACGACGGTGACGCCCGACTTCAGGCGCAGGTCGCCGGCGTTGCCGACGGCGAGGCCCGCGACGTCGACGATCGAATTGTGGGGTCCGGCGCGGCGCTCGCTCATGGATCAGGCCCGGGTCCCCGTCGGAAACCGGACGGGATCCGGCGCCCTCGCGATCCAAGCCCGGGTCGAATGCTGCACCAGCCGGTTCATCGGCACCTCCATCGAGTCAGAAGGATAGCAGGTTCGCGCCGGGCCCTCGACCCCTCGGCCGGGCGGCCCGCAAACGAAAGCCGCCGCGGATCGCTCCGCGGCGGCTCGGATGGTCCGGAGCCTTTCGGCTCGAGGGATCACTTGTTCTGGAAGTAGCTGATCTTGCCGTCCGGACCCTTGTTCCACGTGTACATCACGTAGTCCACGGTCGTGCGGTCGCCCTTCTTGTCGTAGGAGATGTCGCCGAGGACGGTCTTGAAGGTCATGCCAGAATGCATGACTTCGGCCATCTTCTTCGGATCGAGCGAGTTCGCCTTCTCGGCGGCCTGCTTCATGATCTGGACGGCGGCGTAGGAGTAGAGAGTGTAGGCCTGCGGCTCGAAGTTCTTGGCGCGGAACTTCGCCACCACGTCCTTGGCGGCCGGGTTGTCGCGCGGATCCGGGCCGAAGGACATGAGGGTGCCGATCACGCCGTCGCCGCCGATGGTGGCGAACTCGTTGTCGGTGATGCCGTCGCCGGACATCATCACGGTCTTCAGGCCCTGGTCGCGCATCTGGCGCACGATCAGGCCGCCCTCGGTGTGGAGGCCGCCCCACATCAGGATGTCGGCGCCCGAGGCCTTGATCTTGGAGACGAGGGCCGAATAGTCCTTCTCGCCGGTGTTCACGCCTTCGTAGAGGACTTCCTTGATGCCGGCGGCGTTCATGAAGCCCTTGGCGGCGTCGGCGAGGCCCTGGCCGTAGGTCGTCTTGTCATGGACGACGGCGATCTTCTTGCCCTTGAGGTTGGAGACCGCGTAGTCGGACCAGAGCTTGCCCTGCTGGTCGTCACGGCCGCAGGTGCGGAAGATGTTCCAGAGGCCGCGCTCGGTGATCTTCGGGTTGGTCGCCGACGGGGTGATGGCGAGCAGGCCGTTCTCGGCGTAGACCTCCGAGGCGGGCATCGTGACGCCCGAGTTGAAGTGGCCGACGACCAGCTTGACGCCGTCGCCGACGAACTTGTTGGCGACCGAGACGCCCTGCTTCGGGTCGGACACGTCGTCGCCGACCGAGAGAACGATCTTCTGCCCGAGGATGCCGCCGGCGGCGTTGATGTCCTCGACCGCCTGCTCGGTGCCGTTCTTCAGCTGCGCGCCGAAGGCCGCGTTCGGACCCGTGATCGGACCGGCGACGCCCATCTTGATCTGCGCGCTGGCGGCGCCGGCGAAGACGAAGGAGGCGGCCAGTACGGTGCTGGCCAACCAGATTTTCTTCATGGGGATGCTCCTCTCCAGAGTGTTCGAGCCGTGCCGGCACCGTTGGATCCCGGTTGTTCCGCAAGGCCCTCTGCGTTCGATGTCATCCGGCCGCGGGCACGGAGACGCCGCGCCCGACCGCCGGTTCCATCCCGGGGGATATCCGCCGGCCCCCCAGCCGGCGGGCGCCAACCCGTCGAGGCGAGATCCTTGCCCGAAAACAACGAGTTGTCACCCGAAATCCTCTCGTTGCGAGAGGAATCTGCGTATCGCGGACGCAGCGTCAGCGCCGTTCGGTCCAGGCGAGCGGGCCGCTGCCGCCGTAGAGCCACCGATACTTGGTCACCATCTGCTTCACCCGCGTATGGCGGTACCCCGCCGCGCCGATCAGTTGCACCACCAGCGTGTCGACCACGTAGAACTGGAGCGACAGCAGGGTACCGTGGAACAGCGCGAAGTGGATGAAGCGCACCGCGAGCCCGAGCACCAGAAGGTAGGTGACGAGGACGGGGTAGGGCCGCCAGGTCGACGCGCAGGCCTTGCCGGTCATCCAGGCCGCCCATCCGCCCATCAGGCAGGTGACCAGGAGAAAGAGCAGGATGCTCGGTTCTTCGTAGAGGATGCCCTGCATGGGTGGCCCTTGACGGTTCAGCGGAGGCTCAGTGACGGCCGCCCTCGAGATAGGCGGCGCGGACTTCCGGACGCTCCAGGAGTTCCCGGCCGCTGCCGCTCATGGTGATGACGCCGTTGACCATGACGTAGCCGCGGTTCGCGAGCTTGAGGGCGTGGAAGGCGTTCTGCTCGACCAGGAAGACCGACAGGCCCTCGTTGCGGTTGAGGTCGCGGATGGCGTCGAAGATCAGGCGGACGATCAGCGGCGCGAGGCCCAGCGAGGGCTCGTCGAGGAGCAGCAGCTTGGGCCGCGACATCAGCGCGCGCGCGATGGCGAGCATCTGCTGCTCGCCGCCCGACAGGGTGCCGCCGCGCTGGTTGACGCGCTCCTTCAGCCGGGGGAAGAGATCGAAGACCCGCCGGAGATCCTCGTCGACATGCGCGAAGCCGTCGATGGCCGCGCCCATCTGGAGGTTCTCCATGACGGTCATGCGCGGGAAAATGCGGCGGCCCTCGGGAGACTGCGCGATGCGCAGCCGCGCGATCTCGTGGGTTTCCATGCGCGTGATGTCGCGGCCCTCGTAGACGATGCGTCCCTCGCGCGCCCGGGGGCTGCCGAAGATGGTCATCATCAGGGTGGACTTGCCGGCGCCGTTGGCCCCGATCAGGGTGACGATCTCGCCGGGGTTGACGTCGATGTCGACGCCCTTCAGCGCGATGATCTTGCCGTAGTAGGTCTTGACGCCGCGGACGGAGAGGAGGGGCTCGGTCACGACATGACCTCCGCCTCGACGGCCTCGACCTCGTCGTCGGCGACGCCGAGATAGGCCGCGATCACCTTGGGATCGTTCTTCACCTGTTCGGGCTTTCCATCCGAGATCTTGGTGCCGTAGTCGAGCACCACGACGTGGTCGGAGATCTCCATCACGACCGACATGTCGTGCTCGATGAGCAAGAGCGAGACGCGTTCCTTGTCGCGGATGCCGAGCAGGAGCTTGTTGAGCTCGGCGCTCTCGCGCGGGTTTAGGCCGGCGGCCGGCTCGTCGAGGCAGAGGAGCACCGGGTCGGTGCACATGGCGCGGGCGATCTCCAGGCGGCGCTGGTCGCCGTAGGGCAGGTCGCCGGCCGGGTCGTCGGCGCGGGCCGTGAGGCCGATGCGGTCGAGCCAGTACTTGGCCTTCTCGATGGAGGCGCGCTCGGCCTTGCGGTATGCGGGGAGGCCGAGAAGCCCGAGGATGGTGAAGCCGGAGGCCGTCATCAGGGCGTTGTGCTGGGCGACGAGCAGGTTCTCGAGCACGGTCATGCCGGCGAAGAGCCGGATGTTCTGGAAGGTGCGCGCCACCTTGGCGTGGGCGGAAACCTGGAAGTCCGGCATGCGCTCGAGGAGGTAGAGGCCGGACTGGCCGCGCACCATGCGCCGGCCCGAGCGGGCCGTCACGGCGTCGATCTCGGACCAGATCGAGAGGTCGCCGTGGCGCAGGCCGATGCGGCCCTCGGTCGGCTTGTAGAAGCCGGTGATGCAGTTGAAGACGGTCGTCTTGCCGGCGCCGTTGGGGCCGATCAGGGCCGTGATGTCGCCCTCTCCGGCGGTGAAGGTCAGGTCGTTGACCGCGACCAGGCCGCCGAAGCGCATGGTGAGGTGCTCGATCTTGAGGAGCGGCCTTTCTTCCCAGCGGTTCATCAGCCGTGGCCCTCCTTGACGAGATCGCCGGAGACGGCCTTGCGCTCCTTCAGGAAGGCGGTGGGCGACCGGGTCGAGATGAGGCCGCGCGGTTTCCAGAGCATGATGAGGACCATGGCGGCGCCGAAGATGAGGCCGCGGTAGAGGCTCGGGTCGAAGTCGTTGCCGAAGACGAGCTTCAGGAAGGCGAGCTCGCGCAGGATCTCGAAGCCGCCGACGAGCGCGATGGCGGCGATGACGATGCCATAGAGGCTGCCCATGCCGCCGAGCACCACGATGGCGAGGATCTGGGCGGATTCGATGAAGACGAAGCTCTCCGGGCTGATGAAGCCCTGGCGGGCGGAGAAGAAGGCGCCCGCGAAGCCGCCGAACATGGCGCCGAGCGCGAAGGCGGTGAGCTTGGTGTTGGTGGTGTTGATGCCGAGCGACCGGCAGGCGATCTCGTCCTCGCGCAGGGCCTCCCAGGCCCGCCCGACCGGCATCCGGCGCATTCTGACGGTCACGTAGGCGGTCAGGAGGGCGAGGGCGAGGATCAGGTAGAAGAGGAAGATCGTCCGGTAGATCGGCGAGAATTCCAGCCCGAAACGGGCCGCGAAGCCCTCGTCGGAGGCGTTGAACGGGATGCCGAAGAGCGTCGGGCGCGGAATGCCCGAGATGCCGGCGTATCCCCCCGAGAAGTCGACCCAATTGATCAGCACCAGCCGGATGATCTCGCCGAAGGCGAGGGTCACGATGGCGAGGTAGTCGCCCCGCAGGCGCAGCACGGGGAAGCCCAGGATGATGCCCCAGAAGGCGGCGAGCACGCCGGCGGTCGGCAGCAGGATCCAGAAGGAGAGGCCGAATTCCTTCGCCAGCAGCGCGTACGAATAGGCGCCCACGGCGTAGAAGGCGACGTAGCCGAGGTCCAGCAGGCCGGCGAGGCCGACCACGATGTTGAGGCCCCAGCCGAGCATGACGTAGATCAGGATCTGGATGCCGAAGTTGTCGATCCACTTGATCGAGCCGGCATTGCCGTGGATCTGCAGCATGGCGAGCGGATAGGCGATCACGGCGCCGAGGAGGACCAGCCCGAAGAGGCTCGACTGGCCGACCGTCGCCGCGGCGCTGCCCAGCGCCGCGGCGGGCTTCTTGAGCACCGTCATGCCGAGGCCGATGGCGAGCAGCAGGCCGCCGACCACGGCCCAGAGCTCGAACAGCGCCTGGTTGGTCTCGCTCGGCGGAGCCAGGCGGTAGAGCGCGGCCAGGACCGCGAGCGCGCCGCCGGCGATGACGATGACGAAGCCGCGCAACGAGTTCGGCAGGTCGATGAAGACCCGGACGGCCACCACGATGCCGATCCAGGACGCGAGCAGCCCGGGCCGCGTCTCCAGGACGAGGCGGTTCTCGATGTTCTGGATGGTCAGGAGGCCGACGAAGACGCCCAGCATGCCGAGGGCGATGAGGGCGGCCCAGCCGGCGTTCCGGACGAGCCGCAGCCAGTCGACGGCGTCGCCCGCGCCGGCGGTGTCGGTGGATTTCGCCATCGGGTCAGACCTTCTCGACTTCGGGTTTGCCGAGGATGCCCTGCGGCATGAAGATCAGCGTGATGGCGAGGATCGAGAATGCCGCCACGTCCTTGTAGTCGATGGTGAAGTACTCCGACCAGAAGGCCTCGATGAGACCGATCAGCAGTCCGCCGATGACGGCCCCGGGCAGCGAGCCGATGCCGCCGAGCACCGCCGCCGTGAAGGCCTTCACGCCCGGGTTGAACCCGTCCGAGAAGCTCACGACGCCGTAGTAGGTCATGTACATGGTGCCCGCGACCGCGGCGAGCGCGGCGCCCATGACGAAGGTCAGCGAGATGGTGCGGTCGACGTCGATGCCGAGCAGCGAGGCCATCTTGCGGTCCTGCTCGCAGGCGCGCTGGGCGCGGCCGAGCGGCGTCTTCTGCACGAGATACCAGAAGGCGGCGAGGAGCACCGCGGTGACCACCATGATCATGATCTGCTTGTAGGAGATCGTGACCGAATAGGCCGGGCTCTCCACCACCACGATGACGTCGCGCAGGATCGGCGGGACGGGCTTGTTGCGCGGGCCCTGGGTGACCTGGACGAAGTTGACCAGGAAGATCGACATGCCGATCGCGGAGATCAGCGGGGCGAGCCGGAACGAGCCCCTGAGCGGCCGGTAGGCTATCCGCTCGATGGTCCAGTTCCAGAGCGACGTCAGCAGCATCGCCACGATCAGCATCATCAGCAGCACGACCACCACCGAGCCGATGCCGAGCCAGATCGTCACCACCAGATAGGTGATCAGCGCGATGAAGGCGGAGACCATGAAGACGTCGCCATGGGCGAAGTTGACCATGCCGATGATACCGAAGACCATCGTGTAGCCGATGGCGATCAGGCCGTACATGGATCCGAGAGTGACGCCGTTGATCAGCTGCTGCAGGAACTGTTGGAACAATACGTCCATCCGGTCCGACGCTCCCATGGCCCGGCGGCTCGCCATGAGCCCACCGCAGGTCTGCTGCCCGATTTTCGCCATGCTTTAGCAAGCGGCCGGGGGGCAGACAATTCCCTTCGGGGTTCGACGGCTACAAAAGAGGAATCCTTTCTGCTGCCGTCGAGACGCGAGAATATTCCTTTCGAGCCGCGGGGAAAGCCTCATTATCGTTCCTCGCGCGTGAAATCTCGGTGCATCAGTGGGCAGACTGCCCTGACGGAGGGCCCTTCGAGTGCGGGGCGCGGCCGGCCGCACGGGGCGGTCTACGGCGAGCTTTTTCCGCAGCGGGCGGCCCGGAGCGATTGCCTTCGCGGCGCCGGCATGGTGAGTGGCCGCGATCCCGCGCCCGGGAGCGGCATGGACAGGACGACCGCCGCCCCTATCTGAGGGACTTTGCCGCAAGGCTCCGAGGAAAGACGACGTCGACCATGAACCCGCTGCTTCCCGCCGACGAGGCGGCCGTCGACGGCAAGCTGTTCCGGGACGCCATGAGCCGGATCGGCGCGGCCGTGCACGTGGTCACCACCGACGGACCGGCGGGCCTCGCCGGCGCGACCATGACGGCGGTGGCCTCGGTGACCGACCGGCCGCCGACGGTGCTCGTCTGCCTCAACAGGGGCGCGGGCGCGAACGCGGCCATCAAGGCGAACGGCCTTTTCTGCATCTCGACCCTGGCGGCCGGGGACGAACGCATTGCCGAGACCTTCGCGGGCCGGGGCACCCTCCACGGCGAGGACCGTTTCACGCTCGGCACGTGGTCCGTGCTGGCGACCGGCGCGCCGGCGCTCGACGGGGCGCGCGCGGTGCTCGACTGCCGCCTCGTCGAGGCGACCGAGGTCGGCACCCACACGGTTCTATTCGGCGAAGTCGTGGCTGCCCGGCTCGGCGGGACGGGCCCGGCGCTCGCCTATCTCGACCGCGGCTATCGCATCCTCGCCTGAGAGGGCGTCGCCTGCGGCTCAGCCGCGGTCGCGGGCCTCGTCCCAGGCGGCGAGCGCGCGGTCGATGAAGGCGTCGGTCATGCCCAGGTAGGCGGCGGGATCGAGAAGCTCGGCGATCTCCTCGGGCAGCAGCCGGAGGGCGATCTCGCGATCCTCCAGAAGTGCATCCTCCAGGTGGACGTCCTCGGCGACGGCGCGCGCCACCGCGGCCTCGGCCAGCCGCCGGGCCTCGGTGCGGCCGACCCGCTCGGCGAGACGGACCGTCAGGGCCTCCGTCATCACGAGGCCCCGCGTCGTCTCGATGTTGGCGCGCATGCGCGAGGGGTCGACCTCCAATCCGGAGAGCGCCTTGCCGAGGTTGACGAGGGCGCCGTGGGTGGAGACGAAGAGGCGGGGCAGGGCGCGCCACTCCGCGTGCCAGGCGCCGGCCGCGCGCTCCTGCTCCTGCACCATGGCGCCGAGCAGGGCCGGCACGGCGGCGATCGCCTCGGCGGCGGCGGCGCGCGCCGCCACGAGGTGCACGGGGTTGCGCTTGTGCGGCATGGCCGAGGAGCCGCCCTTGCCGGGCGCCGCGCCCTCCAGGACCTCCGCGACGTCGGAGGCCATCAGCGCCGCCAGGTCGCCGGCGATCTTGCCGACCGCCCCGGCCGCGAGGCCGAGACCGCCGGCGAGCGCGGCGATCCGAGTGCGGTCTGTGTGCCAGGGGAGCGGCGGCAGGGGCAGGTCGAGGATCTCCGAAAGGGCTTCGGCGACGTTGAGGCCGTCCGGGCCGAGGGCCGCCAGGGTGCCGGCGGCGCCGCCGAACTGGAGGGCGACGGCCTCGCGCCTGAGGCGCAGGACCTCGCCGCGGATGCGCCCCACCATGGCGAGGTAGCCGGCGAGCTTCAGCCCGAAGGTGACCGGGACGGCGTGCTGCAGGAGGGTGCGGCCGATCTGAACCGTGGCGCGGTGGTGGTCGACCAGGTTGGCGAGCACCTCGCCGAGGCCGGTGACCTCCTCGGTCAGAAGGTCGAGACCCTGGCGGACCTGCAGCATCGTGGCCGTGTCGATCACGTCCTGGCTGGTGGCACCGAGGTGGACATGGTCGCGCGCCGCGGGGGCGACCGCGGCCTGAAGGAGCTTGACGAGCGGGATCGCCGGGTTGCCGGCGAGCATGGTCTCGGCGGCCAGGCGCGGCAGGTCGAAGCGGTCCGGGTCGGCGGCCGCCTCGATGGCGTCGGCCGCCTCCTCGGGCACGAGGCCGAGCTGGGCCTCGGCGCGGGCGAGCGCGGCCTCGAAATCGAGCATGGCGGCGATGCGGGCGCGGTCGGAGAAGATGCGCGCCATCGCGGTCTCGCCGAAGAGCGGGCCCAGGAGATCGGCGACGCCGTCCGAATCGTGCTCCATCATGCGGATCGTCCCCCCGTCGAGAGAGTATCGCCCGGGCCGTCTCGGAAAAAGGGCGGAGACGGCCGGATTTGCGGCGGGCCGGCCGACGCTATACCTAAGGGACGGCGGAAGACCCGGGCGGAGCGCCTCGCCGGGGGCGTGCGCGAGGCCATCAGCAGGACACAAGGGACCCCATGACAGAGACGGCGAGCCCGCGGGCGCTGCCCGCATCGATCGACGAGACGCTGGCGCTCCTGCAGGGCGCGGGCTACGTGGCGGACCGGGCGCTGGCGACCGTCCTCTACCTCTCGCTGCGGATGAAGCGCCCGCTGTTCCTCGAGGGCGAGGCCGGCGTCGGCAAGACCGAGATCGCCAAGGTGCTCGCCGCGACGCTGGGGCGCAAGCTGATCCGGCTGCAGTGCTACGAGGGCCTCGACGTCTCCACGGCGGTCTACGAGTGGAACTACCCGGCGCAGATGGTCGAGATCCGCATGGCCGAGGCCAGCGGCGCGGTCGACCGGGGCGAGCTGCAGGCGAACGTCTTCTCCGAGCGCTACCTCATCAAGCGGCCGATCCTGCAGGCGCTCGAGCCGGACATCGCCGGCCCGCCCATCTTCCTCATCGACGAGCTCGACCGCGCCGACGAGGCCTTCGAGGCCTTCCTCCTGGAGGTGCTGGCGGACGCGCAGGTCACGATCCCCGAACTCGGCACGATCCGGGCGCCGGAGCCGCCCATCGTCGTGATCACCACCAACCGGACGCGCGAGATCCACGACGCCCTGAAGCGGCGCTGCCTCTACCACTGGGTCGACTACCCGGACGCGGCGCGCGAGACCGAGATCGTGCGGATCAAGGTTCCCGGCGCGCCGGAGCGCCTGTCCGCCGAGGTCGTCGCCTTCGTGCAGGCCTTGCGCGGCATGGAGCTCTTCAAGGCCCCGGGCGTCGCCGAGACGCTCGACTGGGCGACGGCGCTGACCGAACTCGACCAGCTCGCGCTCGACCCCTCGGTGGTGTCGGACACGCTCGGGGTCCTCCTCAAGTACCAGGACGACATCGCGCGCATCCAGGGCAGCGAGGCACGGCGGATCATCGAGGAGGTCCGCACCGGCGCGCGGCGGGGGTGAGGTGCCCTCACGGCGGCGCATCGTGCTAGGCTGTCTGACGAGCGAGGAAAGGCGGATCTATGACCATCCCTCTCGAGCCGAAATGGCAGGCCCTGGCGGAACAGCTGGTCGGTGCCGGACGGTTCCCAACGGTCCAGGCCGCCGTCGACGCGGCCTTCGAGATCCTCAAGGAGGAGCAGGACAGGCTGGATGTCGTCCGCTCCCAAGTCCTGGCCAGCGAGGCCGAGGGCGGCTCGGTGCCAGCGGACGAGATCCTGGCCGACCTCCCCAGATTGTTCGACGATGGCGAGGACGACCGCTGACGTGCGGCCCGTCGCGTTCCGGACGGCAGCACGGCGGGATCTCCGCGACATCGCGCGCTACATAGCACGGGAGAGCGGCAGCCGGGCGACCGCAGAGGCCTTCGTGGGCAGACTTATAGGGCATTGCTTTCGGCTCGCCCGGCTCGAGGCCACTGCCGGTCGAATCCGGGCCGACATCGGGCCGGAGTATCGCAGCACGCCGTTCGGCCGCTATGTCATCATCTTCCGCTACGACGGATCAACTTTCCTGGTGGTCGCGATCCTGAGCGCCTATCGGGACTTGAGGCCCGTCGTCGTTCGCCGGAACGACAGGGATCCCGAATGACACCCAGCCAGACCCCCTCCGACCCTTCCGCAGGCAAGCTCGCCGAGAACATCGTCCTGTTCGGGCGGGCGCTCCGGGCCGCCGGGATGCCGGTCGGTCCGGCCTCGGTGGTGGACGCGATCCGGGCCGTGGAGGCGGCGGGGATCGGGTCGCGCGAGGACTTCTACTGGACGCTGCACGCGGTGTTCGTCACCCGGCGCGAGCAGCGGCCGGTGTTCGACGAGGCGTTCAAGCTGTTCTGGCGCAACCGCGGGCTGGTCGAGAAGATGCTCCAGATGCTGTCGCCGGTCGCCATGCCGGCGCAGCCGCCCGCGCCGCCGAAGGCCGGGCAGACGCGGGTCGCCGCCGCCTTCCGGCAGGAGCGCGAGCCCGCCAAGGTGGTCGAGCAGCCGCAGATCGAGATCGACGCGCGCTTCACCGTCTCGGACCGCGAGATCCTGCAGCGCAAGGACTTCGCCCAGATGACCGCGGAGGAGATCGCGCGCGCCAAGGAGGCCCTGAAGCGGCTCGTGCTGCCGCTCGACCGGGTCCAGACGCGGCGGCTGGTGGCGGCGCCGCGGGGGCGGCTGATCGACCCGCGGCGGACGCTCAGGGCCTCGCTCAAAGCGGGCGGCCAGATGATCGCGTTGCGCTACCGGGCCCGCAAGGCGATCCACCCGCCGGTGGTGGCGCTCCTCGACATCTCCGGGTCGATGAGCCAGTATAGCCGGATCTTCCTGCACTTCCTGCATGCCCTGGCGGAGAAGCGGCGGCGGGTCACGATCTTCCTGTTCGGGACGCGGCTCTCCAACGTCACGCGGCAGCTTCGCATGAAAGACCCCGACGAGGCGCTCGCAGCCGCCTCGGGTGCGGTCGCCGACTGGTCGGGCGGCACGCGGATCGCCACCGCGCTTCACGCCTTCAACCGGCTCTGGTCGCGACGGGTGCTGTCGGGAGGGCCGATCGTGCTCCTCATCACGGACGGGCTCGAGCGCGACACCGACGAGGACCTGGGGCGCGAGATGGAGCGGCTGCACAAGTCGGCGCGCCGGCTCGTCTGGCTCAATCCGCTGCTGCGCTTCGAGGGCTTCGAGGCGCGGGCGCGCGGGGTGCGGCTCATGCTGCCGAACGTCGACGAGTTCCGGCCGGTGCACAATCTCGACTCGATCGCCGCGCTTTGCCGGGCGATCTCGGGGGAGGGCGGCGGCGGGCGCGCCACGGACCCGCGGCTCTGGCTCTCGCGGGCCAGGTCGGCGGCGGCCCGGGCCGCGCCGGCGCAGGACTTCTACGGCAGCGACGGGCCGTCGTCCGACCGGCGGTCCTGAGGGGCGGCCCCGGCCTGCGGCCGGGGCGGAGAGGGGAGCGGGGGCGGCCCCGGATCCGGCTTGCGGCGGGCGTTCTCGCGGATCGTGTAGGTGGCGGATCCGACGATCAGGACGGCCCCGAGGGCGGTCTGCACACTCGGCACCTCGGCGTAGTAGAGGTAGCCGACCACCGACATCATGACGAGGCGGACATAGTTGAGCGGGGCCAGGGCCGAGGCCTCGCCGAGGCGCAGCGCCATGGTGAAGAGCCATTGGCCGGTGACGAAGACGAGGCCCATGCCGAGGAGCACCAGGCCCTCGCGCCAGGTGGGCGTGACCCAGGACAAGCCGGCCAAAGGCCCGACGATCACCAGGACGATGAGGCCCTGGTAGAAGATCACGGTGCCGGTGCCGTCCGATCCGGCCCCCATGCGCAGGGTGGTGACGGTCGCGGCGCCGAAGAAGGCCCCCGCGAGGGCGATGAGCGCGTAGGGATCGAGGCCGGCGCTGAAGGGGCCGAGCATCACCATCACGCCGGCGAAGCCGACGCCCGTGGCGGACCAGCGCTTGCGGCCGACCTTCTCCTTCAGGATCAGGGCGGCGAAGATGGTGATGAAGATCACCTCGGCGAGTTGGATCGCGGTCGCGTCCGCGAAGGGGATGTGGACGACGGCGGTCAGGCCGCAGCTCATGGCCCCGATGCCGGTCACGCCGCGGGCGATGTGGAGCTTGGCGTTGCGGGCATGCGTGATGGCATAGCGGGTCCGGAAGAAGACCGGCGAGAGCAGCAGCATCGCGATGATCTGGCGGAGGAAGATGATCTCGATCACGGGCAGCCGCTCGGCGGCGACCCGGACGAGAATGCTCATCACCGTGAAGGTGCCGAAGGACCCCATGATCAGGATCGAGGCCGCGAGGTTCGGCGGCAGAGCCCGCCAGCCGACGCGGAGCCCGCTCAGCCGGTCATGATCGAGGATGCTCACGGGGGTCCGCCCTGTTGCCTCGCCGGCATCGCGGGCGAGGGTCGTCTTTCGTCGCATGCAACGTCGCGGATCGGAAGAGGCAAACTGACAGGGCAGTCATTCCCGAGGCCGGCGCTCCGTTGATCCTCGTCAACATTCCGGCCCACTCTCCGTGCCAAAGTCGATTCGGGTCGCAACGGGAGGAGGTCAGCCATGGTGCCGAACCGGAAGACGCTCGCCGGGCTCGTGTCGGCCGCCGTCATGCTCGCCGCGACGGGTGCCGTTGCGCAAGACCGCGACCGGGAGCTGCGCGGCAAGGAGATCGCCGAGGCGGCCTGCTCGCCGTGCCATGCGATCGGCAAGCAGGGCGCGAGCCCCAATCCGGCGTCGCCGCCGTTCCGGACCCTCGGCCAGAAGTATCCGGTCGAGTCTCTCGAGGAGGCGCTCGCGGAGGGGATCCTGGTCGGCCATCCGGGCATGCCGCAGGTGCGGATGTCGCCGGAGGACATCGGCGCGTTCCTGGCCTACCTGAAGACGGTGCAGGTCGAGAAATAGGGCCGGGCCTCCGCGCTCCCGCAGCCGAAGCGCGACTGGCCGGGCCGGGTCAGGTCACCGTGAAGGTGCCCATCATGCCGGAGTCCTCGTGCTCGAGGACGTGGCAGTGGAACACGAAGGGCGCCGTGCGCGGGGCGGGCTTCGTGAAGGTGACCAGCAGGGTCGCCGAGTTCTCGACGAAGACGGTGTCCTTGACGCCCCGGTTCCAGATCTTCGGGATGCCGCCGTCCTCTGACAGGACGCGGAACTGGACGCCGTGGATGTGGAACGGGTGTCCCATCTCGGGGGAGACGACCTCCCAGATCTCCGTGGTCCCGAGCTTCACCTCCTCGTCGATGCGCGTCGGGTCGAAGGACTTGCCGTTGATCGCCATGGCGGGGCGCTCGACGGCGTCGCCCGTGCCGTCGTGCTGGCCGGGGGCTTGGTGAAGGTGGGCGGCCGAGGCGGACATCGGACGCCCGCCGCGCAGCTGGAGCCGGAAGTTGCGTGTGCGGACCGATGCGGCGCGATCGGGCTCGGCCAGGGCGGCCAGAGCCGCGGGCAGCTTGGCGGCCGGCTTGTCGTCCTTCTCGGTGTGGAAGGCGCAGAGGCGCACCGGGGTGGAGATGACGTCCGGCATGCGCATGGCGCGCAGGCCGACGCGGTGCTCGTGCTCGTCGGGTGTCGTCATCAGGGCGGTGCCGCCGTCCGCGAAGTCGACCAGGATTTCGGCGCGCTCGCCGGGCGCGAGCGAGATCGTATCGGCGTCGACGGGGGCGGGCAGGTAGCCGCCGTCGGTGGCGATCAGCTTGAAGGCGCGCTCGTCCTCCAGGTACAGGCGGTAGACGCGGGCGCTCGAGGCGTTCAGCAGGCGGAGGCGGACAAGGCGCTGCGGCACGGTCGCGACCGCGTCGAGCGTGCCGTTGACGACCATGCGGTTGCCGCGGAAGCCGTGGTCGAAGACGCCGGCGTTCTCCTCGTAGCGCGGGGCGCCGCCGTCGTCGAAGACCCGGTCCTGGAGAACGAGGGGAATGTCGTCGACGCCCCAGGCGGACGGCAGGCCGAGCCGCTCGTCGGAGCCGTCGTCCACGATCAAGAGACCGGCGAGGCCGTCGTGCAGGTCGGCGGCGACACGCCCATGCACATGGGCATGGTACCAGAGCGTGGCGGCCGGCTGGTCGATGGGCAGGGCGGCCTCCCAGGTCCCGCCGGGGGCTACGCCGGGGTGGCTGCCGCCGTCGGCCTCGCCGGGGACGAGGAGGCCGTGCCAGTGCAGGTTGGTCGGGCGGTCGAGGCCGTTGACGAGGCGCACGCGCGGGGTGGTGCCGCTCTTCACCTTGAGGGCCGGGCCGAGGTAGCCGCCGCCGTATCCGGCGACCGGGACGGGCTTGTCGGGCACGAAGGCGTGGGAGCCCGGGCCGGCCTTCAGTTCGTAGACCTCGCCGTCCGGCAGGGCGACGATCTCGGGGATGCGCAGCGGCTGGCCGTCGGGCCGCTTGGGCAGGGACGGCGGCGCCTTGGCGGCCTCCTCGCTGCGCGCCTTGCGCCTGGACGAGCGCGTGGAGGCGCTGCGCTTCGGGCTGCGCTTCCGGGCTGCCATCGCATCGGTCGCGACAGCGGTGCCGGCGGCGGCGAGACCGAGGAGTAGCAGGCGTCGGGTCAGTTCCATCGAGACCTCTGGTTGGGGAGCCGTCGGTCGGCCCTCGGGCCTCGCCGCCTCGTACGAGGCGTGGCGGCGGATCGGGCGCCGGGGCGGGCAATGCAGCTGGTATTCCGAAAAACGCGGGAGGGCGCAAGCATCTGGCGGTCGAGGGGCGGCGGGGCGTCGCTGAACCTTGCGTGAATGGGCCGGTCAGCGTCGCTCCAGGTGCGGCGGGTTACTCAGACCGGAACAAGGATAGAGCCGGCTCCGAGGTTCCCGCGATGAGCAAGATCATTCCTGCCCTTCTTCTCGCCGCCATGACGACGGCGTCGGTCGTCTCGCTCGGCCAGGCCAGGGCGACGGGCCTGGCCTATGCCGGGCCGGAGGGGGGTCCGGCGCGGGCCGCTCCCGTGGCGATCGCCAGCCGCTGACAGGCTCAGTCGAGGCTGCAGGCCCAGATCGTGCGCACCTTGGTGGCGTAGCGCGCGTTCGGATAGCCGTCGAAGAAGCCGGCGACCAGAAGCGTCTCGCTCTCGCCGGGCATCACGGTGCCGGCGGCCGTCATCACGGTGTCGCGCAGGTCCATGGTCTGCGCGACGATCTCGATCTCGCGGATCACCTTGCCGGGCAGCGGGTTCCTGACGTCCCACGTGAAGGCGTTCGACTGGACCACGTAGGAGGGGCTGGCGCCGCGCACCGCCCTGAACTCGTCGAGGGACAGGGGTTCCGGCCGGCAGGACTCGACGCGGCGGCGGACCGGGTCCGCGACCCGGGCGAGCGCCTCGCCCTCGCAGAGGTCGCGGCAGCGGCGCATCTCGAAGCGGATGCGGTCGTCCGGGATGGCGCTATCGGTTAGGCGCGGGGCCAGGCACTGGCGGAAGCAGGTCTCCGCGGCGGCGGGCATCGTGCCGCCGATCAGGAGCAGAAGGGCGGCGGCGGTCAGGTGGGGCTCTTGCATGGCGGCGTCTCCGGGGCGGGCCGGACGGTTACGCGTGAGGCGCCCGTCCGGATGCGCGGACCACGCCGCAGCCCGGGGCCGGGTTCCAGGGCCGTCGCGGGAGCCGGGCCCTGAGCGGGCATTGCAGCGAGGCTCCGCGACCCGCAGGGGCAGGGCGGAGGATGCCCACGGGGACGCGGTCCCCGGTTCCCACCCTGTTTCATCAATAGAAATACAAATGCCGTGCGACGACATGCCCCTGAAACAACGGGGCCCTAGATTGAGATCACAGGACGGCTGCGGCTTGCGCCGAAATTGAGGCCCGACCTGGAAGTTTTGATCTGCACGGCCGTTCCGGAAGTCGGATTCGAAGATCGAAGGCCCCGTTCGTCGGGCCATTCACGGGGGGCGTGGCGGTTGCCGCGCCCTTTCTTTTTGCGCCTCTGCGGCAAAGAAAGAGGGCGCCGGATCGCTCCGGCGCCCCTTGTGCTCGTTTCCGATCGGTCGATCAGAAGTCCATGTCGCCCATGCCGCCGCCGGGCATGCCTGCCGGCGCGGCGGAGGCCTTCTTGGGCTTCTCGGCGACCATCGCCTCGGTGGTGATCAGGAGGCCGGCCACGGAGGCGGCGTCCTGGAGCGCGGTGCGCACGACCTTGGCCGGGTCGATCACGCCGAACTTGAACATGTCGCCGTACTGGCCGGTCTGGGCGTTCCAGCCGAAGGCGCTGTCCTTGTTCTCGAGGATCTTGCCGACCACGATGGAGCCGTCGTCGCCGGCGTTGATGGCGATCTGGCGGGCCGGCGACTGGATCGCCTTGCGGACGATCTCGATGCCGGTCTTCTGGTCGGCGTTGGCCGGGGTGAGGGCGGCGAGGGCGCCGAGGGCGCGGAGCAGGGCGACGCCGCCGCCCGGCAAGACGCCTTCCTCGACCGCGGCACGGGTTGCGTGCATGGCGTCGTCCACGCGGTCCTTCTTCTCCTTCACCTCGACCTCGGTCGCGCCGCCGACGCGGATCACCGCGACGCCGCCCGCGAGCTTGGCCAGGCGCTCCTGGAGCTTCTCGCGGTCGTAATCCGAGGTGGTCTCCTCGATCTGCGCCTTGATCTGCGACACCCGGGCCTCGATCTCCTTCTTGGAGCCGGCGCCGTCGACGATCGTGGTGTTCTCCTTCTCGATCATCACGCGCTTGGCGCGGCCGAGCATGTCGAGGGTGACGTTCTCGAGCTTGATGCCGAGGTCCTCGGAGATCACCTGGCCGTTCGTGAGGATTGCGATGTCCTCGAGCATGGCCTTGCGGCGGTCACCGAAGCCCGGGGCCTTGACGGCCGCGACCTTGAGGCCGCCGCGGAGCTTGTTGACGACGAGCGTGGCGAGCGCCTCGCCCTCGACGTCCTCGGCGACGATGACCAGCGGCTTGCCCGACTGGACCACCGACTCGAGCACCGGCAGCATGGCCTGCAGGCCGGAGAGCTTCTTCTCGAAGATCAGGATGTAGGGATCCTCGAGCTCGGCGCGCATCTTCTCGGAGTTGGTGACGAAGTAGGGCGAGATGTAGCCGCGGTCGAACTGCATGCCCTCGACGACGTCGAGCTCGGTCGTCAGGCTCTTGGCTTCCTCGACCGTGATGACGCCCTCGTTGCCGACCTTCTGCATCGCCTCGGCGAGGAAGCGGCCGATCTCGGTGTCGCCGTTGGCCGAAATGGTGCCGACCTGGGCGATCTCCTCGTTGGAGGTGACCTTCTTGGCGCGGGCCTTGAGGTCCGCCACGACGGCCTCGACGGCGAGGTCGATGCCGCGCTTCAGGTCCATCGGGTTCATGCCGGCGGCCACCGCCTTGGCGCCTTCCTTGACGATCGCCTGGGCGAGCACGGTCGCGGTCGTGGTGCCGTCGCCGGCGAGGTCGTTCGTCTTCGAGGCCACTTCGCGCACCATCTGGGCGCCCATGTTCTCGAACTTGTCCTCGAGCTCGATCTCCTTGGCGACGGTGACGCCGTCCTTGGTGATGCGGGGCGCGCCGAAGGACTTCTCGATGACGACGTTGCGGCCCTTGGGGCCGAGCGTCACCTTGACGGCATTGGCGAGGATGTCGACGCCGCGCAGCATCTTGTCGCGCGCATCGACGGAGAATTTCACTTCCTTGGCAGCCATGGCTGTTCTGCTCCGATTGTCTTGACGTATCGCGGGTCTGTCGCTCAGGCGGCCTTCTTGGCCGATGCGGTCGCCTCGACGATGCCGAGGATGTCGCTCTCCTTCATGATCAGGAGATCCTGGCCGTCGATCTTCACCTCGGTGCCGGACCACTTGCCGAACAGCACGCGGTCGCCGGCCTTGACGTCGAGGGGAACCAGCTTGCCGGTCTCGTCGCGCGCACCGGGCCCGACAGCGACGACCTCACCCTCCTGCGGCTTCTCCTTGGCGGTGTCCGGGATGATGATCCCGCCCGCGGTCTTCTGCTCGGCCTCGAGCCGGCGGACGACCACGCGATCGTGCAGGGGACGGAATGCCATGTTTCTTGCTCCTCCGATGGACGGGGCTTCGCTCGTTCCGAACGCCCCGATGGGTCGATGGACCGTGTCCCTCGTCCCGTGCCTCCCATGGCCCCGGGGAGGGGACACGCGGCTGTGAGTTAAGCGGGCGCCAGACGGGCTTCAAGGGGGTCGGACGAATTTTTTTGGCACTCACGTAGGGAGAGTGCCAGCCGGAGCGGAGCCATGCGGGCCACCGCCCGCGCGGTCTGGCAGCAGTCTCGGCGCCATGCTGCTAAGTCTCTGAGGCGGAACAATAATTTAACGATTCGGGTCTTGCATGGAGGGAGCGGTTTTGCTCTCCTTGGGACAGAGCTTGGTGAAGGGAGAAGCTCCATGCCGGAAAGACGGGTCGACGACGCCTTCCGCCTGCAGATGGAAGGATACGGACTGACGACAGCCAACATCCTCTATCGCATGCCCGACCATCCCGCGATCCTTCAGACATACATTTGGCAGGACTACGACCTCGCTCCGAAATTTCCGGAGCTCGAACGATTCCTCGACTTCTGGAACCGCGAGCTGGACGGCCCGATCTTCAAGGTCGAGGTCGCGCACCAGCGGCTCGTCCGCCCGGGCGAGTGGCGCGCCGTGAGCGGGCTCTTCAAGCTGCACTGATCCCGGCGGTCGACGAGACGGCGGGACCGGCGCGACGGGCTCGCCGACGCGCGGCGGGCCTGTGCCGCGTCGCGTCCTCCACGTCCTGGGCGGACCGGCCCGGAGCCCTTCTCGCTCTCCCGGATGGGACACGGCTCTGCGGCCTGCCGGAGCGCACTCCGGTCCGCCTTGCGGAAGCCGCCGGCGCCGAGGCGCTCCCGACATGACCCCGCAGGCATTTCGGGCCGGGTAACCTTTCCCGCCATAAACCTTAATGTGTGAAGTGCAGGCCAGTTGCCGCGCGCGGTTATGCTTTGATCTTGAAAGATCCACGACCTCTTTCTACTCTCGACAGGGGAATGGGCGGCCCGCGCAGTCCCGGTGTCGTGCGTTCCTATAAGAATTCTTGAATACCATTAAGCATGTTTGAAAGACACCTGTGCAAAATCTCGGCATTCCGACTCCTCCCAGCCGGCCGGACCTCGTCCCGGCCGTCCTGTGCCGTTGCGGCGCTGCGTTGAATTCGGGGGCGAACCATGCATGACGAATTCAACAAGAGTGCCCACGGGCTGCGCGGCATCGCGGCGCTCATGGTGTTCTACGCCCATATCTTCGGAGGGTCGGCCGAGCATATCTACGCCCAGTCCGAGGCCTACGTCTCCGCCGTGGCCGCGCCCTGGAGCGTCGGCGTCTTCGGCGTCAATCTCTTCTTCATGATCAGCGGCTTCGTTATCTGGCCGAGCATCGTCCGCTACGAGCCCTGGGACTTTGCCAAGCGCCGCTTCGTCCGCATCTACCCCCTCTTCCTGGTGCTGACGATCCTCTTCATCGTCCTCAACGGGATGACGAACGCCTACCCGAAGCTCAACAATCTCGGGACGATCATCCCGGCCTTCTTCTTCCTGGACCTCTACACGCATACGGACCAGCTCACCCCGAACGCGTGGAGCCTGACCTACGAGGTCCACTACTACGCGCTCGCCTGCCTCGCCTATCACTTCATCGCCCGGCGCTTCCACCCGCTCGGGGCGGCGCTCGCCGGCCTGGCGTGCATCGGATTCCTGTTCGCCTTCCCGATCACCTTCTACTTCATCGGAGGCGTCCTGGTCCGGACCGTCTACGACCGTCAGCTGATACGCTCGACGCTGCTCGTGCGGACGGTCGAGGTCGTCGCCTTCCCGATGATGATCTGGCTGGCGAGCCTCGGGCACGTCGAATATGTCTGGGCGCGCTTCGCCGACGGCTTCGTGCCGCTGAGGATCTACTTCTCGATCCTGTATTTCTGCTGCGCTGTGCAGCCCGGCAGCCTGACGAGCTTGCTCCTGCGCAACAAGGTGGCGGCCTACCTTGGAACCGTCAGCTACAGCCTCTACCTCGTGCATCCCTACACGTATTACGCGACCCGTCTCCTGTTCAAGAAGTTCGGACTGTTCACGCCCGATATCGCGCTCTCCATGACCACCTTCGCGCTGGTGACCACCGCCGTGACCATTCCGCTCACGCATCTCTTCTGGCGCACCTTCGAGACCATGCCCTACAGGATCATCTTCGGTCAGTGGGTCTACCGCGACCAGGCACAGGAACGGCCGCCGAGGGGCATCCTTGGCCTCTTCAGGGGAATTGGACGCCGCTCCGCGAGTCCGACCGTCACCCCTTGACCTTCCCGTGGCGGGAACCCTTATCTCCGGACGACCGCATCCGGAGACCCCTCCCATGAACATTGCCGCTGCCGCCGAAAAGGCCGGGCTGACCGCAAAGGCGGTCCGCTACTACGAAGAGATCGGGCTCCTCGCCGCCCCGCGCCGCGCCAACGGCTACCGCGACTACGGCCGGACGGAGGTCGCCAAGCTCCAGTTCCTGGCGCGGGCGCGGGGACTCGGCTTCTCGGTCGAGGACTGCCGCCAGCTCCTCTCGCTCTGGGGCGACGCCCACCGGGCCTCCGCGGACGTGAAGTCGCTCGCCGAGCAGCGCATCCGTGAGGTCGAGGCCAAGATCCGCGAACTGCAGTCCCTCAAGCGGACCCTCGCCACCCTGGTCTCCGCCTGCCACGGCGACGAACGCCCCGACTGCCCGATCATCGAGGACCTCGCCGGCCACGCGCATTGAGGCGGGCTGAAGCCCTCACGCCACCGCGCGGAAGCGGTCGTTCAGCGGGCGCTCCAGGAACTTGGCGACTTCGGCGGCTGGCATCGGCTTGGCGCAGAGGTGGCCCTGGACGGCGCTGCAGCCGGCGGCCTGGACGAAGCGGAACTGGCCGAAGGTCTCCACGCCCTCGGCGACCGTCTCCAGGCCGAGCTTGCCGGCCAGTTCCACCATGGAGTGGACGATGGTGGCGACCTCCGCGGAGGTCTCCAGCTTGGCGACGAAGCTGCGGTCGATCTTGATCGTGTCGAAGCGGAAGCGCGACAGGTAGTTGAAGCTCGACTGGCCGGAGCCGAACTCGTCGAGCGCGATGCCGACGCCGGCGGCGCGCAGCGTCTCGATCGCCGAGATGGCCACGTCGGCGTCGGTCAGCAGGATGTTCTCGGTGATGTCGACCTGCAGGCGGTCCGGGTCGAACCCCTCGTCGGCGAGGATCGCCAGGAGGTCCGCCGCGAAGGTCGGCTGGCGCATCTCGATCGGCGAGATGTTGACGGCCAGCTTGATGCCGGGCCAGCGGTGGGCGTCGCGGGCGGCGCGGTGCAGGATGAAGGCGCCGATGTCGCGGATGAGGCCGCATTCCTCGGCGATCGGGATAAACTCGCCGGCCGAGATGCGCCCGCGGGTCGGGTGGTCCCAGGCGACGCGGGCCTCCACGCCGACGGCCTTCATCTCGGCGACGGAGAAGAAGGGCTGGTAGAGCACGGTCAGGCGATTCTCGGTCAGCGCGGCGCGGAGGTCCTGGCGGAGGGACTGGCGCTTGCGGTGACCGTCGTCCATGTCGGGCTCGAACAGGAACCAGCGGCCGCGGCCGCCACCCTTCGCCCGGTAGAGCGCCAGGTCGGCCTTGTGCTGGATCTCGGCGCGGTCGGTGCCATCGACCGGCGCGATGGCGCAGCCGACGCTCGCGGCCGGGTAGATGGTGCGCTCGCCGAAGGACACAGGACGGGCGATCTCGGCGACGATCTGCGACAGCCGGTTCTCGACCTCCTGGCGGGTCGGCGCGGAGCGGATCACGAGGCAGAACTCGTCGCCGGAGATGCGGGCCGCCGTATCGCCGTCGCGCGCGATGGCGGCGAGGCGCCGGCCCGTCTGGCGGATCACCTCGTCACCCGCCTGATGGCCGAGCGTGTCGTTGATGTCCTTGAACTTGTCGAGGTCGACATAGACGATCGCGGTGCAGCGCTTCGGGTCGGTGGCAGCCTCCGCCAGGGCCTCCTCGATGCGCTGCCCGAGCAGGACGCGGTTGGCGAGGCCCGACAGGGCGTCGTGCAGGGCGGCGTAGGTGGCGCGCGCCTCGCTGTCGGCGAGTTCGCGGGTGCGGCGGTTGAACTTGCGGACGACGACGAGCGCGAAGGCGACGAACAGGGCCATGGCGACGAGGAGCAGGGGCGCCAGGTGCTGCATCATCTGGTAGCCGGGCTGATGGGGGCGCCAGAGGAGGAAGCCGAGCGTCTCGCCGGCCGTGCTCTTCACGGGGATCGCTGCGCGGCCGATCTCGTCGTCGTCGGACGCGGGCGGGCGGAACCGGAGGTCCGGAAGCACGAAGCGGCGAGCGAGCCGCTCCAGCATGTCGCCGGCGACGAGCCGTACACTCACCACGATCGTCGGCGGAATGGTCTTCTTGGGAACCTTGCCGTCGTCGGGGACGATCGCGACGGCCGCGACGATCGCGGCCTGGCCGGTCACCTGCATGACGGCCTGCTCGCGCAGGACCTTGCCGACGATCTGCTCCGGATCGTCGCCGCCGGCCGGCCGGTGGGCCGCCTCGGCCACCTGCAGGCGGAGGCGGTCGATGACGGGGGAGACGTCGGCGAGGATGCCGCGCAGATCCTTCGGATCGGTCGAGCGGCCGGCGATGTGGCCCTGCAGGACCGTGCGGGCGGGGGAGACGACGAGCACGATGTCGTGGCGGTGGTCGCGCCAGAGGCGGTCGCCGAACACGCGCTCGGCGAAATCTGGCTCGAATTTTAAATGCGTGCGGCGGTAGACCTCGTCGGAGATGGCCGTGCGCTGGATGTCTACGGCGATCTGGTCCTGCTCTTGTTCGAAGCCGTTCCAGGCGAGCCGGACCTGCCGGGCGACGGCGAGATCGTTCGACTGCTGCGCGGTCCAGGCGGCGGAGATCGACAGGAACAGCATGGTGCAGGCGACGAGGGCGGCGATCGACTGCACGACGGACGCGTCGCCCGTCGCCCTGCCGAACACACTCCGGATCCTCTCAAACAGCATCGCCCGTGAAGCCCGCCATCCTGCGTGCCCGATCATGGGGCAGGGGGCGTTGCGGACGGGTTCAGCCGGGCCGGCGGATTTGAGCGAGAAAGTTGCTAGAATTCTTAGTTGTCGAGCCCGTAGGGCGGGCGCGGGATGTTCTGGTGGGCGGCCCGGAGCGCGGCCGACCAGCGCTCGCGCAGGTCATGGAAATAGGGTTCGCCCGGCTCGACGCGGTGGACGAGTTCGGTCTGGACGGCGTCGCGGCGCATCACGGCGAGGTCGATCGGCATGCCGACGCCGAGATTCGACCGCATGGTCGAATCCATGGAGATGAGGCCGATCTTCAGGGCGTCGGGCAGGTCGACGTCGAACTTGATGGCGCGATCGAGGATCGGCTTGCCGTACTTGTGTTCGCCGATCTGCAGGTAGGGCGTGTCGACGGTCGCCTCGATGAAGTTTCCGGCCGAATAGACCATGAAGAGGCGGAGCCGGCCGCCCTTGATCTGGCCGCCGAGCAGCATGGTCACGTCGAAACTGAGGTTTTTCTGCTCCAGCATGCGACCGTCGAGGCGATAGACCTCTCGGATGGCGCGGCCGAGGAGCTGGGCGGTCTTGAACATGGTCGGGGCCGACTCGATCGTCTCGATCTCGCCGGTCTCCGGGTTCTCGAAGCCCTCGGTCACGAGGCTGACGATGGATTGGCTGATCGCCAGGTTGCCGGCGGTGGCGACCGCGATGGCGCGCTCGCCCGGGCGGTTGAAGACATGCAGCTTGCGGAAGGTGGCGATGTTGTCGAGGCCGGCATTCGTGCGCGTGTCGGCGATCATCACCAGACCGCCCCTCACCAAGATCCCGCAACAATAGGTCATGGTCCCACCCCGTCGGCCCGTCCCGCGCCCTGCGGTTTCGCAGATGGCGGGCGGGATCGCAAGGGGCGCCACCCGGCTGATCCGGGTGGCTCAGTCCACGCCGGCCATGATCGCGTGCCTCTTGCAAGGAGATACCGCCAGGGGTGGGCCCCGGTCCGCGGCATCGGGCATGGCAATTTTACCCGCAAGCCTCAAAACTCCCCCGTCTTCTCCACCGTGACCCGGACCGTCATGGCTTCGCCGTCGCCGCCGTAGCGGGTGCCGCGGATGGGGGCGGCGTCGAGGTAGTCGAGGCCGCAGGCGAGGCGGACGTAGGCGTCGGTGGGGCAGCGGTCGTTGGCGGCGTCGAAGCCGATCCAGCCTAGGCTGCCGCCGACCCAGGCCTCGGCCCAGGCGTGGCTGGCGCCGAGCGGGCCGGGCTCGGCCGGGTCGTACATGTAGCCGGAGACGTAGCGGGCGGGGATGTCGAGGACGCGCGCCGCGGAGACGAATATGTGGGCGAGGTCCTGGCAGACGCCGTGGTCGGTCGCGAAGGCCTCGGCCGCGGTGGTGGCGGCCTCGGTCGCCTCGCGGTCGTAGCGGAGCTCCCGGTTCAGCCGGCGCATGAGGGCGTGGAGGGTTGACAGCCGGTCTCCGCCTTCGCCGGCCGCGACCTCCCGGGCGAAGTCGCGGATGGCGGAATCGGCCTTGGTCAGGGCCGTATCGCGCAGGTAGAGCTTCGGCGGCATGCGCTCGGGAACGCCGCGCAGCACGCCCGTCGGATCCTCGGTGACGACTTCGCCGGAGGCCACGATGGAAAGCTCGGCGATCGGGCCGTCGATCGAGAAGGCGTGGGTGAGGTTGCCGTAGTGGTCATCCACCGGGGCCAGGCGGCAGTCCTGGCTGACGTCGATGCGCCAGTCCACCACATATTGATTGTCGGACCCGCGCGGCATCAGGCGCAGCGCCTGGATCGCATAGGTGGCGGGCTTCTCGTAGGCGTAGAGCGTCTCGTGGGTGATCCGGAGGCGCATGGTGGTGTCCCCCGGTCGTTCAGGTGAGATACTGGTCGTTGATCAGGCTGCCGAGCCGGCTGTTATCGGCGATCAGGCCCGACAGGTAGTCGTGAAGACCGCCCTGGAAGACATCGTCAAGCTTCGAGTTCTGCAAATGGGTGAAGGTGGCGCGCGCGAGGCGCTGGCTCGGCCCCTGGCGGCCGTAGTGGCGGGCGAGCATGTCCAGGTAGCGCGTGATGTTTTCGTAGCAGGAGGCGATCGATCGGGGCATCTGCTGGTTGAGGATCAAGAGGTCGGCCACGAGCCAGGGCTTCACGTTCTGCCGGTAGACCCAGTGATAGGCGGTCAGGGCCGACACGGAGCGCAGGATCGAGGACCACTGGAAATAGTCGAGGCTGCCGCCGACCTTGGCGCCGGGCGGCAGCAGCACGTGATACTTCACGTCGAGGATGCGGGCCGTCGCGTCCGCCCGCTCGATGTAAACGCCGATGCGGGTGAAGCAGTAGCTGTCGCTGCGCAGCATGGTCCGGTAGGCCGAACCGTCGAAGGACAGCGAGGTCTGCTTGACGAAGCGCAGGAAGTCCGAGAGACGCTGGGTCGGGTCCCTTGCAGGGAAGTTCTTGAGTTCCAGCCAGGCGGTGTTGATCGTCTCCCAGAGCTCGGTGGTCAGGGCGGTGCGCACCGAGCGGGCGTTGAAGCGCGCGACCTCGAGGCAGTTCTTGATGGACGACGGGTTCTGCGGCGAGAAGGCGAGGAACTCGACCACGGTCTCGGCGTCGGCCCGGTCGTAGTGCTGCCGGAAGGCCTCCAGGCAGCCGGTCGCGGCGAGCGCCGATTCCCACTCGTTGGTGGCGGCGCCGTAACCGGCCGGCAGGGCGGCGAGGCGGGTCGCCGCGTCGATGATCCGCGCGGTGTTCTCAGCGCGCTCGACGTAGCGGGAGAGCCAGTAGAGACTGTCGGCGGTGCGGCTCAGCATCGGGGTGGTCGGCTCCTGGACGATACGCGAGGGCGCGGGCTGGCGGTGCTCAGGCCTTTCCGGTCTGGGACTGCATCTGCGACTGGCTCTGCAACTGGGCCTGCGACGTGCCGTCCAGCACCGGCACGTCGACGACCCAGGTGTCCTTGGTGCCGCCGCCCTGGCTGGAGTTGACCACCAGGGACCCTTCCTTGAGGGCCACGCGAGTGAGGCCGCCGGGGACGGTCTTCACGCCGTCCGCGCCGGTCAGCACGTAGGGGCGGAGGTCGACGTGGCGAGGCGCGACGCCCTCGCCGACGAAGGTCGGCACGGTGGAGAGCGCCAGGGTGGGCTGGGCGATGAACTTGCTGGGGTCGCGGACGAGCTTGTCGCGGAAGGACTCGATCGTGGCCTTGTCGGCCTTCGGCCCGACCAGCATGCCGTAGCCGCCCGACCCGTCCACCTCCTTGACGACGAGGTCGCCGAGGTTGTCGAGCACGTAGCGGAGCGACTCGGGCTCCCGGCAGCGCCAGGTCGGCACGTTGTTGAGGATCGGCTCGGCGCCGGAATAGAAGCGGATGATCTCCGGCATGTAACTGTAGACGGCCTTGTCGTCCGAGACGCCCGTGCCGACCGCGTTGGCGAGCGTGACATTGCCGGCCCGGTAGGCGGAGAGCAGCCCGGGGACGCCGAGGACCGAATCGGGACGGAAGGCGAGGGGGTCGATGAAGTCGTCGTCGACGCGGCGGTAGACCACGTCCACCCGTTTCGGCCCCTCGGTGGTGCGCATGTAGAGGATGCTCTCGCGCACGAAGAGGTCGCGGCCCTCGACGAGCTCGACGCCGAGCTTGTCGGCCAGGAAGGAGTGCTCGTAGTAGGCCGAGTTGAAGGGGCCGGGGGTCAGGAGCGCGACGGTCGGCTCGCCGGGGGCGCTGCGCGGGGCGATGGTCTTCAGGGTGGCGAGGAGCTCGTCGGCGTAGTTCTCCACGGGCGCGATGCGGTGGCGGGCGCAGAGCTCGGGGAAGAGCCGCATCATCACCTCGCGGTTCTCCAGCATGTAGGAGACCCCGGAGGGCGTGCGGGCGTTGTCCTCGAGCACGTAGAAGGTCTCGGCGTCGACGCGGACGATGTCGATGCCGGCGATCGAGACGTAGATATCGTGCGGAAGCCTGAGCCCCTGCATCTCGGGGCGGTAGTAGGGGTTGCGATAGACGAGGTCCTCGGGAACGACGCCGGCGCGCAGGATCTCGCCCTTGCCGTAGACGTCCTTCAGGAAACTGTTCAGCGCGTTGACCCGCTGCTCCAGCCCCTTCGACAGCCGGTCCCACTCCGGGCGGGTCAGGATGCGCGGCACGATGTCGAAGGGGATCAGGCGCTCCTCGCCCTCCGCGTCGCCGTAGACCGCGAAGGTGATGCCGATGCGGCGGAACAGGAGCTCGGCCTCCTGCTGGCGCAGGCGCAGGAGTTCGGTCGGAGTGGCGCCCAGCCAGGACTGCACGATCTCATAGCCGGACCGGCATTCCTGTCCGAGCGCCGTCATCTCGTCGAAGGCGGTGACGGTCATCGTTCTGCAGCCCCCATGCCGGTCCGTTACCGTCATTTCCGCAAACCCCGGGCCGCGGCGCAAGCCGGATTCGTGACCAGGAAAATGCGGAGACGGCCCTCTGATTTGCGCAACCCTCGGGCAAGTTGCCCAAGTTTTCGGCACGAGCGCCGGTGCGGCCCTATCCGGCTGCAAGGCGGTCACGTCCGATCCTCACGGTAGGTCAGTCACGCCCGGGACGGAAGGGTGCGATTCGTTTCCCCCGCCGGGCTTGACGGGACAGGCGGGACGGTGTGGGAGGGAGCTCGCCCCAAGGAGCCCGCCGATGCGTTTCGCCCAGCCTCTCCTCACCGGCCGCTTGCGGCAGCGCTACAAGCGGTTCCTGTCGGACGTGGACCTGGACGAGGGCGGGCCGGTGACGGCCCATTGCGCCAATCCCGGGGCGATGCTCGGGCTCGCGCTGCCGGGCTCGCGGGTCTGGCTGTCGCGGTCGGAGGACCCCAAGCGGAAGCTCGCCCATTCCTGGGAGCTGGTCGAGGCCGACGGGGCGCTGGTCGGCATCAACACCGCGCACCCGAACCGTCTCGTCGAGGAGGCGATCCGCGGCGGGGTGATCGCCGAGCTGGCGGGCTATATGGGTCTTCGGCGGGAGGTGAAGTACGGCCGCAACAGCCGCGTCGACCTGCTGCTCGAAGACCCGGCGCGCGGGCGCGTCTTCGTGGAGGTGAAGAACGTCCACCTGCTCCGCCGGTCCGGGCTCGCCGAGTTCCCGGATTCGGTCACCGCCCGCGGGGCCAAGCACCTGGAGGAACTGGGCGACCAGGTCGAGGCGGGGCACCGGGCCGTGATGGTCTACCTCGTCCAACGCCCGGACGCGGACCGCTTCGCCCTGGCCACGGACATCGACCCCGCCTACGCCCGCGCCTTCGAGAGGGCGATGGCGCGCGGCGTCGAGGCGGTCGCGTATGCGTGCAGGGTCACGCCGGAGGAGATCGTGGTGGAGCGGGGGATTGAATTCGCGTAGGGATTGTGATGCCGTCGCCGCAGGTCTCGTCATCGATGCGGACGTCGGCTGCCCATGGACATCAAGGTTGAAGTCCAGAACTTGCCCTTGAGCAATCCGCCCTTGGTCTCATCGGGGCTGGCGGAATTCCTGGCATGGTGGAACTCACCAATCACCCGGCTGCTGTTCCGTGTTCTGGAATTTTTGTTCGAGTACAAGATCTGGCTTCTCATTGTTTTTTTCGGATTTGCGAAGATTTTCGAGATAGGACGCGAGTTATACCTGGCGCGACGCACCAAGAGGCAAATTCTTACGGGGCTCTTCATAGAGATCAAATTGAACACTGGCGGCCTCGATGACGCCTTGCACTACCGCCTGCGACTGGATTGGATGGTCGAGAGAGTGGCTGACGGCATGCCTGTTCTGCTTAGGTCGTCACACAGCGACCTCTTCTACCGCGCACACACGACATCTCTGGCCTCACTCGACCCCAGCATGGTGGCCAAGATCGTAAAGTTCTACACCTATCTGGACTCGGCAGATAAGGACATTCGAGCTTCGAGAGAGCCTGAGTTTGTCCGGATCTCAAGAAAAGGTCGTATGAATACGCTCAACAGCGCTGTCGATTCATTCTGTCGCGCAAGGACCCTAGGTCACCAAATTTGCGATGACCTGTTGCGCATTTATCCGCACATTGCCAAGGCAACGGCGTTGTAGGGATTTCAAACCTCCCAAGGGCGCGGAATCATGTCTGTTCTCCCGAATCTGATCGCAGTCATCGCGCTAGGCGAGGAATTCGCTGCTGGCGCGCGACCCAATGACAATTATATAGGTGGCTATCCCTCGTATCAAACGCAAAGCCTGTCATGGTCACCTACATCGATGCGGCGACGGCGCCGCCCAGGAATACCGGGGCGATCCGGCTCTACGGGCCGGACGGCTTCGAGGGCATGCGCCGGGCGGGGCAGCTCGCGGCGCGGTGTCTGGACGAACTGACGCATCTCGTGCGGGTCGGGACGACCACGTTGGAGATCGACGACTTCGTCTATCGCTTCGGGCTGGACAACGGCGCGATCCCGGCGACGCTGAACTACCGCGGCTACACCAAGAGCTGCTGCACGTCGATCAACCACGTGGTCTGCCACGGCATCCCGAACGACAAGCCGTTGCGCGACGGCGACATCGTCAACATCGACGTGACGCTGATCCTCGACGGCTGGCACGGGGACTCCTCGCGGATGTACCTGGTCGGCAACGTCAAACGGGCGGCGGAGCGGCTCGTCGAGGTGACCTGGGAGGCGCTCATGCGCGGCTGCGCGGCCGTCAAGCCGGGGGCCAGCACGGGCGACATCGGGGCGGCGATCCAGGACTTCGTCGAGGCGGAGCGCTGCTCGGTGGTCCGCGACTTCTGCGGCCACGGGGTCGGGCTCCTGTTCCACGACTCGCCCAACATCCTTCACTACGGCAGGCCCGGCGAGGGTGTGACCCTGAAGCCCGGCATGATCTTCACGATCGAGCCGATGGTGAACCTCGGGCGGCCGCACGTGAAGGTTCTCGGGGACGGCTGGACGGCGGTGACGCGCGACCGCTCGCTTTCCGCCCAGTTCGAGCATACCGTAGGGGTAACCCAGACCGGCTGCGAGATCTTCACGCTCTCGCCCGCCGGGCTACACAAGCCACCCTACGGGATCTGACGGAGCGCCATGGACGGCTTCGACGACGCGAGGACCCCCGCCTCGAAGGAGCCGCACTGGCACGGACACCGGGAGCGCCTGAAGGCGCGCTTCCGGGAGCGCGGCGCCGACGGCTTGCCGGATTACGAGCTGCTCGAGCTCGTCCTCTTCCGCTCGATCCCCCGCCGGGACGTCAAGGCGCTCGCCAAAACCCTCATCCAGCGATTCGGGTCCTTCTCGGAAGTCCTGGCGGCGCCTCACGAAAGGCTCGTCGAGGTCGATGGCGTCGGGGACGGGGCGGCGACCGATCTCAAGCTGGTGCTCGCCGCCGCGCAGCGCTTCGCCCGCGGCGAGGTGCGCAAGAAGCCGGTCCTGTCGAGTTGGGCGAACGTCATCGACTACTGCCGGGCCGCGATGGCGTTCGAGCCCAAGGAGCAGTTCCGCATCCTGTTCCTGGACAAGCGCAACGGCCTGATCGCCGACGAGGTGCAGCAGGTCGGCACGGTCGACCACACCCCGGTCTACCCGCGCGAGGTGATCAAGCGGGCGCTGGAGCTCTCCGCGACGGCGGTGATCCTGGTGCACAACCACCCGTCCGGCGACCCGACACCCTCCCAGGCGGACATCACGATGACGCGCCAGATCGTCGACATCGCCAAGCCGCTCGGCATCGCGGTGCACGACCACATCATCGTGGGCCGGGACGGGCACGCCAGCTTCAAGGGGCTGCGGCTGATCTGAACGGTCCGCCGGGAGGCCGTCCGGGCGCCTCGCAATCTCCGGTGATCAACTTCTATGCTGCCCAAAAAACCGCTCGACAGGCCGCCGGTCCGGTGTTGAACTGACGCCCCGGTAACAGTCTCCGCGAGACCCGGGACGGGCTCGACGGGGCGGAGTCCGGAGGGTCGCATGACGATCGGAATTGCGAAGTCTGTATTGGCCGGGGCCGTGGCGCTGGCGCTCGGGACCGGGGCCGCGTGGGCGCAAGCCAAGGACGTGAAGTTCACGCTCGACTGGGCCGTGCAGGGCAACCATGCGATCTGGACGGTGGCGCAGGAGCGCGGCTACTTCACCAAGGAAGGCCTGAACGTCAAGATCGACCGCGGCTTCGGCTCGGGCGACGCGGTCACCAAGGTCGCCAGCGGCGCCTACGACATCGGCTTCTCGGACATCAACGCCGTCATCAAGTACAACGGCGAGAACCCGACCAACCCGGTCATCGGCGTCTTCCAGACCTTCGACAAGACGCTGAACTCGATCATCACGCTGAAGAAGAGCGGCATCAAGAGCCCGAAGGACCTCGTCGGCAAGAATCTCGGCTCACCGGAGGCGGACTCCTCGCGACTGATGTTCCCGGCCTTCGCCAAGGCCAACGGGCTCGATCCGGCGGCGGTGAAGTGGACCTCCATGCAGCCGCAGCTGCGCGAGGCGATGCTTGTGCAGGGGCAGGTCGACGCGATCTCGGGCTTCGCCTCCACGTCGGTCTTCAACCTGACCGGCGTCGGCGTCGCCGAGGCCGACATCGTGGTCTTCTCCTTCCCGGACAACGGTCTCGACCTCTACGGCTCGACCGTCATCGTCCGCAAGGAATTCGCCGAGAAGAACCCGGACACCGTCGCGGCCTTCGTGCGGGCGACCGTCGCGGGCCTCAAGGACGTGGCGAAGGACCCGGACGGCGTCATCCCGACGCTCGCCAAGGTCGACCCGCTGGTCAAGCAGGACCTGGAGAAGGCGCGGCTGAAGTTCGTTCTCGACCGCGCCATGCTGACCCCCGGCATCAAGGCAAACGGCTTCGGCCATGTCGACCCTGCCCGGATGCTGAAGTCGATCGAGGTCGCCGCCGAGGCCTACGCCCTGAAGGCGGTGCCGAAGCCGGAGGACGTCTATTCGACGAAGTTCCTGCCGCCGGCCGACCAGCGGAAGCCGTGACGCGCCAACAGCCTCTGTGCTCTCGAAGACAATGCCCGGGCACCCGCCCGGGCATTTTCGCTTTCGGAGGGGCTCAGCGGCCGGCGGTCTCGGCGACCGTGGCGCGCGCGCCGACCCGATAGAGGCTCGCCAGAGCCTCCTTGACCGGGCGGATGAACCTCGGCTCGGCGGGGAGGTCGTCGCCGAAGATCTCGCGGATGCCGATCAGGCTGGCGGCCAGGGTCTCGGGGTTGCCGGCGGCCGCCGCGATGTCCTTGAAGCGGGACGCCATCGGGTCGCGGACGTCGATCGGCTCGCCCTTCTCGTCGACGCCGGTCACGTAGCGCATCCAGGCGGCCACGCCGAGGGCGAGGCGGTCGATGGAGGCCCCGGCCGCGAGGCGGTCGCGGATGGTGCCGAGCAGGCGCTGGGGCAGCTTCTGCGAGCCGTCCATGGCGATCTGCCAGGTGCGATGCTTCAGGGCCGGGTTCCGGAAACGCTCGATCAGCGCGTCCTTGTAGGCGGTCAGGTCCGTGCCGGGCGGCATGTGCAGGGTGGGGGTCGCCTCCTCGTCCATCAGGCCGCGGACGAGGCGCGCGTAGGCGGGATCGGCCATGGTCTCGGAGACGGTCTGGTAGCCGCCGAGGTAGCCCAGATAGGCGAGCGTCGAGTGGCTGCCGTTGAGAAGACGCAGCTTCATGTGCTCGAAGGGCTCGACGTCGTCGACGAGCTCCACGCCGACGGCGGCGAGATCCGGCCGGCCGTTCGGGAAACGGTCCTCCAGCACCCACTGGGTGAAGGGCTCGGTCATCACCGGCCAGGCGTCGGTCACGCCGAGGGCGGCGGAGACGCGGGCGCGGTCCTCGTCGGTGGTCGCCGGGACGATGCGGTCGACCATGGAGGAGGGGCAGCAGACCTCGTCGCGCACCCACTGGCCGAGCTCGTCGGAGACGAGGGCGCAGAAGCGGTCGAGCACCGCCTTGAGGGTTTTTCCGTTGGCCGGGAGGTTGTCGCAGGACACGATGGTGAAGGGCGGCGTGCCGGCGGCGAAGCGGCCGGCGAGGGCGGCGGCCAGGAAGCCGAGGGCGGAGCGCGGGCGGAACAGGTCGCCGAGGTCGTGGACGACGTCCGGGTGGTCCTCCTTGAGCGCGCCGGTCGCCGGGTCGTGGCAATAGCCCTTCTCGGTGATCGTGAGCGTCACGATGCGGATGCGCGGATCGGCGAGTAGCGCGATGAGCCGCTCGGGATCCTCGGGGGCGACCAGCACCTGCTGGACCGAGCCGATCACCCGGAGCGCCTCGCCGTCGCCGGCGCGGACCGCGAGGGTGTAGAGCCCGTTCTGCGGCTCCAGGGCGTCCCGGGTGTCGGGGCTGCGCAGGCTGGCGGCGGCGATGCCCCACTCGGTCTCGCCCCCGGCCAGGACATCGTCGAAATAGACCGCCTGGTGGGCGCGGTGGAAGGCGCCGATCCCGAGGTGCACGACGCCGCAGCCGACGGCCTCGCGGTCGTAGCGCGGGCGCGCCACGGCGGCGGGGAGGCGGTCGAGAAGGTCGGGTCCGAGGCGCATGGCGTTTCCGTCTTCGTTTCTGTCGGGGCGGGGACCTTGACACGGGGCGCCGGACAGCGTCAATGTCCCGGTCAATTGGTCTGACCAATCTACCGTACGGTGACGTACTGTCGATCGACCCGGGCCCCAGGCACGGCTCCGCTCCAGGAGCGCCGATCCAACGGCGCCGACGTGGATTTGTTCGGGAGGACTTTCGTTGCCGCTCGCCGCCATCGAGCCGCGCCGTCTCTACAGACAGGTCGCGGACCAGCTGCGCCAGCTGATCGACCGGGGGGAATACCCGGTCGGCGGGCGGCTGCCGACGGAGCGCGAGCTCGCCGAGCAGCTCGGCGTATCAAGGCCGACGGTGCGCGAGGCGCTGATCGCGCTCGAGGTCGAGGGGCGGCTGAAGATCCGGGTCGGCTCCGGCATTTACGTGGTCGAGCCGCCCGCGGCGGCGGCCGCGCCGGCCGGGCCCGCGCCGATCGAGGGGCCGTTCGAGCTCCTCAGGGCGCGCCAGTTCGTCGAGAGCGCCATCGCGGCGGAGGCGGCGCGCGTGGCCGGGCCCGAGGACGTCGCGCGGCTAGACGCCATCCTGGCCGAGATGGACCGGGGCGGGGGCAAGGAAGAGCTGATCGCGATGGACCGCGCCTTCCATACCACCATCACGGCGATGCTCGACAACGCGGTCCTTGTGCGCTTCGTGGGCGAGCTCTTCGACCAGCGCATCAATCCCTATTTCGAGCAGCTCGCCCTCTATTTCGAGAACGAGGCGACCTGGCGCGCGGCGACCGCCGAGCACCGGGCCGTCCGCGATGCGATCGCGGCCCAGGACCCCGAGGGGGCCAGCGCAGCGATGCGGCATCACCTGGAACGGTCGCAGGAGCGGCTCTCGTCGAGCTTCGGAGACGGAGCGGGCGAGCGCGGCCGACCGGCACGCAAGATCGCCGGCCCGCCCCGCAACGGGCGGCCGGCACGGATCGACCACGACTGACGAAAAGGGAGGACATCAGAATGCTGAAGAAGACCGTAGGACTGGCCGTCGCGGCCGCGCTCGGGCTCGCCATGGGCACCAGCGCCGCGCTGGCGCAGACCAAACTGAAGTGGGCGCACGTCTACGAGACGTCCGAGCCGTTCCACACGGAGAGCGTCTGGGCCGCCAACGAATTCGCGAAGCGGACCAACAACAAGTACCAGATCGAGGTCTATCCGGCCTCGCAGCTCGGCAAGGAGACGGACATCAACCAGGGCCTGTCGCTGGGCTCGGTCGACATCATCATCTCCGGCTCGAGCTTCGCGGCGCGATCCTTCCCGCCGATCGGCGTCACCTACTATCCCTTCATCTTCCGCGACGCCGACCATCTCCTCGCCTACACGAAGAGCGACATCTACAAGGAGCTCAACAAGGGCTACGAGGACAAGACCGGCCACCACATCGTGGCGACGACCTATTACGGCGCCCGCCACACCTCGTCCAACCGGCCGATCAAGGCCTGCGCGGATATGAAGGGCCTGAAGATGCGGGTGCCGGACGTTCCGGCCTACCTCGCCATGCCGCGCGCCTGCGGGGCCAACACGACGCCGATCGCCTTCGCGGAGGTCTACCTGGCGCTGCAGAACGGCACCGTCGAGGCGCAGGAGAACCCGCTCACCACGATCGAGGCCAAGAAGTTCTACGAGGTGCAGAAGCACATCGTCCTGACCGGCCACATCGTCGACCACCTCAACACGATCGTCGCCAAGGGCACCTGGGACAAGTTCACCCCCGAGGAGCAGAAGATCTTCGTGGAGGTGGCCCAGGAGGCCGCCAGGCGCGCCACCGACCAGATCAAGAAGCGCGAGGCCGAACTCGTCACCTTCTTCAAGGAGAAGGGCCTGACGGTGACGGACATCAACCGGCAGGAGTTCATCGACGCGGTCGCCAAGGCGGTCACGTTCGAGCAGTTCGGCTACCGCAAGGCCGACTACGACAAGATCGTCGCGATCAAGTGACCTCGACCGGCCGGGCGGGGCTTCCACGGCCCGCCCGGCCGATCTTCTCGCGCCGGACCAGCTCTCCCGAGGACCTTTCATGACCCCCGAAATCCACACCCCGATCTCCGGCGAGGAGCTCGCCCACGTCTTCGACGACCAGCCGGTCGAGGTGAATCTCGGGACCTTCGGGATCGAGGACTGGGTGGCCATCGCGATCTTCTGGCTGATGGCGCTGGCCGTCTTCCTGCAGTTCTTCACCCGCTACGTGCTCAACGACAGCTTCGCCTGGACCGAGGAGATCGCGATCTACTGCCTGATCGGCGTGGTCTTCGTCGGCTCGGCCATGTGCGTGCGGCTGACCCGGCACATCCACGTGGACTTCCTCTACCGCTATCTGCCCGGCGGACCGGGACGCATCCTGGCGACGGTCGTCGGCCTCGTCCGGATCGTCTTCTTCGCCTACGCCGGCTGGCTCTTCTACAAGTACGCCTCGATCATCTCGGACGAGCGGATGACCACGGTCGACCTGCCGAAATCCATCGTGTTCTACACCGTCATCGCGGCCTTCGCGATGATGACCGTCCGGGCGATCCAGGTCTTCGTGCAGGATCTCCGGCGCGGCTACTCGCCGCTCGAGAAGCCCGAAGCCTTCGACGGCTCGGAGGCCTGATCCGCCATGGCGCTGCTTCTCGGCCTCTTCCTCGGGCTCATGGTGATCGGCGTGCCGGTCGCCCTCTCGATGGCGGTCTCGTCGATCGCCTACATCCTGGTCTACGGCGTCGCGCCGGACGTAATCGTCGCCCAGCGCATGTTCGCGGGCGTGGAGAGTTTCCCGCTGCTCGCCGTGCCGTTCTTCATCCTGGCCGGCAACCTCATGAACATCGCCGGCGTAACGGGGCGCATCTACTCCTTCGCGGTCGCGCTCGTCGGCTGGATGAAGGGGGGCCTGGCGCAGGTCAACATCATCGGCTCGGTGATCTTCTCGGGCATGTCGGGGACTGCCATCGCGGACGCGGCCGGCATCGGCACCATCGAGATCAAGGCCATGAAGGACCACGGCTACCCGATCGAGGTGGCGGTCGGCGTGACGGCTGCCTCGGCGACGCTCGGGCCGATCATCCCGCCGTCCTTGCCCTTCGTGATCTACGGCATGATGGCCAACGTCTCGATCGGCGCGCTCTTCCTGGGCGGCGTCATCCCGGGCGTGGTCATGACCGTGTTCATGATGCTGACGGTCGCCATCTTCGCGCGCCGCTACGGCTGGGGCGCGGACGCGCCCTTCGAGATCCGCAAGCTGGCCGAGGCCGGCCTCGAGGTCTTCATCGTGCTGGCCTTCCCGATCGCCGTCTACGCGATGATCTGGGCCGGGCTGTCGCAGAACGTGGCGATCGGGATCGCGCTGGCCGTCCTGCTGGCGCTCGACTGGACCTTCAACTTTTCGGCCGTGATGGCGCTGATGACGCCGGTCATCCTGATCGGCGGCATGACGCTCGGCTGGTTCACGCCGACCGAGGCGGCGGTGGCGGCGGTGATCTGGTCGCTGTTCCTCGGCCTGGTGCGCTACCGCAGCATGACGTTCCGCACGCTCGCCAAGGCGACGCGCGACACGGTGGAGACGACGGCCTCGGTGCTCTTCATCGTGACCGCGGCGTCGGTCTTCGCCTGGCTCCTCACCGTCAGCCAGGCGGCGGCGCTCCTCTCCGACGCGATCCTGAGCATCACCCAGAACAAGTGGGTGTTCCTGGTCCTCGTCAACCTATTGCTGCTCTTCATCGGCTGCTTCCTGGACACGATCGCGGCGATCACGATCGTCGTGCCGATCCTCCTGCCGATCGCGCTGAAGCTCGGGGTCGACCCGGTCCACTTCGGCCTGATCATGACCCTGAACCTGATGATCGGGCTTCTGCACCCGCCGCTTGGGATGGTGCTGTTCGTGCTCTCCCGCGTCGCCAAGCTGTCGGTCGAGCGGACCACGGTGGCGATCCTGCCCTGGCTCATCCCGCTCTTCGCGGCGCTCTTCGCCATCACGTTCGTGCCGGAGCTGACCCTCTGGCTGCCGAAATACATGGGACTGTCGAAATGAACAGCGCGCTCGCCGCCACCCTCTTCGCCCCGGAAGACCTGCGGATGGTCGAGACCCCGCTCGGGGACCTGGCGCCCGGCATGGTGCGCATCCGGTTCCGGGCGGGGGGGATCTGCGGCTCCGACATGCACTACTACCGCCATGCGCGGACGGGCGACTTCGTGGTCCGGGATCCGCTGATCCTCGGGCACGAGATCGCCGGCGAGGTGGCGGCCCTCAACGGGCCGGCGCCGGGGCTCAAGGTGGGCGACCGGGTCGCCGTCAATCCGTCGCGCTGGTGCGGTCATTGCGTCCGCTGCCGGGAGGGGCGGCCGAACCTCTGCGAGAACATCTACTTCATGGGTTCGGCGTCGAAATACCCGCACATGCAGGGCGGCTTCGCGTCCTATTTCGACGCGGTGCCGGCGCAGTGCGTGGCGGTGCCGGATCATGTGCCCCTGCAGGCGGCGGCGCTCGCCGAGCCGCTCGCCGTGTGCCTGCACGCGGTGCGGCGGGCGGGCGACATCCGGGGCCGGTCGGCGATCCTGTTCGGGGCGGGGCCGATCGGGCTGCTGACGCTGCTCGCCGCGAAGCTGGCGGGGGCGGGGACGACCGCGATGGTGGACCTCGCCGCCGCGCCGCTCGCCTTCGCGACCCGGCTCGGGGCGGACCGGGCGATCGACATCTCGGGGGGCGAGGAGCCGCTCGCCCAGGCCGCGGCGGAGACGCCCTTCGACGTCGCCTTCGAGGTCTCGGGCACCGCGGCGGGCCTCGCCGCGGCCATCCGCACGGTCCGGCGCGGGGGCACGATCGTGCAGATCGGCAACCTGCCGGGCGGGTCGATCCCCGTGCCCGCCAACGCTGTGATGGCCAAGGAGATCGACTTCCGCGGCTCGTTCCGCTTCGGGCACGAGTTCGAGGAGGCGGTCCGGCTGATCGCCGACGGGTCGGTCGACGTGCTGCAGCTCGTCACCGCCGAGCGGCCGCTCGCGGACGCACCGGACGCGGTGCGGCTGGCGCTCGACCGGTCGCAGAGCGTGAAGGTCGTGCTCACGGCGTGACGGGGTCCGTCGCGGGCCGGTCACCGGGCCGGCAGTGGCGGGCGTGGACAGGAACAGGAGAGGTCGGGTTCGATGCGTGAAGGCTGGCGGTGGTACGGGCCGAACGATCCGGTGTCGCTCGACGACGTCCGGCAGGCGGGGGCGAGCGAGATCGTCAATGCGCTGCACCAGGTGCCGATCGGCGAGGCCTGGACGGTCGCCGAGGTCGAGGAGCGGCGGCGGATCATCGAGGAGAGCCAGCCCGGGCGCACGCCGCTGCGGTGGACGGTGGTCGAATCGATCCCGGTACCGGACGACGTGAAGCGCCTCGGCGGGCGGGCGACGCGCTCGATCGAGGCCTGGATCGCCAGCATGGAGGCGCTCGCCGCCTGCGGCATCAAGATCATCTGCTACAACTTCATGCCGGTCGTCGACTGGTGCCGGACCGACCTCGAGTGGGAACTGCCGAACGGCGCCCGGGCGCTGCGCTTCGACCAGGACCGCTTCGCCGCCTTCGAGCTCCACATCCTGGAGCGGCCGGCCGCCAGGCACGAGTATTCCGCCGAGCAGCAGGCGCGCGCGAAGGCGGCCTTCGACCGGATGACCCAGGCGGACATCGACTACCTGGTGATGGTCATCGCCAGCGCGCTGCCGGGATCGACCACCGAGCCGCTGACCATCCCGCAGTTCCGCGACAAGCTCGAGTCCTACCGGGACATCGACGCCGACGTGCTGCGTCGGCACCTGGCGGAATTCCTGGAGCCGGTCTGCCGGCGGGCGGACGAACTGGGGGTGAAGCTGACGCTGCACCCGGACGACCCGCCGCGGCCGCTCTTCGGCCTGCCGCGGATCGCCTCGACGCCGGACGACTACCGGGCGCTGTTCTCGGCGGTGCCGTCGCCCGCCAACGGCATCTGCTTCTGCACGGGCTCGCTCGGGGTGCGTTGGGCCGCGGAGCTGCCCGCCATGGCGCGCGCTTTCGGGCCGCGGATCGGCTTCGCGCATCTGCGCGCCACCAAGGGCGAGCCGGACGGGTCCTTCTACGAGTCCGACCACCTGGACGGGGACGTCGACATGGTGGCGGTGGTGCGCGCGCTGTTAGAGGAGGACCGGCGCCGGCCGGAGGGCGAGAAGATCGTCTTCCGCCCGGACCACGGCCACCGCATGCTCGACGACCTGCAGGCGACGAAGAGGACCAATCCCGGCTACACGGCGATCGGCCGGCTGCGCGGGCTCGCCGAGCTCAGGGGCGTGATGCGGGCGCTGGACAGCGTGATGTGAGAAGAAGGAGGCGGCACGAACCGGCGCGCGGCCGAGGAACGGGCCCGTCACGTCGCGTTGCGCGCACGCGTTTCCGCTAGGCGGTGAAACGAACGACCGTTTCTTTCAATCCGGGGGTGCGGCCTGCTATAGTCGTGGCGAACGGGGCGCCCGGACGCCTCGAGGGGAAGGATACGACGGAGGCCGCCATGACCGACGCCAGCACCCGACCGCATCTCGCGCCCATCGACGGGCTCAGCCACGTGCGGGGCGAGACGGAACCGCCGCTCTGGCTGAAGACCATCCCGGACGTCCTGGCCGAGACGGTCGAGCGCTTCGCGACGCGCGAGGCGGTGGTCTTCCCGGAGCACGGCGTGCGCTGGACCTGGGAGGCGTTCGGCGCGCGGGTCGAGGCCGTGGCGGCCGGCTTCGCGGCGCTGGGGCTGAGGAAGGGCGACCGGATCGGGATCTGGTCGCCGAACCGGCCAGAGTGGGTCCTCACCCAATTCGCCTCGGCGCGGGCGGGGCTGATCCTCGTGACCATCAACCCGGCCTACCGCTTCGCCGAGCTCGAGTACGTCCTGAACAAGGTCGGTGCCAAGGCGCTGGTCGCGGCGGAGCGGTTCAAGTCCTCCGACTACCTGGAGATGATCCGTCGGCTCGCCCCGGAACTCGACACCGCCAAGCCGGGCAACCTGCACGCCGCCAAGCTGCCCGAGCTGCGCACCGTGATCCGCACGGGGCCGGGGTCGTCGCCCGGCATGGTCGACTTCGATGCGATCGCGGGGCTCGGCGGCGCGCACGAGCGGATCTATCTCGACGCCATGGCGCAGGCCATGCGGCCGGAGGACCCGATCAACATCCAATTCACCTCGGGCACGACCGGCGCGCCGAAGGGGGCGACGCTCAGCCACGTCAACGTCGTCAACAACGGCCGCTTCACGGTCGGCCGGATGAACTTCACCCACGAGGACAGGCTGTGCATCCCGGTGCCGCTCTACCACTGCTTCGGCATGGTCATGGGCACGCTCGGTTGCGCCTCGACCGGGGCGACGATGGTCTTCCCCGGCGAGGGCTTCGACGCGAGGGCGACGCTGTCGGCGATCGCGACCGAGCGCTGCACGGCGGTCTACGGGGTGCCGACCATGTTCTCCGGCATGCTGGACCATCCGGAGTTCGAGCGGTTCGACGTCGCCTCGCTCCGGACCGGGATCATGGCGGGCGCGCCGTGCCCGATCGAGCTGATGAAGCGGGCCGTCGCGGGCATGGGCCTGTCGGAGATCACCATCGCGTACGGCATGACGGAGACGAGCCCGGTTTCCTTCCAGAGCCACACGGACGACAGCCTGGAGCGGCGAGTCACGACGGTCGGGCGCGTGCACCCGCACGTGGAGGTCAAGATCGTCGACCCGGGGACGGGGGAGACCGTACCGGTCGGGCAGTCGGGCGAGCTCCTGACGCGCGGCTACTCGGTCATGCTCGGCTACTGGGACGACGAGGCGAACACCCGGGCGGCCATCGACGACCACGGCTTCATGCATACCGGCGACCTCGCCACGATCGACGCGGAGGGGTACGGCAACATCGTCGGGCGCGTGAAGGACATGATCATCCGCGGCGGCGAGAACGTCTATCCGCGCGAGATCGAGGAATTCCTCTACCGGCACCCTGCCGTCCAGACCGTGCAGGTCTTCGGCGTGCCGGATGCGCGCTACGGCGAGGAGCTCTGCTGCTGGATCGTCACGAGGCCCGGCCAGAGCGCGACGGCCGAGGAGATCCGCGACTTCTGCCGCGGCCAGATCGCCCACTACAAGGTGCCGCGCTACGTCGAGTTCGTCACCGAGATCCCCATGACGGTGACCGGCAAGGCGCAGAAGTTCCGGATGCGCGAGGCGATGATGGAGCGACTGGGCCTGAGCGAGTTGAAGACGGCGTGAGCGGCGGGCGCGGAGCCTTGACCCCGGGCGCCCGTCTGCCAGCTTAAGGTCCGGACGACCGGCGGCGCTCGGGCCGCGCGGCGACAGGGATCCCGGGAGCGCCATGGGCCGCAATCCGTACTACCAGGGGCCGCGGTCGGATCATTTCGACGGAGAGCGGTTCTTCGTGCCCGGGCATCCCTTCTCCAAGAGCCGCCGGGACCTGCTGAAGTGGCAGTTCGGCGGCGGGCGGGAGGCCTGGCCCTCGGACTATGCGGGCGAGACGATCCGCCGGCCGGCCGAGAAGGTGATCGGGACGGCGGTGCGGATCACCGCGATCGGCCATGCATCGTTCCTCCTGCAGACCGAGGGGCTCAACATCCTGATCGACCCGGTCTGGTCGGAGCGGGCGAGCCCGGTCTCCTGGGCGGGACCGAAGCGGGTGAACCCGCCCGGGATCGTGTTCGACACGCTGCCGCCGATCGACGCCGTGCTGGTATCGCACAACCATTACGACCACCTGGACATCGACACGCTGTCGCGGCTCCGGCGCACCCACCGCTGCCGGATCCTGACGCCGCTCGGCAACGACGCGATCATGAAGGCGAAGGATTCGGAACTCGTCGCGGAGGCCTACGACTGGGGCGCGCGGGTCGCGCTGTCGCACCGGGTCGCGGTCCATTTCGAGCCGTCCTACCACTGGTCGGCGCGCGGGCTCGGGGACCGGATGATGGCGCTCTGGGCCGCCTTCGTGTTCGAGACGCCGCTCGGGGCCGTCTACCACATCGCCGACACCGGCTACCGGGACGGCCAGGTCTTCCGCGACATGCGCCGCAAGCACGGGCGCATCCGCCTCGCCGTCATCCCGATCGGCGCCTACGAGCCGCGCTGGTTCATGCGCGACCAGCACGTCAACCCGGAGGAGGCGGTCCGCATCCTCTCCGACTGCGGGGCCGTCAGGGCGCTCGGCCATCACTGGGGCACATTCCGGCTGACCAACGAGGGCATCGAGGAGCCCTTGCGGGCGCTCGCCACGGCGCTTCACGGCAGCGGCGTGCAGCCGGAGCGATTCCAGACGCGCAAGCCGGGCGGGGTCTTCGAGATCTTCGACTGACGGGGCCCCTGAAGTCCCAACCCGTCATGCCACCTTGGTTTCTGTCATGCCCGGACTTGTTCCGGGCATCCACACGACGAGGGTTCGGCCTTGTGGCGTGGATTGCCGGAACAAGTCCGGCAATGACAGATCGAGAGGTCGGGACTACTTGGGACTGGCCTCAGGCCTCCTTGAGGTAGGGCTCGACGGTGCCCTTCAGCTTGATCGTCATCGGGTTGCCGAAGCGGTCCTTGGCGGGGCCGGCGGGGACGCGGATCCAGCCTTCGCTGACGCAGTATTCCTCGACGTTGGTCTTCTCCTGGCCGTTGAAGCGGATGCCGATGCCGCGGCCGAGGAGCTCGCCGTTGAAATGGGGGCTGCGCGGGTCGGAGGAGAGGCGGTCGGGAAGCTCGGTCGACATGGGATTTGCGATCCTCGGTCGGATGGGTCGGGGGTGACCAATACAGGGGGGCGGCGCCTCCGGCAACAGGCGGGAGTCCCGTAGACGACCCCGGCAAAATCTGCCGATTTCCCGTTAAGCAACCGTTTACCGTTAACCACCCGTTAACCATCCGGGCCCGAAATCAGGGGGACGGGGAACGGAGCGGATTCGTGAACATCCAGACGAGAGAGCGGCAGGCCATACGCTTCAGGGGGCGATCCTTCATGGCCTTCGTGCTCGAGCCGACGATGCCGGTCGAGCAGTGGTTCAAGGACCTGACCGCCTGGCTGGAGCGATCGCCGGGCTTCTTCGCCGGCAAGCCCGTCATCCTGGACGTGTCCGCCTCCTGCGAGGCCAAGCGCGATCTGGTGGTGCTGGTCGGCACGCTGGAGAAGATGGGCATCCGCATCATGGGCGTGGACGGGGCGAAGCCGGACTGGCTGATCGGCCCCGGACTGCCGCCGGCGATCAGCGGCGGGCGCAACGCCTCCGTGGTCGAGGTCCCGGGGGCGGCCGAGGGGTCGGCGGCCTCCGAGCTGCCGGCGATTCCCGCCATGGCCCCGGTCGTCGAGACCGGGCGGCGCGGCGGGAGCCTGCTCGTCGAGCATCCGGTCCGGTCGGGCCAGTCGATCCACGCCGAGGGCGACGTGACGATCCTCGGATCGGTCGCGTCCGGGGCGGAGATCGTCGCCGGCGGGTCCATCCACATCTACGGGGCCCTGCGCGGCCGCGCCATCGCGGGCGCGACGGGGAACCCGCGGGCGCGCATTTTCGCGCGCCGCTTCGAGGCGGAACTCGTCGCCATCGACGGGCTCTACCGCGCGGCGGAAGACCTCGATCCGAAGATCCGGGGCAAGGCCGTGCAGGTCTGGCTCCAGGACGACAAGATCGAAACCGCCGTCCTGTCGTAACGGGCCGGCGCGCCCGTCACCTTGGGGAGGTACGGCCGATGACAGGCTCGCATTCCAATTTGTTCGAGCGCAGCGAAAAGGGGAGTTCCATGGGCACGGTTGTGGTCGTCACGTCGGGCAAGGGCGGCGTTGGCAAAACGACGTCGACGGCGGCGCTGGGGGCGGCGCTCGCCCAGTCCGGGCAGAACGTGATCGTGGTCGATTTCGACGTCGGCCTGCGCAACCTCGACCTGGTCATGGGCGCCGAGCGCCGGGTCGTCTACGACCTCGTGAACGTGGTGCGCGGGGATGCCAAGCTGCCGCAGGCGATCATCCGGGACAAGCGGCTGGACAGCCTCTACCTGCTCCCGGCCTCGCAGACGCGCGACAAGGACGCGCTGACCGAGGAGGGCGTCGAGGTGGTCATCGAGGCGCTGCGCCAGACCTTCGACTGGGTCATCTGCGACAGCCCGGCGGGCATCGAGCGCGGCGCCACGCTCGCCATGCGGCATGCCGAGGTCGCGGTGGTGGTGACCAACCCCGAGGTCTCCTCGGTGCGCGACTCCGACCGGATCATCGGTCTCCTCGACTCCAAGACGGTGCGCGCCGAGCATGGCGACGCCATCGAGAAGCACCTGCTCCTGACCCGCTACGACCCGGCCCGGGCCGAGCGCGGGGAGATGCTCAAGGTCGACGACGTGCTCGACATCCTGGCCATCCCGCTCCTCGGCATCGTGCCGGAGAGCGAGGAGGTGCTGAAGGCCTCGAACCTCGGTTCGCCGATCACCCTCTCCAACCCGCTGAGCGCCGCGGCGCGCGCCTACCAGGACGCCGCCCGCCGGCTCAGGGGCGAGACGATCCCGATGACCATCCCGAGCGACCGCAAGGGCTTCCTCGGCAAACTGTTCGGACGGAGGGCGGCATGAGCATTTTCAATTTCTTCCGGAAGCCCTCGACCGCGCCGGTGGCGCGCGAGCGCCTCCAGATCCTGCTCGCCCACGAACGCGCCGTGCTCGGGGCGCGCCACAACCTGGTCTACGAGCTCCGGGAGGAGATCCTGGCGGTGATCGCCAAGCACGTCGCCATCGACCGGGACAAGGTCCAGGTCCGCATGGAGCGCGGCAACGCGCTGTCGACGCTGGAGATCGAGATCGAGATCCCGAACCCGGCCTTCGTGGCGGGCAACGCCGCCTGACCGGCACACAGGTGCGAAGCTCCCGAAGGGCGCCGGCGACGGCGCCCTTCGCCGTTTCAGCGGCGTGCGGCCCCCTCGCGATCCACATGATGGACTATGCGGCACGCGGATGCCTGCCCGTCCGTTGACGTCGACCCGCCTCTCATTCAAAAACGCCTCAGCATGGCGAAAAAATCGATCCACAATATGGATCGGGAGGAGGCGAGATGGCGACGGAGCCGCGGGTCTGCATCATCACGGGCGGGGCGTCCGGAATTGGACTGGCCACGGCCGAACGGCTCCTGGCCGAGGGCTGGCGGACCGCCCTGTTCGACCGGGACGAGGCCGCGATCGCCCGCGCCTCTGCGCAACTCGCCGCCCATGGGGAGTCGGTGTCCTTCCAGGCGCTCGACATCACGGACGAAGCGGCGGCCGAGGCGGCGGTGGAACGGGCCGAGGCCCGGCTCGGGCCCCTCAAGGGCCTGGTGAACTCGGCTGGCATCGGGCGCGACACGCCGTTCTTCGAGACGACGCCGGCCATGTTCCGGCAGATCCACGAGATCAACGTGATCGGCACCTTCATCGTGTCGAAGAGCGTGGCCGGGCGGATGCGCCGGACGGGGGGCGGCTCGATCGTCAACATCGCGTCCGTGGCGGGCATCCCCGGCAATATCGGCCGTTCGGCCTACGGCTCGTCGAAGGGCGCCGTGATCGCGCTGTCCAAGACCATGGCGGTGGAACTCGGCCGGGTCGGGATCCGCGTCAACGCCATCGCGCCGGGCCCGATCGAGACCCCTCTGGTCCAGACGGTGCACACGCCGGCGCTCCGGCAGGAGTGGCACGACCGCGTCATCCTGCGCCGCTACGGCACGGCGGAGGAGGTCGCGGAGGCCAACGTGTTCCTGCTCGACGAGGCGAAGTCGTCCTACGTCACCGGGCAGGTGCTGGCCGTCGACGGCGGCTTCACGGCCGGGGGCCTGATGGGCCTCGATCGGGAGGCCTGAGCGGCCCGGAGGGTGGCGGCGCGCTCCCGCTCGGCGAGGATACCCCCCGAGGAGGCCGCTTCGTTCAGACCATCAGCACGGCGACGACCATCCAGAAGCAGAGGGTCACGATCGGCACCAGGAAGCGGATGAACCAGGGGTCGTCGGCGGGCGTTCCGCCGCGCCGGGCCCGCAGGTCCGCCTCCCGGCGGATGTGGCGCGCGCCCCTCGGGCGCAGCCTGCGCGCGCAGGCGCGGCAGCGGTCGTCGATGTCGAAGGAGCTGACGGGCGGGCCGCGCCGATCCTCCGGAGCATGGGCCCGCGCCGGGAGAAGCGCCTCGATCATGGGGTTACCTCCTCGTCTCGTCCACACCGCCCATGGAACGCCCGAACTGGGGCAGGGGTCGGTCGCCGCGGACGCGATCGGCGCGGAGGGTGAACGAGCGGCTTCGGAAGCCCGTCCCATGAGAGTCGAAGTTTAAGGAATGCGGGGCGGATGGGGGCCGGTCGGGAGCGGCATGGGCCGTGGGAGCGGCAGGGCCGGTTCCCACGCCCGAGCTGGGAGTCCCGAGCGTGGGAGGAAGCCCGGATCACCTGGCACACCAGAGATCGCCTGGACTTTTATCAAATTCACAAGTTGAGTCTACGGAAATTTGACGTTCGGAGAGGCACGCAGGACCGGGTATGGCAAGCGTGCGACACGGCTTCCGAGTTGGTGGTGCGGACGGCGGGACTCGAACCCGCACGCCTTGCGGCGCAAGATTTTAAGTCTCGTGCGTCTACCGGTTTCGCCACGTCCGCAGGTGGTCCTGGGTAAGGGAGGCGGGGGCGCGGCGCAAGGGGAGGGGTGAACGGGCGGGTCAGGCGCGGTTCAGGGGGAGGAGCGCAGTCTCGGGGCTCAGGACGGCGCAGGCGCGGACAAGTCCGCCGCGGGTGCCCGTCGCAGGTTCACCCGGTGCCTGGAGGCTCGGTCATGTTGGTCGTCTTCACCGTCTGCACGCTTCTCGGCGGCGAATGCCGGGAGATCACGATGCCGCTCGCCGAGGAGGTCACGACGCCCTATGGCTGCGTCCGGTCCGGGCAGCTCCTCGTGGCGGAATGGCTGCGCGAGCATCTCGCGAGCCATCGGGTCGAGGGCGGCTACCGCTGCGTGCCGCCGGCCCGCTACGCCCGGGCGATCTGACGGCGGTTCGGAGCCGGGCGGCAAGGCCGCCCGCGGTCGAAACCGTCAGTCCTCGAGGTCCATCTCCAGGATAGCCATCTGCAGGTTCCAGGAGATCTCGCCGTCCTCCTCGTCGCGGAACAGCACGGCGATGAACTCGTCGCCGATGAACACCTCGGCGGAGTCCTTCTTGCGCGGCCGGGCCTCGATGCGCAGCGTCGGGTTGTTGAATTTCTTGCGCAGGTAGCCCTGCAGCTTGGCGATTTCCTGCTTGTCCAAGGGGTCGGCCTTTCGGAATCGGGAGGCGCCGGGCGGCGGCGCGGGTCGCCCGGGCTATCGCACGAACGGCGCGGGCCGTCAAAGCGAGGCTCGGCCGTTCAGATGTGCACGTCGTGCTCGTGGAACATCTGGTCCATGGCGCGAGACGGCTCGTTGCAGGGCGCGTCGCCGACCACGCGGGCGGGCACGCCGGCCACCGTGGTGCGCGGCGGGACGGGCTTCAGGACCACCGATCCGGCCGCCACGCGGGCGCAATGGCCGACCTCGATGTTGCCGAGGATCTTGGCGCCGGCGCCGATCAGGACGCCGCGGCGGATCTTCGGATGGCGATCGCCGGTCTCCTTGCCGGTGCCGCCGAGGGTGACGCCCTGCAGGATCGAGACGTCGTCCTCGATCACCGCGGTCGCGCCGATCACGATCCCGGTGCCGTGGTCGAAGAAGACGCCGCGGCCGAGCGGCACCTGCGGGTGCATGTCGATCTGGAAGACCGCCGAGGACCGGCTCTGCAGGTAGAGGGCGAAGTCGCGCCGGCCCTGCCGCCATAGCCAGTGGGCGAGCCGGTGCGTCTGGATGGCGTGGAAGCCCTTGAAGTAGAAGAGCGGCTCGATGTAGCGGTCGCAGGCCGGGTCGCGGTCGTAGACGGCCTGCATGTCGACCCGGAAGATCTCGCCGATCTGCGGCTCGGCCTCCAGGGCCTCCATGTAGGTCTGCCGAATCAGGTTGGCCTTGACGGTCGTGTGGTCGAGGCGCTCGGCGACGCGGTGCACCACGGCGTCCTCGAGACGCGAGTGGTTCAGCACCGTCTCCCACACGAAACTGGCGAGGGCCGGCTCGGCATCGACCATCGCCTCGGCCTCGGCGCGCACGCGCTGCCAGATCGGGTCGATGTCGGGAACGGGGTTGGTTTTAGTCTGCGGACGCTGCATCGTCGTTCTCCCTCGGGGGCAAGGCCCGGGTCGCGCCACCCTAACATAGGCACGGGCGTGCGGCGACCAAGCCTGTCGGGGGACGGGGATGCTCGGATCAGGAGGGTTTGCCGAAGAAGGCGTCGAGGTCGCGGTGTCCCTCCACGAAGTTCAGGATCTCCACGGACCGCGCCGCGTACCGGAAGAAGATGACGTAGTTGCCGAACGGCAATCCCCGAATGTCCTGTCCGATTTCCGGCCTAGCGGTGCCGATCTCTCCCGGAAACCTCGCGATCACGTCGCAACGCGAGCGCAGCGTCCGGACGAAACGACGTCCCGTTGCGCGGTTGCCGCTCTCGCGCGTGATATAGTCGAGAATGTCGATCAGATCCGAGCGCGCCGAAGGCGTGTAGCGGACCTGTCTCGTCATCAGAATCCTTCTTTCGCCAGTTCGGCGACCTTTGCCTCGATGGCCTGGTCGATGTCCTCGTCCGTCAGCGTGGCCCCCTCGGCGATCGACTGCTGGATCCGCTGCCGCAGCGCCGCCAGCCGGGTCTCCCGTTCCTCGACGAGGCGGAGGCCCTCGCGCACGACCTCGCTCGCCGAGCCGTAGCGGCCCTGCTTTACAGCCTCCTCGACGAAACGCTCCCAGCGTTCTCCGACAGATACGTTCATGGTCATCTCCTCGCGTCCGACAGTAGGGCAATGTCACTGACGGTACAAATTTTGACATCCGCATGCGTTCCCGTCCACCCGTCGCATTGACAGGGCCGGAGCCCGCGGCTTCTCTCCGGCCCGCAACGGAAAGGAACCGCCATGACCGAGATCCTCGCCACCGACGATCCGCGCATCCGGGCCGAAGTGGCGGGCGCGGTGGGCCGGCTCCTGGTCGATCATCCGGCGCGGCGCAACGCGGTGTCGCTCGCCATGTGGCGGGCGATCCCGGGGGCGGTGCGGGCGCTCGAGGCGCATCCGGACGTTCGGGTGATTCTGGTTGCCGGGGCGGGGGACCTCGCCTTCGTGTCCGGCGCGGACATCTCCGAGTTCGCCGAGGTCCGGCGCGACGCGAGGAGCGGGGCGGCCTACGAGCGGGCGAACGCGGAGGCCTTCGCGGCGATCCGCACCGCCGCGAAGCCGACCGTCGCGGTCATCCGCGGCTTCTGCCTGGGCGGGGGCATGGGCCTGGCGGTCGCCTGCGACCTCCGGATCGCGTCCGAGGACGCGGTCTTCGGCATCCCGGCGGGGCGGCTCGGCGTCGGCTATCCGCCGGACTGCATGCGGGACGTCGTCAACGCGGTCGGGCCGATGCGGGCGAAGGAGCTGTTCTTCACGGCGCGGCGGGTCCCGGCCCCGGAGGCGCTGGCGATCGGGCTCCTGACGCGGGTGGTGCCCGCGGCGGAACTCGCCGGCGAGGCGGAGCGGCTCGCGGCGGAGATCGCCGGCAACGCACCCTTGACCTTGCGGGCCGCCAAGGCCGCGGTCGGCCTCGTTGCGGGAGACCCGGCGTCGGCCGACGCGGCGTCCGTGCTCGCGCTCACCGAGGCCTGCTTCGATTCGGAGGACTTCGCCGAGGGCCGGACCGCCTTCCTGGAGAAGCGCGCGCCGGTGTTCCGGGGGCGCTGAGGGCGGAAACGGTCAGCCCGCCGGGGCCGGCTCGGGCGCCGTCCCGCCGACCGGGAAAGTCGCTTCGAGAAACCTCAGGACGGCGGCCGCGAAGACGTCGTTGCGGTCGCCGGCGACCATGTGGCCGGCGCCGGACACGTCCGCGAAGGCGGCGTGCGGCACGAGGCGCATGAACTCGGCGACGTGCTCCTCGGAGACGAGCTCGGATTGCCGGCCGCGGACAAGGAGGGTCGGGATGCGCAGGTTGCGGGCCGCCGCGATCCGGCGGGCGGTCGTGTCCTGGGGCGGACCGGGCGGCTTCAGGAATCGCGGGTCCCAATGCCAGCGCCAGCGGCCGTCCGGGTGGTGCCTCAGGTTCTTGCGCAGGCCTTCGAGGGAGGTCGGGCGGGTCCGGTTCGGCAGGTAGGCCGCGATGGCGTCGGCGGCCTCCTCGATGGTGGCGAAGCCGTCCTCGATCCGATCGCCCATGAAACCGAGCACCTTGGCGACGCCCTCCGGGTCCATGCGCGGGGTGACGTCGACGAGCACGAGACCGGCGAGGATCGGGCGGTCCGCCTCGCCTTCGGCAAGCATGCCGGCGATGCCGCCGAGCGAGGCGCCGATCACGATCGGGCGGCGGTGCCAGCGGGCTTCGACCTGATCGGCGACGGCGGTGAGGTCCTGCGCATAGTCGTCGAAGGCGTAGCGGCCCGAGGTGGGCCAGTCGCTGTCGCCGTGGCCGCGCTGGTCGTAGGCGATCGCCACGTAGCCGTGGTCGGCGAGGCGCCGCTCGGTGCCGCGCCAGGCGTGCCGGGTCTGGCCGCCGCCGTGGAGGAGCAGGGCCACGGGCCCGCCGGGGGCCGCGGGCTCGTAGAGGTCGCCGACGAGGCGGTTGCCCTCGGCGCCCTCGAAGACGATGGCCTGCCGGTGGCTCACGGCCGCTCTCCGAGGAAATCGAGGACGCCCTGCTTGTAGACCTTGTCGCCGACCGCGAGCATGTGGTCCCGGTCGGGGATCGGCAGGACGCGGGCGTGGGGGATCAGGGCCGCCAGGGCCTCCGGCGAACCGGCGACGTCGTCCTTCGTGCCGACCGCGATCAGGACCGGCATCGACAGGCGCGCCAACTCCTCCGGCGGCACCGGCTGACGGGAGCCGCGCATGCAGGCGGCCAGCGCCCGGCGGTCGGACCGGGTCTGGATCGCGAAGGCTCGGTAGGCGCGGCCCTTGGGCGACACGATGGAGGCCTCGTCCTCGGTCTCGAGCGCCTCCGCGATGGTCTCCTGGCCGGCGATGCCCTTGACCATCGCGTCGGCGAGACCGCCGAAGATGGCCGAGCGGACGCGCTCGGGGTGGTCGAGGGCCAGGTAGGCGGTGATCCAGGCGCCCATGGAATAGCCCATCACGTCGGCGCGCCCGATCTCCAGGTGATCGAGCAGGCGCAGGACGTCCTCGGCCATGCGCGTGCGGGAGTGGTAGTCGCGCGGGTCGTAGGACTTGCCGCTCTCGCCGTGGCCGCGGTTGTCGAGCGCGATCACGCGCCGGCCGTCGCCGGCAAGGAGCTTGGTCCAGCCGGGGAAGACCCAATTGACGTTGGCGGTCGACGCGAAGCCGTGCACGAGCACGATCGGGTCGCCGTCGCGGGGGCCTTCGTCGAGGAAGGCGATCGGCAGTCCGTCGGACAGGAAGGCTTCCATGGCGATGGTTCTGCGGCTGGTCTCGGGCGCGAGACGGACGGGTTTCATGGCCGAAGCCTTACCGGCTGGCAACCTGTCCGAAAAGGCCGGTTCCGCATGGGAGGGCCGCACCGGCCGGGGCTCCACTGCGGTTCGGCTTCCGTCCATTTCCTCACTACACATCGGCCGGGGCCGCCTATATGGTGCGGCCGCGTTCGCACGAGAGGGCTCTCACCCATGGCCGATGCCGTCGTCCCCCATTTCGCCAACGATGCCGGGCACCCGAAGATCCGCATCGGCGTCAAGGAATTCATGTGCGTGGGGGCGCGCCCGCCGTTCGACCATCCGCATATCTTCATCGACATGGGCGACGAGTCCGAGCAGGTGTGCCCCTACTGCTCGACCCTCTACGTCTACGACCACGCCCTGAACGCGACCGAAACCGAGCCGGCGGGCTGCCTCTTCGAGCCCGGGCGCGCGCACGCCGCCTGACGACCCGCCGAGGCGAGGGAGGCCGGGGCCGCATGCCGGTCGATCGCAACATCGTGGTGGTCGGGGCCGGCATCGGGGGCCTTGCCGCGGCGCTGTCGCTCGCCCGCGCGGGCGTCGGCGTCACCGTCCTGGAGCGCGCGCCGCAGCTGGCCGAGGTCGGGGCGGGGCTGCAGATCTCTCCCAACGCGTCGCGAATCCTGGTCGGGCTCGGGCTCCAGACTGCTCTGGATGCGGTGGCGGTCACGCCCGAGGCGCTGGTCGTGCATTCCACGCGCGCCGGGGGCGCGCTCGCCGAGATTCCGCTCGGCCCCGCGGTGGCGCGGCGCTTCGGGGCGCCCTACTGGGTGATCCACAGGGCCGACCTGCAGGCCGCGCTCGTGGACGCGGTCCGGGCGAACCCGGCGATCGCGCTGCATCTCGACACGCGCGTGGATCGGATGACGGCCGAGCCCGGGAGCGTCCGCGTGGAGGCCAGCGTCGCCGGCGAGGCGCGCCGCTTCGTGACCGACGGGGTGGTGGGCGCGGACGGCGTGTGGTCGATGGTGCGGACGGGCACGCTCGGCGGACCGCCGGCGCGCTACAGCGGACGGATGGCGCTCCGGGCGACGATCCCGATCGACGAGACGCCGCCGGAGTGGCACCGCAAGTCGGGGATCTGGATGGCGCCGCGGGCCCATCTCGTCCACTACCCGGTCCGGTCGGGGCGCGAGCTCAACCTCGTCGCCATCGTGGAAGGCGCCTGGGAGGACGAGAGCTGGTCGGTGCCGATCGAGCGCGACGACGTTGTGGCGATGTTCGACCCGGTCTCGGGGACGCGCTGGCCCGAGGCCGCGCGGGCGCTGATCCTGTCGCCCCGGACGTGGACGCGCTGGGCGCTGGCCGGGGTCGACCCGCGCTTCGACTGGAGCGGCGGGCCGGTGACTCTGCTCGGGGACGCCGCCCACGCCATGCTGCCCTTCGCGGCGCAAGGGGCCGCCATGGCGATCGAGGACGCGGCCATCCTGGCCGGCGAGGTGGCGCGGCCCGGCATCGCGGTGGCGGATGCCTTCGCGGCCTACGAGCGACTGCGCAAGGGGCGGGTCTCGGCGGTCCGGGAGTTCGCGGAGACCAACGGGCGCATCTACCATCTCGGCGACGCGCTCGCGTTCCTGCGCGACGCGGGGCTCCGGCTCGCCAGCGGGGCGCAGCTCCTGGAGCGGCAGGCCTGGATCTACGGCTGGTCGCCGGAGGGTACGCGGCCTCTGTAAAACTGTCTGGATTTCCTCGCCCTGCGCCTTGAGGCGGGCGCGGGGTTCGGCTACTCACGCGGAAACCCGCGCGAAAGGGCATCCGCATGGCCGCCTCCGACGGAACCGAATCGGCCGAAGCCGGCAGCGTCACGGCCGGCATGCTGGTGATCGGCGACGAGATCCTGAGCGGCCGGACCAAGGACAAGAACATCGGCTTCGTGGCCGAGTACCTGACCGGGCTCGGCATCGACCTGCGGGAGGTGCGCATCGTTCCGGACATCGCCGACGAGATCGTGGCGGCCCTGAATGCGCTCCGGCACCGCTACACCTACGTGTTCACCTCCGGCGGGATCGGCCCGACGCACGACGACATCACGGCAGACTGCGTTGCGGCGGCCTTCGGGGTGGAGATCGGGCACGATCCCCGCGCGGTGGAGATCCTGACCCGGCATTTCGCCGAGCGGGGCGTGGAGGCCAACGAGGCGCGGATGCGCATGGCGCGCATCCCGCAAGGCGCCGACCTGATCGAGAACAGGGTGTCCCGCGCGCCGGGCTTCCGGATCGGCAACGTCCATGTCATGGCCGGGGTGCCGAGCGTGCTGCAGGCCATGATGGACGCGGTGGCGCCGACCCTGAAGGGCGGGCGCCGGCTCCTCTCCGAGTCGATCGACACGCGTCTCGGGGAAGGTACGATCGCGGCGGACCTGGGCGCCATCCAGAAGGCGCATCCGGGCACGATGATCGGCAGCTACCCCTATTTCGACGGCAGCCGGCACGCGACCAACGTGGTGGTGCGCGCCCGCGACCCCGACACCCTCGCGGCGGCGGCGGCCGAGGTGCGCGCCATGGTCGACCGCCTGAACGCCCCGAAACCCTGAACCCTCGAGCCCGACAGGACGAGCGCCGATGTCGAATCCCGCCCAGCCGAAAGCCTTCCCGGTCTCCTGGGACCAGTTCCACCGCGACGCCCGCGCCCTGGCGTGGCGGCTCTCCGGACAGGGCCAGTGGCAGGCCATCGTGGCGGTGACGCGGGGCGGGCTGGTGCCGGCTGCGATCGTGGCGCGGGAGCTCGACATCCGGGTGATCGAGACCGTCGGCATCGCCTCCTACCACGACTACAAGAACCAGAGCGAACTGAAGGTCATCAAGACCGTCTCGGAGAGGATCACCGAGCTCGCCGGCGGCGAGGGGGCGGGGATCCTGATCGTCGACGACCTGGTCGACACCGGAAAGACCGCCAAGGTGGTCCGGGACATGATGCCCAAGGCCCACTTCGCCACCGTGTACGCGAAGCCGATGGGACGCCCTCTGGTGGACACGTTCGTCACCGAGGTTTCCCAGGACACCTGGATCTACTTCCCGTGGGACATGGGCTACGCGTTCCAGCCCCCGATCCACGGCACCGGCGGCTGAGGGCCGCGCGGCACGACAACCCGGACGCGACGAGGAGGTCCCGCGATGGCGCGCTACGAGGAACTCGGGTTCGAGTCCGAAGAGGAAATGGAGGAGTACGAGGCGGAGCAGGAGGAGCACGCCGACGAGATCCGCAACGCCGTGCTCGACTATGTCGAGGAGAACGACGTGCCGGAATCGACGGCCGTCTTCACGCTGCTGCAGCTGGCCGTCTCGATGCACATGTCGGGCTATCTCGGCGCGACCGAGAAGCCCTCGGCCCAGGGGCTGAAGATGGAGCTCGACCGTTTCGCCGGAGACTTCGCAGACATGGTCCGCGAGGCCAAGAAGGGCGCGGCCGAGTTCATCGAGGACTTCAAGGCGGCCTCCGAGGCCGAGCAGGAGTAGATCCCGACCCGATCGGGACGGGGCGGACGGGCGGGGACGCCGCCCGTCCGCCGCCGGATCAGCGGACCTGATCGCGGATGACGCCCTGCACGACCTCGTCGAAGCCGTCGCCCGCGCTCGCCCTCTTGGCCCGCTCCGTCGCCAGGGCGGCATCGCGCTTGGCGACAAGGCCGTCGAGCTCGTCCTGCAAGGCCTTCCGTTCCTTGACCTTCGCCTCGATAGCCGCCTTCCGGTCGGCCTCGGACAGGTCGCGGAGTTCGGGCGCCAGTTCCTCGCGCTTGATCTTGGAGGGGTCGGCGCGGCCGGCAGCCACGTCGGCGACGAGATCGCCCTCGCCGGTGATGACGGGTGCGGGGGGCGCCAGCGTGGCCGTCTGCGTGGTGGAGCCGGGGGGCGGGGCGGCCGGGCGCGGCGCGGCCCTGGCCAGGAAGCTCGCCATGTCGGAGGCCGCCGGGGCGGGCGCCGCCTCGCGGAGCCGGAGCTTCCCGTGCACCTCGTACTGCTGCCGCGCCGGCCCGTAGGGGAGCACCGTGCTGTTGAGCCTCAGTTGCAACTGCAGGATCTGCTGGTCGTAGGGCGTCTCGATCACAACCACGCCCCCCGATTGCGGGATCGGGATGTAGCGGCCCCGTCCGAGGGATGCGATCGTGCGCCAGACCAGGGCGGTATCCTGCGCCGCGCCGGCCTGGACGGCGTTGACCAGGATGCTGTCGCGCTCGGCGATCTTCAGCGTGTCGGTGAAGGGGATGTCCTGGGCATAGTCCATGTGAGGCGGGGCGTCGCCGACCAGGAAGACGATGCGGCGCGTCTCGGGCGTGCGCGTCCAGGCGAGGCGGGTGACCGCGACGTTCAGCGCCTCGTTGACGGATTCCGGCCAGTCGCCGCCGCCCTGGGCGCGAAACTCGATCAGCTTGCCGTAGACGGCGTGGATGTCGCTGGTCAGGTCCGTGACGGTGGTCACGTAGAGGTCGCCGCGGTCGCGATAGCCGACGAGGCCGAGGCGGATCTCGGCGTTGGGATTCGCCTTCCTGATCTCGTCGGCGATGCCCCAGATCTTCTTCTTGGCGCCGTCGATCAGGCCGGACATGGAGCCGGTCGTGTCGAGGACGAAGACGACCTCGACGCGGGCCGCTCCGGGGAGCTCCGGGGCCACGGCCTGGCCCGGGGCGATCGGGGCGTCGTCGGCCGCGGCAGGCGTCCCGGGGCCGGCGAAAGCCGCCAGGGCCAGCGCGGCGAGCCCGGCCGCGCGTGAAATCATGATCATGGAAACCTCCCCCTCGGCCGCGAACGGCCGGTCGCGTGAAGCCCCCCGAGCTCCCTCGACGGCCGAAGCTTGACCATGGATCGCGCTCGCGGTTCGGCCGGATGACGGCCGAATTCCGGCGGAAGAGCGCGAAGTGTGGCGACTTTGTCAGGTCTGCCGACGGGGGCGGCTCAGGAGCCGGCATCGGGGCGTGGGCGCCGGAAGCCCGCGACCAGCCCGGCCACCGCCTTGTCCAGGTCGCGCCAGTCCGCCAGCAGCGGATAGCGGAAGCGGTAGGCGACCAGGAGCTTGTCCCCGAGGGCGATCTCGCGCAGGCATACCTCGGCCCGGCCGCTGTCGGTGGTGGCGAAGCAGCGGGCCGCGAAGGGCAGGGCCGCGTCTGCAGGGTCGAGGAACAGGATCTCGTCCTCGTAGCCGGAGCCGGGGGCCATGCGGCGGCCGACGAGGCCGGCAGGGCCCTCGATCTCCGGCCCGACGAAGAAGCGCCGGTAGACGGTGGCCACCCGACCGGAGGTGTCCGGCTCGCCATCCCGCGGCTCGATGGCGACGAAGACGACCGTGGAGGCGGGACCGAGCCGGTCCGTATCGGTGCTCGACTCCAGGCCCGCGGGCTCGAGGCTCGGCCAATCGACGGCGAGGTCGATGCGGCCGTGGGCGCCGGCGCGGCGCTGGTCGCCGAAGCGGATCAGGGGCCCGGGGATCGAGAGCGGCTCGCCGGCGACCGTCACCTCGGCCTTGTGGGGCGCGCCGGCGGCAGGCCGTTCGGCGAAAAGGTCGCCGAGCGCGTCCGGGCCGATCAGCGCCAGCCCGATCCCCGCGGCCGCCACGATGAGGGCGGTCGACAGGGCGAGCGGTCCGATCCAGCTGCGCAGGTCCATGGGGGCGGGCCTCTCCCGACTGATTCGGTATTTAACCAAAAATAAAGAGATCCGGCGCGGACGGGCAAACGACCGGGACAGCCGCGTGGCACGCGTGTTAAATCCTTAAGGGTTCGTTAACGGGGCGTGTAGCGTATGCTCTTCCAGGTCATGGTCATCGTCTATGCGGTCGCCGCCGGGTTCGTCTCGGCGGGGGTTCTGGCGAGCTTCTACCAGCTCGTGACCGATCAGCCGCCGGCGTTCCTGCTCGACGGCGACGGCATCCTGGCCGGAATCGCGGCCATGCTGATCTGCGTCTTCGCGGGTCCTTTCATCATCATGCGCAACGCGATCCGGGGGCGGCTGATCGAGCGCCGGCCCTTCGGATGGCTGGCGGTCAGCGCCGGTATCGCGGCGGGGTGGAGCCTGTGCTCCGGCATCGTCGTGATCGAGTTCGCGCTTGCGATCGGACATTCGATCGCCTAAGGCCGGACGCGGGACCGGTCCCGCACCGAGCGGCTCGCGAGGTCCATCATTCGGCCCGACCCGGGGCCTCCGGCGGCGCGCCGCGGGGGCCCCTCGTCGTCTTGGGAGACCTCGGATGCCCCTCTACGAACTCGACGGTGTCAGACCCGACCTTCCGCCGCGCGGCCAGTACTACGTGGCGCCCGACGCGGTGCTGATCGGGAAGGTAAGGCTCCTGCCGGGGGCGAGCGTCTGGTTCGGCGCCGTGCTGCGCGGCGACAACGAGTGGATCGAGATCGGGCCGGAGTCCAACATCCAGGACCTCGCCTGCCTGCACACGGACCCGGGCTTTCCGCTGACGGTCGGCCGGGGCGTGACGGTCGGGCACTGCGCCATCCTGCATGGCTGCAAGGTGGGCGACGACAGCCTGATCGGCATGGGCGCGACGCTTCTCAACGGGTCGTCGGTGGCCGCCGAGTCGATCGTCGGCGCGAACGCGCTGGTGACCGAGGGCAAGAGCTTTCCGGCCCGGTCGCTGGTCGTGGGGGCGCCGGGCAAGGCGGTGCGCAGCCTCGACGACGGCGCCATCGAGGCCGTCCGCCGGGCCGCCGTGGTCTATTCCGACCGGGCCAGGCTCTATGCCGGGCGGCTCAAGGAAATCCAGCCGGACTGACCGACCCTCGAAAGCAACGCGGGCCGGCGTCGGTGGACGCCGGCCCGGCTGCGCGCGGACCCGGTCTGGTGGGGACGGGGAGGGTGGGGACGCGACCGGGCCCGCGTGAGCGGATTGGTTCCCCCCGTCCCGGCAGAAGCGTCCCTGGAGACCCCCTGCCTCTTGCGGCGTCGCGGGCGGCGGCCCGCGAGGTTCAGCGCGAGGTCGACGCCACGAAGTCGGTGCGGCGATCCTCGATGGTTTCCCAGCGCGCCACGTCGTAGGGCGACTGGCGCTTCACGAAGCGGTACTCGGTCCGGCTCCAGGGCAGGACCTGCGGGTTCTGGTTGTCGAGCACGAAGTCGCCGCGGTCGGTGGAGACCGTCAGGACGGCGTGGCCCTGGTTCTTCGTATCGCGCACGACGGTGATGAGCAGGGCCGAAGCCGGCCAGCCATGGGACAGGAGCACCTTGCGCTTCTGCAGGACATAGTCCTCGCAGTCCCCCTTGCCGTTCGTGGGATAGGTCCACAGCTCGGCGACGCCGTAGAGTTCCTCATCGGTGACGGGCTCGATGGCCCGGTTCACGCTGCCGTTCACGGCGACCAGGTCGTCCCAGCGGGCCTTCGTCATGGCGACGCGGCCGGGATTGGCGGAGCCGCCGACGCAGTCGGCAAGGTTCTTCCGGCAGAACTGGACGAAGCCGATCGGCGGGGACGTCGTCCCGCGGGTCTCCATGAAGACCGTGCCGTCGATCGCGGCGGCGCCCGTCATGGTCGCGCCGATGGCGCCCACCATCAGCAATGCCGCAGCATATCTTCCGAACTGCCAGGCCATCCCCGCCTCCCTGTCCCTGGAGGCAATTGATAGCGCAAGGCTTTTTATTCGGATTGAAGTGGAATTCGGAGGTTTTACTAGAGTTCTTCGAAAACAAGACTCAAATGATCAGATCATTTGACTAAAATTGTAATCATCGGCAAATTCGTCAGGCAGCGCAATGGGTTGGCGTACGCGCCGGGGGACCCGCGGGCCGGCGTCGCGGCTTTGCGGCTCCTCGGCACGATCGGGAGAGGGTGAACCGGGGGTAAAGCGGGAGCGTGCGAACGGTCAGCCGAAATGGGCCGCGAGCGTGTCCTGCGCCTGGACGGCGGCGAACTCGATGGCGATGCCGTCCTCGAAGTGGCGCACCACGCGGCCCCTGATGGGACCGAGCACGACCGGGGACCCGACCGGCGGCCGCTCCGACACGATCACGGCGGCTCCCGAGAGGGAGACGTCGACGATCCGGCAGTTGACCTCCTTGCCGGTCGGCAGGACCAGCTTGGCGTGGGCGTGCTTGGGCACGTAGCGCTCGTGACGCCGGTCCTCGGGGAGGTTCAGCACGTGGCGGTTGGCGAGCCAGGTCAGCTGGGCGGCCAACTTGTCGCGCTTGCGCAGCGGCGCGTCGATTGTCATCGCGAAGCCGCCCTCGAGGAGGCGCGCGACATGGCCTTCGATGCGGCCGATGTGGTCGATATAGGCGACGACGCGCTCGCCCACCTCGCCCTGCACGGGCGCGATCAGGGCAGCGCCGCCGGGCGACATGTTGAACACCTGGCAGGCGAATTCGCGCTTGTTGGAGAGCATGAACCGGCCGAGCAGGTTCACCTTCACGCGCTGATGCCGGCGCCGATCGGTGATCGGGGCCAGGAGGGCCGTGGCTCTCTGGGTTCGCGCTGCCTCTGCCATGTCGGTCTCTGCTCGCAGAAGCCGTCCGCTGCCGCCGCGGACGGTTCGAAGAGCCTAGGGGCGCGATGGTTAAGGGAGGGTTCCCGGCCGCGCATTCCGGCGCGCCAAGGTGTCGAATTTCAATACACCCATGCTAGAAACTGTAAATTCTGGAATGCTTTGCTCAAAGCGGGGATTCCTCCGCGCGGCCCCCGTCATAGACCGTCAGGTGCGCCACCCTGCGGCGGTAGGCGCGGGCCACGGCGGCGCCGCCCTGGAAGATGTCGGCCTGATCGCCACGCTGGAGCCGGAACGGGCGTTCGTCCGGCCAGATCAGCCGGAGGCTCGCGATGGTCTGCGACGCGAGCGGATGGATTCCGATCCAGTAGGGATCGTCGGCCGGCACGAAGCTGCCGAGGATGCGGCAGTTGCCCTGGCCGGCCTGGCGGACCGGCAGGAGCAGGCACTCGAAGGGCAGGTCGCGGCCGTGGCTGCTGGTGGCCTCCACGCCGATCACGGCGGCGGCCGAATCCTCCACCACGGCGGCCAGGAGAGTGGCGATGGCGTCGCGGTCCTTGCCCTTCCAGAAGGACAAGAACTCCTTGCCCTTCATCTCGCGCCCGTAGGCGGCGCAGACGCGGGTGCCCGCCAGGCGGTAGCGGTAGTCGTCGCGGGACACGACCTCGAGGATGAAGGTGTCGCCGAGCAGGCTGCGGATGTCGGCGGGCTCGATGTCGCTACGCTCGGGCGCGGGCCGGTCGCCGCGCAGGCGCTGCCAGTAGTCGTAGAGGTCCCGCGTGTTCTTCTGTTTCATCATGCACCTCGGAGCCCGCCGGGCGGTCCGTCCAGCCGTGGCCGGTCCGGATGCCTCGCTGCGGCATTGTCGGAAGGCGGCTTTGCAGGGGGCGTGCCAGCGGGATCTGTGCCGAAGCAGGACGGCGGGGCCCGGAAGCGGGCCGCAAATTCGTTTACGTTAACGGCGGTGCCGGTCCGGGACGGCGGGGGGAGCGACGACTGTGCGGGGATGGGACTGCGGCGGGCAGCCGGGGTCGCGTTTCGCGCCGCGACAGCCTATGTGACTGGACGGCTCCGCAACCGCGGGCCCGAACGGGACCCGACCCGATGACGCAACACTCCGGCCGCCGTGAGCCGCTCTTCAATCTTCCCGGCCCGGTGGTCGCCGCCTGCGCGGTCCTGATCGGCGTGCACCTGCTGCGGCTGGTCCTGACCCCGGAGCAGGACCTGGAGATCCTGGCGCGCTTCGCCTTCGTGCCCGATCGCCTCCAGGCCGTGGCCGAGCGGCAGTATCTCTACCCGGGCGGATCCTGGGCGGATGCGGCCAGCTTCGTCAGCTACGCGCTGCTGCATGCCGACATCTTCCACCTCGGGGTCAACCTCTCCTTCTTCGCCGCCTTCGGGGCGGTGATCGTGCGTCGCTTCGGCACGGTGCGGTTCGTGCTGCTGTGCCTCGTCAGCGCGATCGGCGCCGCGATGGCGCACTGGGCGGCCCATGTCGGGGAGGCGACGCCGGTCATCGGGGCTTCGGGGATCGTGTCCGGACTGATGGGCGCGCTCGCACGCTTCGGCTTCGAGCCCGGCGGGCCGATGCGCGTCGGTGGGCTGGGCGCCCGCGGGGCCGACGCGCTCGCGGCCGCCCGCGTGCCCGCGCCGGGACTGACGGCCAGCCTGACGGACGGGCGCGTCCTGCAGTTCGTCGCCGTGTTCCTGGTCATGAACCTCGTCATCGTCTTCGGTGCCGAAGCCCTCACCGGCCCCGGCGGCGGGATCGCCTGGGAGGCCCATGTCGGCGGATTCATGACAGGATTCCTGGCCTTTTCTCTGCTCGACCCCGTCGACCCTCGCGGCTAGGGGCCCGAGTTCGCGCTTGCCGGCGCGGGCTGCGGACAGCATCATGTCATGGGAGGGGCGGGCTCTCAGGAGAGTCCCGCCCGACCGGGCTCCGAGGGAGAGCGGAGCCGGCCATCGCGCCGAACCCAAGGAACGGGAGGTTGTGGCATGACCGTCAAGGCGATTCTGGCCGAAAAGGGCAGCAGGGTTCTGACCCTCACGCCCGAGCATACCCTTGCGGAGGCTTGCGAGATGCTTGCCGCCAACAAGATCGGCGCGGTCGTTCTGACCCACGCCGACGGGACGATCGCGGGCATTCTCTCCGAGCGGGACGTCGTGCGCGCCATCGCGCAGGAGGGGCCCGGCGCCATCGCGCAGAAATCGGGGTCCTACATGTCGCGGCACGTGGTCACATGCCGTGAGGAGGACACCATCCACGACGTGATGAGCCGGATGACGGCGGGTCGGTTCCGCCACATGCCGGTCATCCGGCATGGCAAGCTGATCGGCGTGGTCTCGATCGGCGACGTGGTGAAGCGGCGGATCGAAGTGGTCGAGCGCGAGGCCGACGAGATCCGTAGCTATATCGCGAGCGCCTGATCGCGGTTGCGGTCCTCAAGCGGCGAGGGGAGGGCGGATCAGTCGTCCGACCTGTGGTCGTGCCCGTGGCCGCCCGGGTTCGGGCCGTAGACGGCTTCGGGGTCGAACAAGGGGGCGTCCTCCGCCCGGGCGAGCGGCGTCTCTGGTGCGGACCCGACCGCGATGCGCCGGTAGAAGCAGGAGCGGAAGCCGCGGTGACAGGCGGCTCCATGGCCCTCCGTGTCGACCATGAGCCAGACGGCGTCCTGGTCGCAGTCGACGCGCATCTCGCGGACGACCTGTCGGTTGCCGCTGGTCTCACCCTTGACCCAGATCGCCTGGCGGGACCGGCTCCAGAAGGTTGCGACGCCGGTCTCGATCGTGCGGGCGAGCGCCTCGGCGTTCATGTGGGCGAGCATCAGGACCTCGCCGGTCGCTGCGTCGGTGACCACGGCGGTGATCAAGCCGTTCGCATCGAAGCGCGGGGTCAGCCGGGCTCCGAGTTCGAGGTCGTCATGGTGGCCGGGAGGCGGGAAGGCAGGGTCAGCGGTCATGGCCCCGCGGGTTTAGGCCGCGGCGCCCCCCTGGGTCAACAGCACCCACCCGCTCAGCGGAAGCCGCGGACGAGGGTCATGAAGCGGACCTGCTCGGCCGGATCCTCGCGGAAGACGCCGGTGAACTGGGTCGTGATCGTCGAGACGCCGTCCTTCTGCACGCCGCGCATGGACATGCACATGTGCTCGGCCTCGACCAGCACGGCCACGCCGCGCGGCCGCAGGTGCTCGTCGATGGCGTTGGCGATTTGGGCCGTCATGCTCTCCTGCGTCTGCAGGCGGCGGGCGAAGACATCGACGAGCCGGGCGAGCTTGGAGAGCCCGACGACGCCCTTCGTCGGATAATAGGCGATATGCGCCTTGCCCACGAAGGGGACCATGTGGTGCTCGCAATGCGAGTGAAACGGGATGTCGCGCACGAGCACGATGTCGCCGTAGCCCTCGACCTCCTCGAAGACCTTGGCGAGGACGTCGGCCTCGCTCTCGCGATAGCCGGCGAAGAGCTGCTCGTAGGCCTTCGTCACGCGCTTCGGGGTATCCAGGAGGCCTTCGCGCTCCGGATCGTCGCCGGCCCAGCGGATCAGCGTCCGAACCGCGGCTTCAGCCTCTTCGCGGCTCGGCCGGGCGGGGGCCGACGCGTCGCGCCGGTACAGGCTGACGATGGCGTCCATGGGGAAGACCTCTCGGCTTTCGATCGATTTCTTCAACATACGGCCCCGCTGGAGTTCCGGACCACTCGCGCCGACCGCTCGTATGGAAGAGCCGGGGATGTGAACAGCCTCGACCCCCACTATATAGTGAGCCGGATCGGAAGGGTAAGGCACGCCCGCTGCGGCGCCGTGCCCCGAGGCGGGAAAGACGTCCATGATCGACGACATCTACAACAAGAAGATTCTGGAGTTCGCCGGCAACATCCCCCGGCTCGGTCGCCTGCCGCAGCCCGACGCCACAGCGACCGCCCATTCCAAGCTTTGCGGTTCCACCGTCACGGTCGATCTCTCGGTGGACGGCGACGTGGTGACCGACTTCGCCCATGACGTGAAGGCTTGCGCGCTCGGACAGGCGTCCTCGTCCATCATGGCTCGGCACGTGATCGGGGCTCGCGCGGACGAGCTCAGAGCCCTGCGCGAGACGGTCAGGCGGATGCTGAAGGAGAACGGCGCGCCGCCCGAGGGGCGCTTCGAGGACGTCAAGTATCTGGAGCCCGTGCGGGACTACAAGGCCCGGCATGCCTCCACGCTCCTCACCTTCGACGCCGTCGTCTCGGCCCTGGACCAGATCGAGGCCAGGCGGACGTCGACCGCCGCGGCTGCCGGCTGAGCTGAAATTCTTTGGGGTCGGCTTTGAGCGGACCCGCGCTGCGTGTATGATTTCGTCCAGGCATGAGGGTGGCCTCGCGGCCGCCCCCTGCCGGACTTACCGGACGATGGAGAGTGTCAGTCTCCGCCGTCCGAGCCGGAGGGTGATGGTCATTCTGAGCATGACCGTCACTCTCCCTCGCCGAAGAGTGTCGGCTTGCACACCCGACGAAGGTCGGGCGATGAACTCTGGCGGGAGAGCCGCGCGAACGTAAAGTCGTTCGTGCGGCTTTCCGCATCTATACGTTGTTATTTCGCACGCGGGGCCGCGGATGACGGACCATCGGCGAAGCGTCGGTCCGTTTCGGCGGCGATGCGGTCGAAGGTGTCCTCCAGGCGCGCATCGGTGCCGCGGATCCGGTCCACCACCTGGCGTGCCCAGGCGACGTAGTCGACCAGCCTTTCGTGCGGCCAGTCCTCCGGCGGCGCGTGGACCAGGGAGCGCACGTTCGAGGTCTTGTCGGCGATCTTGATCAGGCGCGCCTCGCGCGACAGCGTCGGCGCGTGCTCGATCTGCAGGCGCTTGCGCTCGTCCTTGGGCAGGGACTTGTCGTCCGTGACCTCGGCCACGATATCGGCGACGCGCCGGCCGAAGCCGTGCACGAGGTCCTCGTGACTGACGGCCGTATCCTCGATCGTGTCGTGCAGGTAGGCCGCGGCGATCACTTCGGCGTCCGGTGCGGCATCGGCGGTGGCCACGTAGGCGGCGACCTCGGCGAGGTGGTTCATGTAGGGATCGTGGTCGGCCCCCTTGCGATGCTGGTCCTTGTGGTGGACGGCCGCGAAATGAACGGCGCGCGTGATCAGGAGGGCGTCGTTGGGCATGGTCTCGCCTCGCGTGCTAGCGTGGTCTCAACGTCAATCAGGATACTCTGTTCCGGCATGTGCCCGACCTGCAGGCCGCCTCCGCCGTCGCGCCGCGGTCCCCAGGTCCTCGCGGCCCGGGGGCTGATCCGGCTCTACCGCTACACGCTCTCGGCCTTCATGGGCCGGACGTGCCGCTACCTGCCGACCTGCTCCGAGTATACCGAAGAGGCGATCGCCCGCCATGGGCTGTGGGCCGGCGGGTGGATCGGGCTCGCCCGGATTCTCCGCTGCAATCCTTGGGGAGCCTCGGGAATCGACCCGGTTCCGGCCGAATTGCCTCCCCGGGCGCGCTGGTATATGCCCTGGCGCTACGGCCGGTGGACCGGCCGCCACATCGTCGACAGGCTCTGAGCCCTCGGCCTTGATCCATCCCCCATGGCTTACCCGGGTCGGTATCCGGGAGTGAGCAGGAGACGCAGACATGATCCAGATCACGTTCCCGGACGGCGCGCACCGCAATTTCGAGGCCGGCGTCACGGGCCTGGCGGTCGCCGAGTCGATCGCCAAGTCGCTCGCCAAGAAGGCCGTCGCCATGAAGCTCGACGGCCGGCTGACCGACCTGCGCGATCCGATCATGAGCGACGCGCGGATCCAATTCCTGACCCGGGAGGATCCCGAGGCGCTGGAGCTGATCCGCCACGACTGCGCGCACGTGATGGCAGAGGCCGTCCAGGACCTCTATCCCGGCACGCAGGTCACGATCGGGCCCGTCATCGAGAACGGCTTCTATTACGACTTCTACCGGCCGGGGCAGCCCTTCACCCTGGAGGAGCTCGGCCGCATCGAACAGAAGATGCGCGAGATCATCGCCCGGAACCGGCCCTTCACCAAGGAGGTCTGGAGCCGCGACAAGGCGCGCGACGTCTTCCAGTCGAAGGGCGAGGGGTTCAAGGTCGAACTCGTCGAGGCGATCCCGGCCGACCAGGACCTGAAGATCTATTTCCAGGGCGACTGGTTCGACCTCTGCCGCGGGCCGCACATGGCGTCGACCGGGCAGATCGGCAATTCCTTCAAGCTCATGAAGGTGGCGGGCGCCTACTGGCGCGGCGATTCGGCCAAGCCCATGCTGTCGCGGATCTACGGCACCGCCTGGGCGAACGACGCCGACCTGCAGGCCTATACGACCATGCTGGCCGAGGCCGAGAAGCGGGATCACCGCAAGCTCGGGCGCGAGATGGATCTCTTCCACTTCCAGGAGGAGGGGCCGGGCGTCGTCTTCTGGCACGCCAAAGGCTGGACCATCTTCCAGGAGCTGATCGCCTACATGCGCCGGCGCCTGCGGGCGGACTACATGGAGGTCAACGCCCCGCAGGTGCTCGACAAGGTGCTGTGGGAGACCTCCGGTCACTGGGGCTGGTACCGGGAGAACATGTTCGGGGTGCAGTCGGCCGGCGACGAGACGGAGGACAAGCGCCTCTTCGCGCTGAAGCCGATGAACTGCCCGGGGCATCTGCAGATCTTCAAGCACGGCCTGAAGAGCTACCGCGATCTTCCCATCCGCATGGCGGAATTCGGCGTGGTGCACCGCTACGAGGCGTCCGGCGCCATGCACGGGCTGATGCGGGTGCGCGGCTTCACGCAGGACGACGCGCACATCTTCTGCACCGAGGAGCAGATGGCGGCGGAGTGCCTGAAGATCAACGACCTGATCCTGTCCGTCTATGCCGACTTCGGTTTCGATGAGATCGAGGTGAAGCTCTCCACCCGGCCGGAGAAACGCGTCGGGTCCGACGAGCTCTGGGACCGGGCCGAGGCGATCATGATGCGGGTGCTCGACCAGATCGCCGAGCAGTCGGGCGGCCGCATCAAGGTGGCGCTGAACCCGGGCGAGGGGGCCTTCTACGGGCCCAAGTTCGAGTACACGCTCAAGGACGCGATCGGGCGCGACTGGCAGTGCGGGACGACCCAGGTCGACTTCAACCTGCCGGACCGGTTCGAGGCCTTCTACATCGACGCGGACGGATCGAAGAAGACGCCGGTGATGATCCATCGCGCCATCTGCGGCTCGCTGGAGCGCTTCACCGGCATCCTGATCGAGAACTTCGCCGGCCATTTCCCGCTCTGGCTCGCCCCGGTCCAGGTGGTCGTCACCACGATCACCTCGGAGGCGGACGCCTATGCGGAGGCCGTGCAGAAGAAGCTCCTTCGCGCCGGGCTGCGGGCCGAGATCGACCTCCGGAACGAGAAGATCAACTACAAGGTCCGCGAGCACTCCCTTGCCAAGGTCCCGGTGATCCTCGTCTGCGGCAAGCGGGAGGCCGAGGAGGGCACGGTGGCGGTGCGCCGGCTCGGATCGAACGAGAACCGGGTCGTGCGGCTCGCCGAGGCGCTCGCGAGCCTGCAGGACGAGGCGACCCCGCCCGACATCAAGCGCGAGCGCGCCGAAGCGGCGGCGTGACCGCAGGCCCGGGGCCGTTCCGGCGGCCCCGGCCCGTCGCGGCGGGCGGAGGCCGTCGGGCGGCCGAGCGGGGCTAGACGCCCAGCGGGCTCGTCGGCAGGTTCAGCATGCGAGTCCGGTAGGCCACCATGCGGGAGACGACGAGGCACCGGTCGGACCGGGCGGCCTCGAGGCGGTCCGGCGTGAGGTCCGCGATGGTGGCGGCATGGTGGGGCATGTTCGCGTCGCGGACGTAAGCCTCGGCCTTCTTGCGGTCGGCGATGGGCAGGACCGGCACGTCGGCCAGCGTCGAGAAGATCAGGCAGTGCAGGCGGTTGGTGACCACCAGGGAGGCGGCCTTGAGTTCCGCGACGGTCTCCTGCCAGGTGAGTGGCGTCAGGTAGGGAATACCCTGCGCGGCCGCGAGGGGGCGGCAGACCGGGCCGTCCTCCAGATCGCAGGTCGACAGCAGCGCCAGGTCGGGGATCGCCGGCAGCAGCCGGGCGACGGCCGCGCCGAGGGCGGCCTCGAGCGGCTTGGCGCTTCCGGTCAGGACCAGGAGGGTCCGCCCGGCGCCGCGCCCGCGCGCGGGCGGGACGAGGCGGGCGAGCGGGAGCAGCGAATAGACGCAGTCGCCGGCATCTGCCGTCTCGAGGCCGAGGTCCCGGGCGACTTCGGCGGAGATGGTATCCCGGACGGGGAGCGGGCGGCGGATCAGGCCGAGGTGCCGGCCGAGCAGCGCGTCGCCGAGGGAGCGGCGGGCGCGCGGGTTGATCGAGAAGGGGTAGGCCCAAATCCGGTCGGTGCGCGCCGCCACGGCCTTGAGGGTGGCGAGCATCGTGAGGCCGATGAAGCCGTTCCATTGGTCGCCGCCCGCCGTGAAGACGCCGGCGTAGCCGCCGAGAGTGCGGGCGACGGGGCGGGCTTCCTGTCGCACGGCCTGGAAGGCGAGGGCGCGCGCCAGCCTGCGGTAACCGCGGTCCGACAGGGTCTGGTGCCAGGCCGGCCTGGGCTGTGCGTCCAGGGGGCCGAGGATCTCGAAGGGGGGCGTGCCGGTGTCCCGGAAGGCGGAGAGGCGGGTGGCATCGCGGCTCAGATAGCGGTGCGGGTAGACGTGGAGGGGGTGACCCGGGAACCGGGCCTCCAGGTCGCGCAGCATCGCATGCAGGATCGCGAAGTCGCCGACGTTGCCCTTCAGGTTCGCGAAGAGGATGCCGACAGGGGGCGGGGAACGGCCGGCCTGCGTCACCGGCATAGGCCCTTCCGATCGAGGCCGAGGCCGGGATGCGCTCGTTTCATCGCTGCCCTCCCGATCCGCCGCGGTCCGCCCCGGTCTCCGGCAGGGTCCCGGGCGTGATGCTGGATGCCGATCGCCGCCTTCGATTCCGGACTGTGGACGGTCATCGGTCGGGCGATCCGAAAACGCGGCACACGCGCCGCAAGTGGCGATCCGGGTACTCGCTCCCATGCAGGAGGGCAAGCCGGGAGGACTTCGGGTGCGTTGAGCCGTCCGGCGGGATCGACTCCCATCCGGGCGGGCCGACTTTTCCCGTTGCGGCCGCAGAGGCGGGGCCCGCGTCCGGAGACAGGGTCGTCCCTTCCTGCCATAGCCGGGCGCCCTCGGAGCCCGCCCCGTCGCTCCGACGTCCGCAATCCCGACTGTGCATGCGAGAGGCGCTCCGTGTGGCGGCGGCGGGAGGCCGACGTCGGCGTGATCCGTTCAGGCGGGAGGAGGCACGGTCCGCGGGGGCGGTGCGGCGGGCTGATCGGCGGCGAGGATGTGCGTGCGGTAGTACAGAGCCTCGGCGTTCCAGTCGTGACGGCGGCCGGACTTTGCGGAGGGCTGGAAGTAATGCTTCACCTGACCGTCCGTCTGGTCGTCGAAGCGGAAGCCATACGCGTTCGTCCGGCCGTCGCCGACGGAGCCGCGTAACACGCGCAGCCAGTAGAGGACCGTCAGGCCCGCGCTGGGCGGGTGGTCCAGCTCGCGGGCGAGTTCCACGTAGAGGCGGGTCGGAAGGCAGGCGGGCCGGCCGCCGGCCTTCTCGGTCTCGATCAGGTCCCATGCCTGCTGGCCATGGAAGCGCCGATCGGGGCCGGAAAAGAGCGTGAAGTCGTAGAGCGCCGGGGGGCGGCGCCAGACATGCCGGTGGCTGCCGGCCCGGACCCATACGGTCGTGCGGCGACCGTAATCGGCGGCGTAGCGCTCGTCGTCGCTGAAGTCGTTGAAGCGTATGACGACGTCGTGGTCGTCGATCTCGCGTCCCAGTCCGCTCCCGAGGCCGACCGGCGCGTTGCCGACCACCGCGACGCGCTTCCGCGGGTCGGCGAGAAGGCTGACGAGGTCCGCGTCGTTGGCGGTCGAGCGGGCCATGACGGCGGAAGCATGTCGGAAGAGCCGATTGCGGGCGATTCCGAGATCGTGGAGGTGCGCAGCGCATGCCAGGCTCGCGTGGCGGCGGAAGGCCTCGCGGGACTTCCGCCAGACCCATTCCCCGTGGTCGGCTGCGGCGGCCCAGTCGCCGCACTCGCCGGAGGCCGAGGCGAGAATGGAGCGGATGCCCGCTTTCGTCTCCGTGTTCGCCAGGGGTGTCCTTCGCAGGATACGCCGGATCTCCCGTCGGGTGTCGTCCCTCGGACCTTGGAAATCGAAGAGGAGCTTGGCGTAGGCTTGAGCTTCCTTGGAATCGAGATAAATAGAATTTTTTCTATATATTCGGGCGAGAGACCGGATTCCTTCAGTTTGCAGGCGTCCGGCCCATCCTACATCTGCGTTCATCGTCTTCGATCGCTTCGAACGAAGCTCTATTCTCCGCCGTCCGCAGCTGGAGGTCAACCTCGAATAACGTAACGTTACCCTTTGACCCGCGATCCGAAGCGGCTCCCCCCAGCGCTGGCGCCGCGTGGTGAAGTCCGATTTCCCTGATCCGGCCGCCCTACTGCGCCCGCGCCGGGTCCGCCAGGATCTCGAGCTCGCGGTCGTTGCCGGGGTCGACGGAGAAGTTGGTCGTGTAGACCTTGCCCTGATGCTTGGCGACGACCGAGTAGTCGCCTTCGGCCAGCACGAAGGCCGGGAAGGCGCCGACGTTTTCGGCGACCTGGTCGCCTGAGGGGCTGAGGACCAGCCAGTTCACTCCGGCGAGCGCCTCGCCGTTCTTCTCGGAGACGAGCTTGAGGGTGACCTTGGCGGCCTTGTGGTAGATGGTCGCCTCGGTCAGCTTGCCCGGGTTGACGTGGATCTCGGCGCGCACGACGGCGTTCAGGTCGCCGTAGCGGCTGACGACGTAATAGGTGTCGGCATTCAGGCGGATGATCTTGCCCGGCTTGGCGCCGATCACCAGCGCCTGCCGGTCGCCGCGTTGGTCGGCGTCCTTGGAGTAGATGTCGAAGGAGACGCGCTCGGGGTCGACCGGCAGGTCCCCGACGACCGCGGCGGCGAGCCTCACGCCGCCCGCGTTCAGCACCAGGGTCTCGGTGCGCTCGGCCTTGTCGAGGGTGACGCGGGTCGTCGCGCCGGCCCGCCCGTAGGCGGCATGCACGATGTAGGAGCCGGGTTCGAGCTGGAAGACGGCTTCGCCGCCCGCCGAGGTGGCGACCAGCTTCATCTTGGTCTCGCCGTTCTCCTTGGCGTCCTGGAAAATGCGCCAGACCAGTCCGGAGCGGATTGGCTTGCTGTCCTCGGTGACCAGCGCCTTCAGGTTCAGAACGGGCCGGATCTTCTGGGGCGACAGGATGTCGGGGACGGGACTGGGGGGCGGGTTGCCGGCGAAGGGCATCAGAGCGGGGTTCGCGGGGGCGGCGGTGCCGGCGGGCACCGTGGCGCCGGTCGCCGGTCCGGCCTTCTGGGCCGCGGCGGGGCCGGAGGCGGCCACGGCCAGGAGGACGAGGAGCGTGGAGGCGGCGGCGCGGAGCGTCATGCGGCGTTCGGGCTCTCTCGGACTCGTCGGGCCGGACTCGTCGGGTCGGACTGCGGCGATCGGACTGCGCGGCTCGGAGACGCTGGATCGGACCGGCGACCGCCGTCATCCGCGGTAAGCATGGCGGAATCGCGGCCGGTCGGCAACCGGCCCTGCGCAGGCGGGCGTTGACAAGGGCCGGCGCATGGGATCTCGATCCGCCGTCCTCCCGTCGCCCAACCGAGTTCCGACCGATGCCCGACGCCCTCGACCTCCTGAAGACCCGCCGCACCGTCGCGGCCCTGCAGCTCGGCGACCCCGGCCCGAGCGAGGACGAGATCCGCGAGCTCGTCACGATCGCGGCACGGGTGCCCGACCACGGCAAGCTCGCGCCGTGGCGGTTCGTCCTCTACCGGCGGGCGGACGGGCCCGCGCTCGCGGAGCGCCTGATGCCGCTCTACCACGCCCGCTTCCCCAACGCCGAGCCGGCCCGAGTCGAGCAGGAGCGAGGGCTCTTCGCGCGCTCGCCGATCACGATCGGGGTGATCTCGAAAGCCGGCGAACATCCGAAGATCCCGGAATGGGAGCAGGTGCTGTCGGGCGGGGCCTCGGCCATGAACCTCGTCATCGCCGCGCACGCGATGGGCTATGCGGCGCAGTGGCTGACCGGCTGGTGCGCCTACGACCCGGAGGCCGCCGCCATCCTGGGCGCGAAGGCGGGCGAGCGCTTCGTCGGCTTCGTCCACATCGGCACGCCGAAGGAGAAACCCGCCGAGCGGCCGCGACCGGCGGTGGACGACGTGCTCACCGTGTGGAGCGCCTGACGCTATGTTCTACGAGACCGACGCAAGGCCCGCCCATCTCCTCCCGCACGATCCCTTCAAGGCCATCGTGGCCCCCCGGCCGATCGGCTGGATCTCGGCGGTCGATCGGGCCGGGCGGGTGAACCTGTCGCCCTACAGCTTCTTCAACGCGGTCGGCTCGCGGCCGCCGCTCGTCATGTTCTCCAGCGAGGGCATGAAGGACGCGGCGAGCTTCGTGGCCGAGACGATGGAGTTCGTCTGCAACCTCGCAACCTGGGACCTGCGCGACGCCATGAACGCCACCTCGGCCCCGTTGCCGCGCGGCACCAGCGAGTTCGGCATCGCGGGTCTGACGCCGGCCCCGTGCCGGCTGGTCAAGGCGCCGCGGGTCAAGGAGGCACCGGTCGCGCTCGAGTGCAAGGCGATCGAGGTGAAGGCGCTCGTCGACCTCGCCGGCCGGCCCATGGGCTCGCACATGGTGATCGGGCAGGTGGTGGGCGTGCATATCGACGAGGCGATGATCCGGGACGGGCGGTTCGACCTGACGCTGGCCCGGCCGATCGCGCGGTGCGGCTACAAGGACTACGCGGTGGTGACCGAGCTCTTCCAGATGGAGCGGCCGCCGGGGGGCTGAGGCCGGCAGTTTCCGGCTCCACCGTGCGCGGGCGGCCGATCGCCGCGCGCGGGCCGGCTCGACCGTTCGGCTACTTGTGTTCGGACCGAAACCGGGTACACGCTTCGTCGATGCGCGACGCGCCCGCTTCGAGAAGGATCCGATGCCGATGACCATGCTCGCCCAGGCCCAGCCCGGCCTCACCCGCAGCCTCGCCGCCGCCCCCGCATGGGCCAAGGTCGCGGCGGTCCTCGCCGGCACTGCGGTCCTGGCGGCCTCCGCGCGGATCACGGTGCCGATGTGGCCGGTGCCGATGACCATGCAGACCTATGCGCTCCTCGTCATCGGCGCGCTCTACGGGTCGCGCCTCGGCGCCGCGACCGTGCTCGCCTACCTGGCCGAAGGCGCGATCGGCCTGCCGGTCTTCGCGGCCGGCGGCGGCCTGCACCACTTCTTCGGCACGACGGGCGGATTCCTGCTCGGCTTTCCCCTAGTCGCCTTCCTCGCCGGCTTCTTCATGGAGCGCGGCTGGGGGCGGACCCTGCTCGGATCGGCCGCGGGCTTCACGATCGCGCATCTCGCCGTGTTCGTGACGGGCGTGCCCTTCCTCGCCGGGCTGATCGGCTGGGACAAGGCGATCGCGCTCGGCTTCCTGCCCTTCGTGGCCGGCACGGTCGTGAAGACCGGCCTCGCCATGGCGACCTACGAGGTGGCGCTCAGGCTGCCGTCGCGGCGCGGCTGAACGCCCCCGTCACCGGGTTCGCCGAATTACCGTCTGTCGACCGCCGGCCGGGGCCTCGCCCCGGCCTTCGTCGTTCTCGGGGGGACGTTGTCGCCTACTTGGCGGTCGGCCCGGCCTCCGCGGCCGGCTGCTCCTGCTGGCGCTTCTCCTCGATGTTGACGCGGGTCCAGCTGGTCGGGATGCCGAGCGGGTAGAGGCAGAGGGCGACGAAGACGAGGGGCAGGACGATGCCGGCCGGGCGGCCGTCGGGCGGCGGCTTCGGGCCGGGGACGCGCTCGGCCGCGAAGGCCCAGACGAGGCACCCGACGCCGACCAGGGCCATGACGATGTTGAAATACTGGCCCTGGCCGATGCCGAGCCAACCGCCCTCGTAGTCCCGGAAGAAGTCGATCAGGAAGCGCAGGCCGGCGTAGAGGACGAGGAACGCGCCCATGGCCACCCCGCGGCCGGCCGGAAAGCGCCGGAGCACGAGGGCTAGGATCGGCACCAGGAGGAGGTTCTTGCCGCCGTCGTAGAGGGCCACCGGATGCCGCGGTCCCTCGACGTTGGGGTAGATGAAGGCCCAGGGTACCCAGGTGACCGAGCCGATGACGCCGCCCTCGATGAAATTGCCGAGGCGCCCGACGCCCATCACGAAGGCGGCCGGTACGCTCAGCTCGTCGGCGGTCTTCACGAAGGGGTTTCCGGTCGCCCGGCAGAACAGGAAGATGCCCGTCATGCCGCCGAGCATCACCCCGTGCGACGCCATCCCGCCGCGCCACCAGTCGAGCGCCTGCCAGGGGGCGCCGCGGTAGTAGTCGAGCTCGTAGACCAGGATGTCAAAGATCCGGCCGCCGAGCATGATGCCCGTCGCCATGGCGATCGAGAAGAGGAGGACGTCCCGGAGCGACCAGCCGAGCCTGTGGCGCCGGAAGGCGAACCACGCGAAAACGCCGAGGAAGCCGACGGTGTAGACCGCTCCGTACCAGTAGATCGGCAGGCCCATCACGCGCCCGATCTCGAGGTCGAAGTCGTGAACGATGCCGTTGGTCATGGGGTCGGCCCTCCGCAGTCGATATTCACGATCTGCGAAGTGTCGACATTGACCCCGGTCAACGGCCGCTGCGGCCCGCCCGCGCCAGGATGCGTTCCGCCTGCCTGAGATGCGGGCGGTCGACCATCTTGCCGGCGATGCCGATCACGCCGACGTCGCCGGCGGCCCGGAAGGCCTCGACGATCGCTTCGGCCTCGGCGACGGCCTCGGGGGAGGGCGTGAAGAGGGCGTTGATGACGGGCACCTGCGCGGGATGGATCGCCATCTTGGCGGTGAAGCCGTCCCGCACGGCGTCGCGGCACTCGGCCTCGAGGCCCGCTTCGTTGCGGAAATCGACAGTGACGGTGTCGACCGGGGCGACCTCGGCGGCGGCGGCGCCGAGGAGGGTCAGGCTGCGGGCGAGGCGGTAGGGCTCGAGCCACCGGCCGGCGGCGTCCCGGTTGGCGTGGGCGCCGAGATCGGCGGCGAGGTCCTCGCCGCCCCACGCCAGGCCCGCGAGCCGGGCCGAGGATCCGCGATAGGTGCCGCACTGGAAGACGGCCAGGGCCGTCTCGGTCACGATGGGCAGGATCGCGACCCCGCCGTCCGGCCGGTCCGCCAGGGCCTCGCGCACCGCGATGCGGGCGTCGAGGCGGGCGACGTCCGGCCCGCCGGCAGCCTTCGGCAGGACGATGCCCTCGGCTCCGGCGGCCACCACGGTGTCGAGGTCGTCGTCGGTCAGGCCCGTGTCGAAGGCGTTGACGCGGACGAAGAGCCGGGGGCGTCCCGCGGCCGGGACGTTCGCCTTCAGGAACGCCGCGGTGGTGACGCGGGCGGCGGCCTTGGCAGCCGGGGCGACGGAATCCTCCAGGTCGACCAGGAGGACGTCGGCGCCGGAGGCCAGGGCCTTGTCGAGCTTGCGGGTGCTGTCGCCGGGGACGAAGAGGAGCGAGCGCATGCCGGGTCAGGCCTCGGGGGTCTCGGCCGGGCGCTTCTGCAGGAAGACCTGGCGCTTGCACTCGGCGACCAGGATGCCGTCCTGGTTCATGGCGCGATGCAGGAACTCGACGATGCCGGCGTCGGGCCGGGAGCGCGACTCGCGCTTCGACAGGCACTCGGTCTCGACCCGGATGGTGTCGCCGTGGAAGACCGGATGGGGAAAGCGGACATCGGTCATGCCGAGGTTGGCGACGATGGTGCCGAGTGTCGTCTCGTGCACGGAGATGCCGATGAGCAGACTGAGGGTGAAGAGCGAGTTGACCAGCGGCCGGCCCCACTCGCTCTTCGCGGCATAGTCGAAGTCGATGTGAAGGGGTTGAGGGTTGAAGGTGAGGCTGGAGAACAGGACGTTGTCCATCTCGGTCACGCTGCGGCGGATCGGATGGCGGACGAGCTTCCCCACTTCCCATTCGTCGAAATAGAGACCGGGCATTCGCTCCTCCGTTCAGGTCGTTAACCCCGTCTTTACCGCGTTCGCAGAGGGTTAACGGATCGTTGATGCGTCCGGGCCCGCCATGCAGATCGAGGGATCCACATCCGTCCAGCCGCGCGTGGCGGAGGCTCTCAGGGCCGCCAGCGAGACGACGGGCACGTCCTTCGACTATCTCGTCTCGACCGCCTACCGGGAATCGACCTTCCGGCCCGAACTCCGCGCGACGACCTCGACGGCGACCGGGCTCTTCCAGTTCCCGGAACAGCCCTGGCTGGAGCTGATCAAGGAGGACGGGCCCTCGGTCGGGCTGGCGGCGGCCGCGTCGGCCATCGTGCGCGAGCCGAACGGCCGCTACACGGTCGCCGACCCGGCGACCAGACAACAGATCCTCGACCTGCGCAATGACCCGCTCGTCTCGTCCGTGATGGCGGGGCGCTTCACCCAGCGCAACGCCGCCTCGCTCACCCAGTCGATCGGGCGCACGCCGAGCCAGCAGGATCTCTACGTCGCCCACGTGCTCGGGGCGACCGGCGGGGCGCGGCTGATCCGCATGGCGGCGGAGACGCCGAACGCCGCCGCGGCGCCGGCCTTCCCGGCGGCGGCCGCCGCGAACGTCCCGATCTTCTACAACCGCGACGGCAGCGCCCGGACCGCCGCCGAGGTCTACGGCTTTCTGGCGAAGGCCCATCCGACCGGGCCGCTGCCGCCCGCCGGGACGGCGACCGCGACGGCGCCCCGGGTGCCGCCCGCGGCGCTCGCCGACATGATCCGCGCGCAGGTGGCGGCCCGGGTCTCCGGCGAATCGGCGCTCGGCGGGTCGGGCGGGCAGGCCCTCCAGCGGTCGCTGTCGCAGACCACGCTCCCGGGCGAGGCGAGCGGCACGGCGCCGCCGACCGGCGCGGCCCTGCAGGGCTGGCGGGCGCGCATGCCGTCGGATGCCTTCTCGGCCCTGTTGCGCACCGACACGGCCGGCGGCCCCGGCCTCAATACGAGCGGGGCGCTCGGCTATGCCGATCCGGGCACCGCGCCGGCGACGCGGACCGCGCCGGCCCAGGCCGGCGGCCCCGGGGTCGGCCAGTTGCCCGTGGCGGGGGCGCTGGCAGCGCCGCGGCCGAGTCGGATGGCGATGGCAGCCCTCGCCGGCGGGGCGCCGCGGGCGCCGCTGCCCATGGTGACGTCTCCGCTCGGCGTCGCCCGGCCGAGCCGCTTCTCCATGGCCGCCCTGATGGACGGCGCGGGCAACGGGACCACCGCCACGGACGCCCTGCGCGCGACGGCGCCGGCCGCGGCGGCTTCCCCGCCCAAGGCGGCCCTCGAGCCGCTCTCGATCCTGCCGCCCGCGGTCGCGGCCGCGGCCCCGGTCCGGGTGCGGACGGTCGCCGTCCAGCCCGCAGCCACCGCGACGGCAGTGCAAGGCGGGCCGGCCACGGTGCGGCCGCGCGCGCCCGGGCAGCCGCTCGACCTGACGCGCTACATGCCGCTGCGCTGAGCCGTAACCCCTAACGCTTCGCAAAAGAACGCGGTGAACGGATCGTTAAGCCTTCCCGTGCGAGCCTCGCCGGGAGGGCAATCCGGTCGAGAGAGTAGGCGAGATGATCGTCGAGCAGTTCTTGAGATGGCTGACCACCGCCTCGGCGGAAGAACGGGCCGGCGCCGCGCGCCCGCTCGTCCGGGCGTGCCTGCACGCAGGCCTGGAGGGGCCGGACCGCGACACGCTCGAGGCGATCATGATGGTCTATCTCGACGATGGGGAGGCCTGCGTGCGCAAGGCGCTCGCCGAGGCGCTGGCCGCGGATCCGGCGGCGCCGCATCCGGTGGTCCTCACCCTGGCGCAGGACGAACCCGCGATCGCGGCGGCGGTCGTGGCCGCCTCGCCGGTGCTGCTCGACGCCGAACTGGTCGACCTCGTGGCGGGCGGGAGCCTGCCGGTCCAGATCGCCGCGGCGGCGCGGGAGGGCGTGAGCCCCGGCCTCGCGGCGGCGATCGCCGAGGTGGGCGAGCCTGCCGCCCTGGTCACGCTGCTCGGCAACCACGGGGCCGCCATCCCGGTCTTCAGCCTGAAGCGGATCGTGGAGCGGGCGGGGGACGACACGGACGTCCTCGAGGCGCTGCTCGAGCGTCCGGGGGTCCCGATCGGCATCCGGCAATCGCTCCTGGAAAGGCTGGCGGTCGCCTGCCACGACCTCGTGCTGATGCGCTCGACGCTGCGGGAGGACCGGGTCGAGGCGATCCTGCGCGAGGCGAAGGACAAGGCGACGCTCGCGCTCGCGGCCGGCGCGCGGGACGAGGAACTCCGCCCGCTCGCCGAGCACCTGCGCGAGACGGGCCAGCTCACCACGCTCCTCCTGATCCGTGCTGCTTGCACGGGTAACATCCGCTTCCTGCGGGAGGCGCTGGCGATCCTGTCCGGCGTGCCTCCGCACCGCGTCTCCGCGCTCCTGTCGGATCGGCGGGAGGGCGGGTTCCGGGCCCTCTACCGGAAGGCCGGGATGCCCGGGCGGGTCTATCCCGCGTTCCGGGCGGCCATCGAGGTCAATCGCGACCTGGCTGGGGGCGACGGGCCCGTCGACACCCACGCCTTCGCGCGCCGGGTGATCGACCGCATCCTGCAGCAGACCGGCACGGCCGATCCGGAGGTCGCCGACCTCATCGTGATCCTGCGACGCTTCTCGGCCGAGGCCGCGCGGGACGGGGCACGGCGGCTCGTGGCGGAGACGCTCCAGCAGCCGGCGGCGCTGCCGGGACCGGAGGGGGACGGCCTCGAGGACCTCGCGGAGGCGGCGCTCGCCGAAGAGATGGGGGTGGACCCGGAGGGGCTCGACGCGGCGGCGGACCTGGCCGTGCCGCCCTTCCCGGCGAACCGGGGCGAGGCCGATGGGGGCCGACCGGCGGCCGACGAGGCCCGGGCGGCGACATTCGAGCCCGAGGCGACCGAGCCGGCGGCCTGTGCGGGTGACGACCTCGGGAGCGTCGACGAGATCGGTCCGGACGAGGCGGAGGGCGTCGCGCCCGCTGACGGTGGAAACCGCCGGGCGGCCTGACCGCCGGGGGCGGCCACCGGGCCGGTCCCGCGCCTCAGAGCGCGCGAAGGCTCCGCAGGTAGTCGTCCGTGACCTCCTCCAGCCGCTCCGCCAGGCGGAGGGCGACCGGGGTCCCCTCGTCGCGGGCGTTCTCTGCGACCACGGCGCGGACCGCCTGGACGTGCTGGCGGACGAGGTCCGGGGGCAGGCGATCGGAGGGGCCTGCGTGGTCGAGCAGCAGGCAGAGGCTGCCGGCGATCCGGCCGGCGAGTGGGAAACCGAGGGTGGCGGCCTGGCCCTTGATGTCGTGGGCGGAGCGGTAGAGGTCGGCCCGGTCGTCCGCCGCGAAGCCGCTCGCCTCGGCCTTGCGGCCGGTCTCCGCGAGCGCCAGCGTCTCGTCCTCGATCCACATGGAGAAGGTCTTCTCCATCCGCTTCAGCGCGGCCTCGGCAGCCTGGACGGGGTCCTTCTCGCCCCGCTTCAGCTTGATCTCCTTGGCCTTGGAGCGCAGGTCGACCGGCGAGGCGATGCGCTCTCCGTCGCCGATCTCGAATTCGTCCACGACCTCGTCGTCGAAGGTCTCTTCCCTGGCCTTGGCGCGCGCCATCTCGTCCGATCCCGCCTGTTCGCCGGCGAGTCTGCGCGCTCCGCTTTAAGATTCAGTGTCCTGCGCGATTTTCGCAGCGGTCAGTACTGGAACTGCTCGGCCAGGATCCGCTCTTCCCAGTTGTGCTCGGGGTCGAACATGATCAGGCTCTCGGAGTGCCGGTCCTGCTTCACCGTGACCTCGACGACGTCGCGGATCTCGGTGTGGTCGGCGGCGGCGCCCATCGGGCGCTTCTGCGGCTCGAGCACCTCGATGCGGATCAGGCAGCGGTCGGGAACGAGCGCGCCGCGCCAGCGGCGGGGACGGAAGGGGCTGATCGGGGTGACGGCGAGCAGCGGCGCGCCGAGCGGGATGATCGGCCCGTGCGCCGAAAGGTTGTAGGCCGTGGAGCCGGCCGGGGTGGCGACGATGACGCCGTCGCAGGCGAGGTCGGGCAGGCGCTCGACGCCGTCGATGACCAGCTTCAGCCGCCCCGCCTGGTAGGTCTGCCGCCAGAGCGAGACCTCGTTGAAGGCGCGCGCCTCGTGCTTGCCGCCCCCGGCGTCGGTGGCCCGCATGAGGAGGGGCCGGATCGAGGAGGACTCCGCGACGGCCAGCCGGTCCAGGAGGCCGTCCGGCTTGTACTCGTTCATCAGGAACCCGACCGTGCCGCGGTGCATGCCGTAGATCGGCTTGCCGGTGTTCATGAAGCGGTGCAGCGTCTGGAGCATGAAGCCGTCGCCGCCGAGGGCGACGATGACGTCGGCCTGGTCGGGCGGCGCGGAGCCGTAGACATGGGAGAGCCTGCGCCGGGCAGCCTCGGCCTCCTCGGAGGGGCTCGCCACGAAGCAGATGTTGTCGAGCCTGGGGCGTTCGCGGGTCATGTCGGCCTTCCGGGAACTTCGGCGAGTATCACGGGCTTCGGCGCCCGACAAGCAGACGGCGCGTCACGGGAGGTGACCCATGGCAGTGGAACTCCATCGCGGCGAGGAACTCGTGGTCGTCTACGCGACCTTTCCGGACCTGCCGGGCGCCCAGGCGGCGGCGCGCGGTCTCGTGGAGGGCGGGCTCGCGGCCTGCGTCAACATGATCCCGGGCATGGTGTCGGTCTATGCCTGGAAGGGAACCCTCGAGACCGCCGGCGAGGTCGTCTTCCTGGCCAAGACCCGGGGGCGGCTGGCCGAGGCCGTCATGGGGGCGATCGCGGCGGTGCACCCCTACGAGACGCCGGCGCTGATGGTCCTGCCGGTCGAGGCGGCGAGCCGGGCCTACGGGGACTGGATCGTGGCCGAGACGCAGCCGGGCGTGCGGGACGGATAGGGGAGTCCCGGCAGCGGTTTGCGGCCGGGCCTTCAGGCGGCGAGTCAGGCTGACCCCGCTACTGCTTGGGGCGGGGCGGCACCGCCTTCAGGTAGGCCGCGATGGCGTTGCGGTCTTCCGCCGGCAGCTTCGCCATGTTGTCGACCACGGTCGCCATCGGGCCGCCGACCGAATCGCCGTCCGGGGTGAGGCCGCTCTCCAGGTAGTAGGCGATGTCCTTGGCGGACCATCCGCCGAGGGCGGACGTGTCGGGGGTGATGTTGGGGATCTTGCCGTCGCCCTCGAGCGCCTTCGCGCCGGCGAGCCATCGGCTCCTGTCCGGACCGCCGATCGCGTTGCGGGGCGTGTGGCATTCGCCGCAGTGGCCGGCGCCTTCGACGATATGCCGGCCGCGCTGGATTTCCGCGGGAGCGTCGGGGGCGAGCGCCGTGACGGGGGCGGGGTCGAGGTAGAGCAGCTTCCAGAGCCCGAGGCCGCGGCGGATGTTGAAGGGGAAGGGCAGGTCGTGGGGCTTCGAGGGCTCCGAGACGGCCGGCAGAGACTTCAGGAACGCCGCGAGGTCGACGACGTCCTCGGTCTTCATGCGCACATAGGAGCCGTAGGGGAAGGCCGGATAGTAGTGCCGGCCCTCGGGCGATACGCCGCGCTGCATGGCGTTGACGAGGTCCAGTTCGCTCCAGCGGCCGATGCCGGCCACGGGATCGGGCGAGATGTTCGGGGCGTAGAAGGTGCCGAACGGGGTCGCGAAGGCCTGGCCGCCGCCGAGCTTCAGGCGATCCGCGTCCTTGGCACCCTTGGCGGCGTGGCAGGAGGCGCAGCCGCCCGTCCAGAACACCCGCTCGCCGTTCGCCGGATCCGCCTTGTGGGCCGGCAGCGCGGCGGCGGCGAGCGGCTTCGGGGCGGTCAGGATCCAGACGACGGCCCCGGCTGCCAGGGCGAGGACGACGAGGACGAGGAGGATGCGCTTCATCGCAGGGGAGCTCCAGGGGGACGGGGCGGGCGATCAACGCGAGAGGCCCCGGAGCGTTCGACTCCGGGGCCGCAGGGACCTCGCAAGGGCCGCGGTCTCCGCCCGCCTTGGGCGATGCGGGGACCAGGCCGGCAGGGGTCGGGTCAGCTCTTCTTCAGGCGATAGTCGTCGTGGCACCCCTTGCAGGCGCCGCCGAGGGCGCCCACCGAGGCCTTCAGGCCGTCGAGGTCCTTGCCGGCGGTCGCCGCCTGGGCGCCGGCGGTCTGCTCGAGCTTGGCGAGGGCCGCCTTGAAGCCGTTCGGATCTGCCCAGATCTTCGGGGCCGCCGCGGTTTCGGCGCCGGTCTCCGAGCCCTTCGGGAAGAGCGCGTCGAAGCCCTTGGCGCGGGCGGCGATCGTCTCCACCGCAGCCTTGGCCTTGGCCGCATCATAGGGCTCCTCGCCCTTGAGCATCTTGGCCATGCCGCCCATGGCGCCGCCGATGGCCTTCATGGTCTCCTGGCGCTGCTTGATCGCGTCAGCTTGCGCGAGGGCGGTGCCCCCGAGCGCGACCACGCCGGCCGCGACGGCCAGCCACTTCAATCCAGACTTCATCCGGTGTCTCCCACCCGTTCGTCACTCGTCAATCGAGCCGAGAGCGCCAGAGCCCCTTCCTGCCAGCGCCCTCGAACCAAGGGGACGATGACCGTCAGGCAACCGACTGACCACTCACACGTACGTGATTCCCAGGGGGGTGAACTCAGTGTTCACGGGGGTGAAACAGTCCGGCCTTCCTCAACGGCACTTCCGGCCAGGGGGGTGCCACCTTCAGGTGCCGACCTGACGAAGCCATTCCTGCAGGTCGTACCAGTCGGTGACCCGGGCGATCCTCTCGTCGCGGATCTCGAAAAGCGCGCGGCCGCGGATGCGGTAGCTCTGGCCGCGGGCTTCGGGCAGCTCGATTTCGGACGGGTGGTGCCGGTCGGTCTCCATGTACCGGCCCTCCACCACGAACTCCGCGGCCGCGTTGTCGCCGCTGTCGGTCGCCATGATCACGAGGTCGAGCACCTGTTCGCGATAGCACCGGTTCATCCGGTCCACGCAGACGGCGAACTGGTCGAGGCCGTGTTCACGCTCGCCCTGGCTCACGTCGTGGATGACGTCGGGGGTCAGCAGCGCGAGGGTCCCAGGGATGTCGCGGCGATTGAAGCAGTCGTAGTAGGCGCGTACGAGTTCGAGCGTTTCCATGCGGGCCATGGCGGTTTCCCTCGTGCGGCGGCTTTGCCGCGGTGGCCTTCTGGCGGGCCTGAAAGAGAACCCATAGACCGCATTCCGCCCGGCTTCAAAGCGTCGGCACGCCGCAGGCCTTGCATTCGTCCGCCGCTTCGGCCACCCAGACTTCCGGTGCGGACAGGGCCGGAGTCTTGTCGGAAACCGACGGGACGGGCGTCGCATCGACACAAGACCTGGACTGCGCCGCGTGCGGTTATCCGCCCGTGGCGGAGGGTGCCGTCCCGGGCGCCCCGACCGGAGGGTAAGGCCCTTGCGCTTTTCGCTGTTTTCGCTCGTCCGCAATGCCTTCTCGGCCCATCGCGACTGGCCCGAGCAATGGCGGTCGCCGGAGCCGAAGGCCGCCTACGACGTGGTGGTGATCGGGGCCGGCGGGCACGGTCTCGCCACGGCCTACTACCTGGCGGCCGAGCACGGGATCACTAATGTGGCCGTCCTGGAGAAAGGGTGGCTCGGCGGCGGCAACACGGGCCGGAACACCACCATCATCCGCTCCAACTACCTCTGGGAGGAGTCGGAGGCGCTCTACGACCACGCGCTCGACCTGTGGCAGGACCTCAGCCAGGTGCTGAACTACAACGTCATGTACTCGCCGCGCGGGGTCATGATGCTGGCCCACACGGTCCACGACGTGCAGGTGTCCAAGCGCCACGTGCACGCCAACCGGCTCGCCGGGATCCAGAACGAGTGGTTGACGCCCGAGCAGGCGAAGGACTTCTGCCCGCCGCTCAACATCTCGCAGGACATCCGATACCCGGTGATGGGGGCGGCCCTGCAGCGCAAGGGCGGGGTGGCGCGGCACGACGCGGTGGCCTGGGGCTATGCGCGAGCGGCCTCGGCGCTCGGCGTCGACATCATCCAGAATTGCGAGGTGAAGGCGATCCGGCGCGACGCGTCCGGCGCGGTCGAGGCGGTCGAGACGACCCGGGGCGCGATCCGCACCAAGAAGATCGGCGTGGTGGCGGCCGGGCACACGTCGGTGGTGATGGGCATGGCGGGCGTGCGCATGCCGCTCGAGAGCTATCCGCTGCAGGCGCTCGTGTCGGAGCCCCTGAAGCCGGTCTTCCCCTGCGTGGTGATGTCCAACACCATCCACGCCTACATCTCCCAGTCCGACAAGGGCGATCTGGTGATCGGGGCGGGGACGGACCAGTACGTCTCCTACTCGCAGACGGGCGGGCTGCATATCACCACCCACACGCTCGACGCCATCTGCGAGCTGTTCCCCATGTTCAGGCGCGTGCGGATGCTGCGGAACTGGGGCGGCATCGTCGACGTGACGCCGGACCGTTCGCCGATCCTCGCCAAGACCCCGGTCCCCGGGCTCTACGTGAACTGCGGCTGGGGCACGGGCGGGTTCAAGGCGACGCCCGGCTCCGGCCACGTCTTCGCCCACACCATCGCGCGCGACGAGCCGCACCCGAAGAACGCGGCCTTCACCCTGGAGCGGTTCCGGGACGGACGGCTCATCGACGAGGCGGCCGCCGCGGCCGTCGCGCACTGACATCTCCGAGGCGCAAGCGCATGCTGCTCATCACCTGCCCCGTCTGCGGGCCACGGCCCGAGATCGAGTTCCGCAACATGGGCGAGGCCCATGTGGCCCGGCCCGCGCCGGATGCCGCCACGGACCAGGACATGGCCGCGTTCCTGTATCTCCGCTCGAACCCGAAGGGCCTCATCGCCGAGCGCTGGCGGCATGTGCACGGCTGCGCGCGCTTCTTCAACGCGGTCCGGCACACGGTCACCGACAAGTTCGTGACGACCTACCCGGCGGGCTCGCCGGCGCCCGACCTCGCGGCGCTCGCGGCCGAACTGGCCGAGCGGGAGGCCGCCCGATGAACGCCTTCCGCACGGCAGAAGGGGGCCGCATCCGCCGGCAGAAGCCGGTCCGCTTCAATTTCGACGGCCGGGAGCACATGGGCTACGAGGGCGACACGCTCGCCTCGGCGCTGATCGCCAACGGCGTCCACCTGGTCGCCCGCTCGTTCAAGTACCATCGTCCGCGCGGCATCATTACGGCCGGCGCGGAGGAGATGAACGCGCTCGTGACGGTCCGGCGGGACCGGGCGAGGGAGACGCCGAACCTGCGCGCCACGCAGGTGGAGGTCTACGAGGGGCTCGCGGCGGAGAGCCAGAACCGTTGGCCGAGCCTCGGCTTCGACGCCGGCGCGGTCAACGACCTGATGTCGCCGATCTTCGTGTCCGGCTTCTACTACAAGACCTTCATGTGGCCGAAGGGCTTCTGGGAAAAGGTCTACGAGCCGAAGATCCGCGCCGCCGCGGGCCTCGGCAAGGCGCCGGAACTGCCCGACCCGGACCGCTACCAGACCCGCTTCGCCCATTGCGACGTGCTCGTCGTCGGCGCGGGGCCGGCCGGGCTCGCGGCGGCGGTCGCCGCCATGGAGGCGGGCGCGCGGGTGATCCTGGTCGACGAGCAGGCGGAGTTCGGCGGCTCGCTCCTGCACGAGGCCGGGGCGACCATCGAGGGCCAGCCCGCCCTCAAGTGGGCGTCGGACCTGATCCTGGCGCTCGCGTTGTCCGACCGGGTGACCTGCCTGACCCGGACCACCGCCTTCGGCTACTTCGCCGACAACTTCGTGGCGCTGGCCGAGCGGATCACCGACCACCTCGCCGCCCCGTCCGAGCATCTGCCGCGCGAGCGGCTGTGGCAGGTCAGGGCCAAGGAGGTGGTGATCGCCGGCGGGGCGATCGAGCGGCCGCTGGTATTCCCGGAGAACGACCGGCCGGGCATCCTGCTCGCCGATGCGGGGCGGACCTACCTCAACCGCTACGGCGCCCTGGTGGGCCGCAGGGTCGTGGTGGCGACCGCCTGCGACAGCGCCTACCTGGCGGCGCGCGACCTGAAGCGGGCCGGCGCCGAGGTGCCGGCGATCCTGGACCTCAGGACGGAGCCGGGCGCGGCGGCGGAGATCGCCCGGGAGGCCGGGATCCGGGTCGAGGCCGGGGCGACGGTCGTCGGCACGGCCGGGCGGCTCCGGGTGAAGTCGGTGAAGGCCGGCAAGGTCGGGCCCGACGGGTCGGTCCGCAAGTCCGAGTCGATCGGCTGCGACGCGCTCCTGATGTCGGGCGGCTGGACGCCGACGCTGCACCTGTTCTCCCAGTCGCGCGGCAAGCTGCGCTGGGACGCCGAACGGGGCACCTTCCTGCCGGGCCGGTCGGCCGAGCGGGAGCGCTCGGCAGGCGCCGCCAACGGGACCTTCGACCTCGGCGCGGTGCTCGACGAGGGCTACGCGGCCGGCGCGGCGGCGGCGCGGGCGGCCGGGCTTTCCCCGCGGGGCGCCAAGACCTTCTCGGTCGCGGGCGCCACGAGCCCCTCGGGGCACACGCTCGGGGCGCTGCCGCACCACCGCAACGCGGCGCGCGTGAAGGCCTTCGTGGACTTCCAGCACGACGTCACGGCCAAGGACATCAAGCTCGCCGTGCGTGAGGGCTTCCGGTCGATCGAGCACGTCAAGCGCTACACGACGACCGGCATGGCGACCGACCAGGGCAAGACCTCGAACATGAATGCCCTGGCGATCGCGGCGGGGCAGCTCGGCAACTCGATCCCGGAGGTGGGCCTCACCACCTTCCGCATGCCCTACACCCCGACCACCTTCGGCATTTTCGCCAACACGTCGCGGGGCGATCTCTTCGATCCCGTCCGCAAGACGCCCATGCACGGCTGGGCGGAGGCGCAAGGGGCGGTCTTCGAGAATGTCGGCCAATGGAAGCGGGCCTGGTACTTCCCGCGGGCCGGGGAGACTATGCACCAGGCGGTCGACCGGGAGTGCCGGACGGTGCGCGCGGCGGTCGGGATGTTCGACGCCTCGACTCTCGGCAAGATCGAGGTGGTCGGGCCGGACGCGGCCGAGTTCCTGAACCGGATGTACGTCAACCCGTTCCTGAAGCTCGAGCCGGGGCGGCTGCGCTACGGAATCATGACCCGCGACGACGGCTTCGTTTACGACGACGGCGTCATCGGCCGGGTGGCGGAGGACCGGTTCCACGTCACCACGACGACGGGCGGCGCGCCGCGCGTGCTGTCGCTCATGGAGGACTACCTGCAGACCGAGTGGCCGGGCCTGAGGGTCTGGCTCACCTCCACGACGGAGCAGTGGGCGGTCATCGCCGTGCAGGGCCCGAAAGCGCGCGAGGTGCTGATGCCGCTCGTCGAGGGGATCGACCTGTCGCGGTCGGCGATGCCCCACATGAGCGCCCGCGAGGGGATGATCTGCGGCATCCCGTGCCGGCTCTGGCGGGTCAGCTTCACGGGGGAGCTCGGCTTTGAGATCAACGTGCCGTCGAGCTTTGGGCGGGGCGTCTGGGACCTCGTCTGGCGCGAGGTCGAGAAGCACGGGGGCTGCGCCTACGGCACGGAGGCGATGCACGTGCTGCGCGCCGAGAAGGGCTACATCATCGTTGGCCAAGACACCGACGGCACGGTGACGCCGGACGAGGCCGGGGTCGGCTGGGCGGTCGGCAAGGCCAAGGCGGACTTCGTCGGCAAGCGCGGGCTGGCGCGGGCGGACCTGAAGCACCCGGACCGCAAGCAGCTGGTGGGGCTGGCCACGGCGGACCCGGCGGTGGTGCTGGAGGAGGGGGCGCAGATCACGCCCATGCAGAACCCGCCGGCGCGGACCCATGCCATCGGGCACGTCACGTCGTCCTACGCCTCGCCCACGGTCGGCCGGTCGATCGCGCTGGCGCTGGTGGAGCGGGGCCGGTCCCGGATGGGCGAGACCCTCTATGTGCCGATGCCGAACGGCTCGATCCCAGTCACGGTGGTCGATCCCGTCTTCTACGACAAGGAGGGTGCTCGCCTTGACCCTTGAGATCGCGGAGCGCCGCGGCGCGCTCGACGGCCTGCCGCCCTTTCCGAAGACCCCGCGGGTGACCCTCGTCGGGGTCGGGCCGCTGACGCGCTTCCTGGTGCGCGGCTCGCCCGCCGCGGCGGCGCAGCTGTCGCGCGCCTTCGGGCCGGTCCTGTCGGCCGAACCGCTCAGGGCCAACGACGCCGGGGGCCGCGCGGCGCTCTGGCTGGGGCCGGACGAATGGCTGCTCCTCGCCCGGGACGGGGAGGGGCCGGCGATCCTCAGCGTGATCGGCACCATGCTGACCGAGCCGATCAGCCTCGTGGACGTGTCGAGCCGCAACACCGGGATGCTGCTGTCGGGATCGCGCGCCACCGACGTGCTGGCGGCGGGCTGCCCGCTCGACCTGCACGAGACGGCCTTCCCCAAAGGCATGTGTACCCGTACGCTCTACGGCAAGGCCGAGATCGTGCTCTGGCGGCAGGCCGCGGACCGGTACCACATCGAGTGCTGGCGCAGCTTCGTGCCCTACGTTCACGGGCTCATGGCCGAGGCGGCGCGGGAATACCTGGCGGGGTAGGGCGCTTCCCGATCGGCGGGGGCGGGGCGCCGAAGCGAACGGACGGGCGGATGATCAGCGTCTTCGACCTCTTCAAGATCGGTATCGGCCCGTCGTCGTCGCACACGGTCGGCCCGATGCGCGCCGGCAAGGCCTTCGTGGACGGGCTCGGACCGGATCTCGGCCGGGTGGCGCGGATCGAGGTGCGCCTCTTCGGATCACTCGCCTGGACCGGCAAGGGCCACGGGACCGACAAGGCCGTCATGCTAGGGCTCGCCGGGGAGGTGCCGGACACGGTCGATCCGGACCGGGCGAACGCGATCCCGGCCGCCCTCGCCGCCGAGCGACGGCTCCGCCTACCGGGCGGCCGGACGATCGACTTCGACCCGGGGCGGGACATCGTCTTCGACATGGTGACCCCCACCGACGGGCACCCGAACACGCTCGCCTTCGCGGCCTATGCGGCGGACGGCGCGACGCTCCGGGGCGAGACCTGGTACTCGATCGGCGGCGGCTTCGTGGTGCGCGAGGGGGAGGCGCTGGTCGACGAGAGCGAGGCGGCCGCGCTGCCGTTCCCCTACCGGTCGGGGGCGGACCTGCTCGCCATGGGGGCCGCGTCCGGGCTCTCCTTCGCCGACATGGTCCGGGCCAACGAGGCGGTCTGGCGCGACGAGGCCGCCGTCCTCGCCCATCTCGACCGCGTGATCGACACGATGATGCTGTGCATCGACCGCGGCATGCGGACGGACGGCGAGCTGCCCGGCGGGCTCAGGCTGAAGCGGCGGGCGAAGCCGCTCCTGGACGGGCTCGAAGCCGACCGGGCGCGGAACCTGCGCCTGCCGCACGAGGTGATGGACTGGATCAGCCTGTTCGCGCTCGCCGTCAACGAGGAGAATGCCGCGGGCGGCCGGGTCGTCACCGCGCCGACCAACGGGGCGGCGGGCGTGGTCCCGGCGGTGCTGCGCTACTACCGCGACTTCTGCCCGGGCGCGAACCGGGCCGGCATGCACGTCTTCCTCCTGACCGCAACGGCGATCGGCGGGCTCTTCAAGATGAACGCCTCGATCTCGGGCGCCGAGGTCGGCTGCCAGGGCGAGGTCGGGGTCGCCTGCTCGATGGCCTCGGCGGGGCTCGCCGCCGCGCTCGGGGGCTCGAACGCCCAGGTGGAGAACGCCGCCGAGATCGGCATGGAGCACCATCTCGGCATGACCTGCGACCCGATCGGCGGCCTGGTCCAGATCCCCTGCATCGAGCGCAACGCCTTCGGGGCCGTCAAGGCGATCAACGCCGCCTCCATGGCGCTCAGGGGCGACGGCACCCACAAGGTCAGCCTCGACCAGGTGATCGCGACCATGCACCAGACGGGCCGCGACATGGCCTCGAAGTACAAGGAGACGTCCCAGGGCGGGCTCGCCGTCAACGTGCCAGAGTGCTGATCGCAAGAAACACCGGCGAAACAGCGCGGTGCTAGGGCAGCGCTCCTGCTCGTCTCCGATCCGGCCGGTCGCGTCCCATGCTCTATCTCCGCGCCTTCCTCGCCGGCCTGGCGGCCGCCGTCCTCTGCTACGGGGCGGCGGTCGGGGGCGGGCTCGTGCTGGCGGAGTGGCTGAGGGTCTCCGACCACGAGGGCGGGCTGGGGCTCGGGCTCGCCTTCTTCGTCGGGCCTTCGGCGGCCCTCCTCGGCATGGTGGTGGCGATCCCGCTGGCGCTGCGCTGGCGCGGCGAGGTGCGGGGCTTCTTCGCCACCCTGTGGCGGACGGTCGTGGTCGGGGCGGCGGTGCTGGCGGTCGTGCCGGCCGGGATCCTGGGCTACGAGCTCCTCACCCCCTCGACCTACATCACGACGAGCGGTCCCGAGCCGCTCCTCGACCTGGAGATCCGGCTGCCGCCGGATGCCTTCGTGCCCGCCGACCCGAAGCTGGTGACGATCCGCCTCGACACCGACAAGAGCCAGCACGACGCGGTGCTGCAGGAGGGCTGGAGGCGGAGCGAGGACGGGCGGATCGTCCTCTCCGGGCAGATCCCCATGTACTTCCGCACCGCCCAGCGCTTCGTCAGCCTGCGCCTGCCGCTCACGCCTGACCGGGTCTTTCCCCTGAAGCTCCGCGCCGACCCGCGCGGCGCGACGGAGTTCGGCCCCTGGCAGGCCGCCGTCGAGGTGTTCGATCCGGGCGCGGAGCGGGGCCGCAAGCCGAAGCCCGAGGAGGCGGCCGAGATCCGCTACCGGGTGGTACCCCGCTGGCGGCCGTCCTGACGACCGGCTAACAAGCTGAAGGCATGGCGGTTTCTTCCCGGCGATGCCGCGTTCGTGATGGCTGCGGTGGAACTCGTGCGGTGCCGGGACGTTGGTCCGATATCACCGGATGCGCAGACCGCATCCCCACCCATTCCAACCGGAGGGACTTCCGATGGGCAGCATGACCGACAAAGCCAAGGGCCTGGCCAACGAGGCGGCCGGCAACGTGAAGCAGGGCCTGGGCCGCGCCATGGACGACAAGAACATGGAGGCCGAGGGTTTCGTGCAGGAGCGCAAGGGCGAGGCCCAGCAGACGATCGGCGAGGGCAAGGACAAGATCAAGCGCGCGGTCGACAAGATCTGACGCGACGATCGCATCCGAGCCTTCGGGCAGGATGATTGAGAGGGGTGCCGGCGCGAGCCGGCGCCCCTTTTTCGTCGCCTGAAGGGTGCTCGATGAAGTCCGGAACCGGATGCACCCGCTGGCGCTTCTTGAACCGACGATCATCCGGAGGACCGACCCATGCCGAAGCGGGCATTCCTGGCGCTCCTGTCCCTGGCGGTGGCCCTTGCCGGCACTGCCCCCTCGCGCGCCCAGGCCCCGATCCAGGAGCAGGCCGAACCGGCCGATTCGGGCGGTCCGATGCGGCCCCCGGCGGAGCGGCGGAGCGAGCCGCCCCGGCCGTCGGACTCGGGCGAGGAACCGCCCGCACGACGCGACACGGCGGCCGCGACGGACGATCCCAGAGACGTCCGGGACTGGGTCACCTACCGCAACCCTCGCTACGGGTTCCGCTTCGAGTACCCGGCCGATTTCTTCGTCTCCGACGTGGTCCTGCCCGACGACGCGGGCGAGACGTTCCGGGGTGGCGACGGGTCCTCGCGGCTCGCCACCTTCGCGCTGCCGAACCCGCAGGGGCTGTCGCTCGCGCGCGTCGCGGCCAACTACCTCAGGGAGGCGGGAGACCCGGTAGTCACCTACCGGCGGCGCACCCGCAACGGCCACCTGGTGATCTCCGGCAACCGGGGTCCTGACGTCTTCTACCTGCGCATCGCCTACGGCCGCGGCGGGGTGCAGGGGGTCGAGCTCTCGTATCCCGGCGAACGGGAGCGCGCCTTCGATCGGCTGGTGTCGCGGGTGTCGCTCAGCTTCAGGCCGGGGCGGTGACGCGGCGCGGGAACGATCGGGCCCGCCGGCGGTTCTCCCTGACCAAGGTTTACCGAACGGAGGGTCGCATGAACACGCAGGACAAGACGCGGCAGGACGACAAGGTCGAGCAGGTCCCGCTCGAGGAGAAGCCGAAGTCGTCGGACCTGAAGCACAAGACCGACGAGCGGTTGGACGAGGGCGTCGAGGAGAGCTTCCCGGCGAGCGACCCCGTCTCCGTCTCGATCACCAAGATCTGAGCCCGACGATCCTGTCCAGGCGGGCCGGCGCTGCGCCGGCCCCATTCGCATGGGGGCCAACCCGATGATGAACGATCCGACCCGGCCGCGCCGCGACGAGGCCGATCCGACCCGGCCCGACTCGCCGATGGAGCCGGGAGACGCGGAGCTCTTCGAGACCCCCTTCGGCCGCGAGGACGACCACGGCACCATCGCGGGGTCGCGGGCCGAGGCGGAGATCGAGGACATCGACGTCCATGCCCGGCCGGCGAGCGAGGTGACCGGCGCCCACGACGCCGGCGGCGCGAACGAGACGGTCGACGGCCTCGACGAGGCCGAGGAGGCGGTGCGCCGGATGGCCGAGGACCAGGTGGAGGGCGGGCCGGAGCTTCTCTGACCCCCCGCCACATTCCGGTCGTGCGGACCGGCTGGTTTGGTACGACGTCGTCCTCCCGCGTTTCCGCCCGGAGGGCCCGATGCCGATCCGCGATTCCATCCTGCCCGGCTTCGATCCGGACCCCTCGATCGCGCGGGTCGGCGAAGACCACTCCGGCGCCGCCCGACCGGATCGCTCCGACATGGTGCATTCACCTCCGGCTCACGACAACTTGCGGCGGACGGTCTCCGATCCGGTGTAGCATTTGCCCAGTCGAGCGACGGAGCCGATCCGACCAGCACTTGACACCGTTCTGCAGAGTCGTGCCGGCGGAAGGACAGATGACTTTTCACTGACGAATTCTGTTTCCGGTCTCTCGATCGAAGGGGAGACATCCGCGTGGAAGCCTTTTTCGATCCCGCTACAGGACGGCCCGTCGAGACGCTCGACATCAAGCAGGGCGAGACCAGGATCCTCGGCGTGAAGAAGTTCACGATCGGCGAGGTCGCCTATCGGACGGACGACTTCAAGACCGCTTTCGTGGACCTGGTCATCCATCTCAGGAAGCCGAAGGTCAAGTACGACGACCATTACAACCTGCACGAGGTCGCGAGCGACAGCGTCCCGGTCGAGCAGAAGGGGCACTACTTCTTCCAGATCTGCGGCAACAACCCGGGGACGACCCAGTTCGTCGCCAACAGGATCGCCGGCAACACGCCCTATGCGCGCCCGGTCTCGATCCGGGTGGCGGCGGATCCCAAGCTGCTGGTCTTCCACCCCTCCATGCCGTTCGACGTGCTCTGGGCGAACCACCCGCTGAACCCGGCCAACCGGACGCTCTACCCGCGCAAGAAGCCCGACGAATTCGACGACTACGACCCCAGCCACCCGTGCCAGGAGGCGAAGTGGCTCGCGGGGCAGTGCATGGTCCGCTTCTGCGTCATGCTGGAGAAGAGCGGGATCACCTTCGACGGACTCCATGGCGGCAAGTGCGGGATCGGCGGCAAGCAGCACTTCCACCACTTCGTCAACCCCTACGACTTCGAGTCGTGGAAGGGCCTCAAGCGGGCCTACGTGTTCGAGGCCAAGCCCCCGTACCGTCCGGAGCCGATGCCCGGCATCGCAGCCTACTATTTCTGCTGGCAGCGGCGGGGCGTGATCCTCTTCTGGAACTACTTCCCGACCGGCAAGGAGAAGAAGGACATGTTCGGCGGTCACATCGACCTGTGGAACCGCGACCGGATGGGCAACACCTACGCGATGCCGGACCCGAACGCCGGCCTCGCCGCCTTCGCGCGCGCCCGCAAGATCGTGTTCTGGCCGCTGGAGAGCGTTTAGGGCGCCCCCGTCCTCACTCGGCCCGGCCATATCCTCCCGCGGTCGGGGTGACGACGGTGATCGCCTCGCCGGGCTCCAGGATGGTCTGGCCGCAGCCGCCGAGGTCGTCGACGTGGCCGTCCTTGCGGCGAACCAGGTTGGCGCCGAGTTCGCCGGGCTCGCCGCCGGCCATGCCGAAGGGACGGACGCGGCGGTGGCCGGAGAGGACGGCGCAGTCCATCCGTTCCAGGAAGCGGATCGTGCGGCGCGTGCCGTCGCCGGCATGGTGCGCCCCCTTGCCGCCGGATCCGCGTCGGATGACGAATTCCTCAAGGACCACGGGGAAGCGCGTCTCCAGGATCTCCGGGTCGGTCAGGCGCGAGTTGGTCATGTGGACGTGGACCGCCGAGGCGCCGTCCCAGGTCGGACCCGCCGGCGAGCCGGAGCAAATCGTCTCGTAGTACTGGTAGCGATCGTTGCCGAAGGTCAGGTTGTTCATCGTCCCCTGGCTGCAGGACATGGCCCGAAGCGCGCCGAAGAGGGCGTTGGTCACGGCCTGGCTGACCTCGACATTGCCGGCGACCACGGCGGCCGGGTAGGCCGGGGTGAGCATGGTCCCGTCGGGGACCACGATCTCGATGGGCCGGAGGCAGCCGGCGTTCATCGGGATGTCGTCGTCGACCATGACGCGGAAGACGTAGAGCACGGCGGCGCGTGTGACGGGGGCGGGGGCGTTGAAGTTGTCGTCGCGCTGGGGGCTGGTGCCGGTGAAGTCGACGGTCGCCTTGCGGGCGGCCTTGTCGATCGAGATCTTCACGCGGATGACGCAGCCCTGGTCCATCTCCAGGGCGAAGTCCCCGTCCGACATTCGGTCGAGCACGCGGCGGACGCTCTCGGCGGCGTTGTCCTGGACGTGGCCCATATAGGCCTGCACGACGTCGAGCCCGAAATGGGCGATCATCTTCCTCAGTTCCGCCACGCCCTTCTCGTTGGCGGCGATCTGGGCCTTCAGGTCGTTGACGTTCTGGACGACGTTGCGGACGGGGTAGGGGCCGCCGGTCAGGAGCTCGACCAGGGCCTGCTCGCGGAAGCGGCCGCGGTCGACGAGCTTGAAGTTGTCGATGTAGACGCCTTCCTCCTCGATCCGGGTGGCGCGCGGGCTCATGGAGCCGGGCGCGATGCCGCCGACGTCGGCGTGGTGACCGCGGCTCGCGACCCAGAACAGGATCCGCTCGCCCGCGTCGTCGAAGACGGGCGTGCAGACGGTGATGTCGGGCAGGTGGGTGCCGCCGTTGTAGGGGGCGTTCAGGGCGAAGACGTCGCCGGGGCGGATGACCGGGTTCTGGCGGATGACCGTCTCGACCGACTTGTCCATCGAGCCGAGGTGGACCGGCATGTGGGGCGCGTTGGCGACGAGCTGGGCGTCGGCGTCGAAGACCGCGCAGGAGAAGTCCAGCCGTTCCTTGATGTTGACCGAATAGGCCGTGTTCTGGAGCGTCACGCCCATCTGCTCGGCGATGGACATGAAGAGATTGTTGAAGATCTCCAGCATCACCGGGTCGGCCGTCGTGCCGATGGCGGTGCGGGCGGGGAGGGGGACCGTGCGGGTCAGCACGAGGTGGTCGCGGCCGGTCAGCCGGGCCTGCCAGCCGTCCTCCACCACGATGGTCTGGTTGCGCTCGATGACGATCGCGGGGCCCTCGACCGTGTGGCCGGGGGCGAGCGCCTCGCGGCGGTACACCTGCGCGTCGCGCCAGGCGCCGCGGCTGAAGAAGCGGGCCGCCCGCGCGGCCTCGGGGGCGCCCTCGGCCGCCTCGGGCGCCTCGGGCTCCACGAAGGCGGCGGCGCCGCCGATCGCCTCGACCGACACGGCATCGACCACGAGCGGCTTCTCCTCGTCGACGAAACCGAAGCGGGCCTTGTGGGCGGCCATGAAGGCCTCGCGCATGCGCGGCCGGTGATCCGCGGTGCGGACCCCGGCCTTCCCGTCATAGGCGGGCACCTCGAGGGCCGTGTCGGTGCCCTGGTAGCGGATGTGGGCGCGGACGTGGGTGGTCGTCTCGGCCGGATCCACGCCCTGGCCGGCGAGCTCGGCGCGGCAGACGTCGCCGAGGCGCTCGCCCAGCGCCTCGATGCCCGCATCGGCTACCTCCAGGGCGTCCCCGAGGGCCTGGACGCGGGTCGCGCGGATGTCGGCGAGGCCCATCCCGTAGGCGGACAGGAGCCCGGAAAGGGGATGGATCAGCACCTTCGTCATGCCGAGCGCATCGGCGACCAGGCAGGCATGCTGGCCGCCGGCGCCGCCGAAGCAGTTCAGCGCGTAGCCGGTGACGTCGTAGCCGCGCTGGACGGAGATCTGCTTGATCGCCTCGGCCATGTTGGCGATGGCGATTTGAATGAAGCCGTCGGCGACCTCCTCGGGGCTGCGGCCGTCGCCGACTTCGGCGGCGAGCGCGGCGAACCTCGCACGGACGGCGTCCGCGTCGAGCGGCTGGTCCTGGCCGGGGCCGAAGATGGCGGGGAAGTAGTCGGGGATCAGCTTGCCGACCATGACGTTGGCGTCGGTCACCGCGAGCGGGCCGCCGCGGCGGTAGCAGGCGGGGCCCGGGTTGGCGCCGGCGGAATCCGGGCCGACGCGGAAGCGGCTGCCGTCGAAATGCAGGATCGAGCCGCCACCGGCCGCGACCGTGTGGATGAGCAGCATGGGCGCGCGGATGCGGACGCCGGCGACCTCCGTGTCGAAGGCGCGCTCGTAGGTGCCGTCGTAGTGGGCGACGTCCGTGGAAGTGCCGCCCATGTCGAAGCCGATGACCTCGCCGAAGCCGGCGGACCGGCCCGTCTCGGCGAGGCCGACGACGCCGCCGGCCGGGCCGGAGAGGATCGCGTCCTTCCCCTGGAAGAGGTCGGCGGCGGTCAGCCCGCCGGAGGACATCATGAACATCAGGCGGGCGCCGGTGCGCGCGACGTCGAGCTCCTCGGCGACCTGACGGACGTAGCGGGCGAGGATCGGCGATAGATAGGCGTCGACCACGGTGGTGTCGCCGCGGCCGACCAGCTTGACGAGGGGGGAGACCTCGTGGCCGACCGAGACCTGGGCGAAGCCTATCTCGCGGGCGAGCGCGGCGAGGGCCTGCTCGTGGGCCGGATACCGGTAGGCGTGCATGAGCGAGATCGCGACCGCGTCGAAGCCTTCGGCCCGGGCGGCCAACAGGTCGCGGCGGGCGGCGGCGAGGTCGAGCGGACGCTCGACGGTGCCGTCCGCCAGGATGCGCTCGTCGGCCTCGATCACGCGCTCGTAGAGCTGTTCCGGCTTGACGATCGCCTTGGCGAAGATGTCGGGTCGGTCCTGGTAGGCGATCTCGAGGCTGTCCCGGAACCCGCGGGTGGTGACGAGCAGCGTGCGCTCGCCCTTGCGTTCGAGGAGGGCGTTGGTGGCGACGGTGGTGCCCATGCGGACTTCGCCCACCGCGCCGGCCGGAATCGGGTCGCGAGGCCCCAGCCCGAGGAGCGCGCGGATGCCCGCGACCGCGGCGTCGCGATAGGCCTCGGGATTCTCGGACAGGAGCTTGCGGGCGTGGAGCCTGCCGGCGGGGTCGCGGCCGATCACGTCCGTGAAGGTGCCGCCGCGGTCGATCCAGAAGTCCCAGGCGGTGGTCATCGCGTATTCCTCCAACGGAAATCGTTTCGAGATCGACGATATTATGTCGGTAATTTGTTGACAAGACGAAGGCCTGATGAAATCGTCATCCCATTGGACGCCGAGCGGTCGGCATCCCCCGATGGAGGATCTCATGAAAGCGTGGATTTCCGCCGCAGTCGCCGGCGCCTTGAGCCTTTCGCTGGCCACCTCCGCCGTCGCGCAGACCAAGTGGGACATGCCCACCCCCTATCCCGACGGCAACTTCCACACGATCAACAACCGCCAGTTCGTCGACGAAGTCGCCAAGGCAACCGGCGGACGCCTGCAGATCACCATCCACTCCAACGCGTCGCTCCTGAAGCTGCCGGAGATCAAGCGCGGCGTTCAGACGGGCTCGGTGCAGATCGGCGAGTTCCTCGTTTCCACCCTCGGCAACGAGGATGCCGTGTTCGCCTTCGACAGCGTGCCCGGCCTCGCCACCTCGTACGACAAGGCGAAGAAGCTTTGGGCCGCCGCGAAGCCCTACGTGGCCGCACGGCTGGAGAAGCAGGGCATGGTCCTGCTCTATTCCGTCGCCTGGCCGCCGCAGGGCGTCTACGCCAAGAAGGAACTCACCGCCCTCGCCGACCTGAAGGGCATGAAGTTCCGCGCCTACAACCCGGCGACCGCCCGCTTCGCGCAGATCCTGGGCGCCAGCCCGGTGACGATCCAGCAGGCAGAGGTGCCGCAGGCGTTCCGGGCCGGCCTCGCCGACGCGATGATCACCTCGGGGGCGACCGGCGTCGACACGCAGGCCTGGGACTATCTCACCCACTACTACGACGCGCAGGCGTTCCTGCCGCAGAACATCGTCTTCGCCAACAAGGCTGCCTTCGACGGGCTGCCGGAAGCCGATCGGAAGGCCGTGATGGCGGCCGCCGAGGCTGCCGAGGCGCGCGGCTGGGCCGAATCCGAGAAGCTCAACGAGGGCTTCAAGAAGACCATGGCCGAGAAGGGGATCAAGGTTGCGGCGCCGACCGCCGCGATGAGCCAGGAGCTCGCCAAGGTCGGCGAGACGATGGCGGCCGAATGGGTCGAGAAGGCCGGGCCGGACGGCAAGGCGATCATCGACGCCTACCGGAAGTGACCCGAGGCGGGCCGGGGCGTCAGGCTCCGGCCCATCCTTCCAGGTAACCCCGAGACTTGCCAGGGAGCCCCGGCGCGTGACCAAGAGCCCCTTCTCCCCTCTCTACGTCCTGATGGAGATCCTTTCCGGCCTGGCGCTGATCGGCATCGCGGGCGTGATCCTCGCCGACGTCGGGCTTCGCTTCGTCGGCGGTCAGGTCCCGGCTTCGGACGACTTCTCGGGCTACGGGCTGGTCGCCGTGCTGTTCCTCGGCTTGGCGCCGGCCTACCGGCGCGGCGAGCACATCCGGGTCGGCCTTCTCGTCGACCGGCTCGGCGGGCCGGTGCGGCACGGGCTCGAGGTGGTGCTCCTCGGCCTTGCGACGGTCGGGATCACCTGGGCCGCCTTCTGGTCGGGACGGCTGGCGTACGATTCCTGGCGCTTCCACGACGTGGCGCAGGGGCTCGTGCCGGTGCCGCTCTGGATGCCGCAGCTCTCGATGGTCGTCGGGCTCACGGTCTTCGCCCTGGCGCTTGCCGAGGACCTCCTGCGGGCCGCGAAGGGCGGCACGCCCTCGCACCTCGCGCAAGCGGCCTTGGCGGCCGATGCGGCTCCGACCTTCGAACGCTGAGGAGAGGGCGCCATGGACCCCACCACCGTTGCGATCGTCCTCACCATCTGTCTCTTCGGTTTCCTGGCGGGAGGGCTCTGGATCGGCATGGCGCTGGCCGGGGTCGGCTGGGTCGCCATCGAGTTCTTCACCACCCGCCCGGCAGGCCTGATGTTCGGGCAGACCACCTGGGGCGCCAGCAACTCGTGGTCCCTGACGGCGCTGCCGATGTTCATCTGGATGGGCGAGATCCTCTTCCGCTCCCGGCTCGCCGAGGACATGTTCAAGGGCCTGGCGCCGTGGATGCAGCGGCTGCCCGGGCGGCTCCTGCACACCAACGTCTACGGCTGCGGAATCTTCGCCGCGATTTCCGGCTCGTCGGCCGCGACGGCCGCCACCATCGGCAAGATGACGATCCCGGAGCTTCGCCGGCGGGGTTACGACGACTTCATGGTCGTGGGGTCGCTGGCCGGGTCGGGCACGCTCGGGCTGCTCATTCCGCCCTCGATCATCATGATCGTCTACGGGGTGGCCGCGCAGGTCTCCATCGCGCGGCTCTTCATCGCCGGGGTGATCCCCGGCATCCTGCTCATGCTGGTCTTCTCCGGCATCGTCGTGGCCTACGCGCTCCTGTGGCCGAACCGGATCCCGCCCGCCGACGCGCCAATGCCGTTCCTGCGCAAGCTCGACGAATCCCGCCGGCTCATCCCGACCGTGCTGCTCATCGTGCTGGTGCTCGGGTCGATCTACGGGGGCTATGCCACGCCGACCGAATCGGCCGTGCTCGGCGTGGTCGGCTCGCTCTTGCTGGCGCTCGCCACCGGCGGGCTCACGGCGGAGACCTTCTGGCAGAGCGTCACCGGCGCCGTCCGCACCTCCTGCATGATCGGCCTCATCCTGTCCGGTGCGGCCTTCATGTCGACCGCCATGGGGCTGACGGGCCTGCCGCGGCTCTTCGCGGACTGGATCTCCCACATGCAGCTCAGCCAGGCGGCGCTCATCGCGGCGCTGACGGTGGTGTTCATCATCATGGGCTGCTTCATCGACGGCATCTCCATGGTGGTGCTGACCACCTCGGTGATCCTCCCCGCCGTGCAGGCGGCGGGCATCGACCTCCTGTGGTTCGGGATCTTCATCGTGCTCGTGGTCGAGATGGCGCAGATCACGCCGCCGGTCGGCTTCAATCTCTACGTCCTGCAATCGCTGGCGAGGAAAACCATGGGCTACGTAGCATTGGCCTCGCTGCCCTTCTTCGTCGGCATGCTGCTGATGGTCGCCCTGGTGACCGCCGTCCCGGAGGTCGTCACGTGGCTGCCGAACCAGATGCTGGGGGCGAAATGAGCGGCGGCGACAACGAAGCCTGGGGCCGTGCCGACCTCGGGCCCATCGTCTCCTCCGGCCACCTCGCGGCCGGCGCCATGCCGGCACTGTCGGAGATCGAGTTCGCCATGGTCATGTACGCGAACGCCTTCCAGCGCTGGATCGTGCGCTGCATGGCCGCCGCGGGCGTGCCGGACCTGTCGGTGCTCGACATCCTCGTGCTGCACAACGTCAACCACCGGGGCAAGCCGAAGACGCTCTCCGACATCTGCCTCGTCCTCAACATCGAGGACACGCACACGGTCGCGTATGCGCTGAAGAAGCTGGAACGGCTCAAGCTCGTGAAGAGCGGGCGGCGCGGGAAGGAGAAACTCTCCCATATCACCCCCGCGGGCGAGGCGGCGTGCAAGCGCTACGCCGAGGTGCGCGAAACCCTGCTGGTCGATTCCGTGCTGTCGTCGGGCCTCAAGGGCGAGGTCCTGTCGGAGGTCGCCAAGCGGATCCGGTCGCTGTCGGGCCACTACGACCAGGCGGCGCGCGCGGCGGCGTCGCTCTGATGGCGAGGCCGCCAGTCGCGATGCGTCGGCCTTAGGCGACGGCCGCCTCGGGGGTGGGCTCGGCGGCGAGGAGGCGGATGCGGTTCCCCGAGGGGTCGAGGACACAGTCCCCGTCGGTCTCGTAGCCGGCCGCGGCCAGGCGGGCGAGGGCGGCCGCGACCGCTCGTGTGTCGCCGAGCACCAGGGTGGCGGCGGCGAGGCCGAGGGTCGGGGCGGGCCGCGGGCGCCCGCGGCTCTGCCAGGTGTTGAGGCCCAGGTGGTGGTGATAGCCGCCGGCGGCCACGAACAGGGCCCCGGGATAGGTTTCGACCATCGGCTCCAGGCCGAGCGCGTCGACATAGAAGCGGCGGCTGTCGGCGATGTCGGCGACCTTCAGATGAACGTGGCCGACCGTGGTGCCGGCGGGCAGGCCCTCGAAGGCCGGCGCGGCCGTCCCCTCGGCCAGGATGCCGCGGATGTCGGCGGGCAGGGTGTCGATCTTGAGCCGGCCGGCTTCGTGGGGCCATTCCGGGCGGGTCCGGTCGCGGTAGACCTCGATGCCGTTGCCCTCCGGGTCCGAAAGGTAGAAGGCCTCGCTGACCAGATGGTCGGAGGCTCCCTCGATCGCGATCCGGCGGGCGGCCACGTGGGCGACCCAGCGGGCGAGCTCGCGGCGGGAGGGCATCAGGTAGGCGACGTGAAAGAGCCCGGCGCGGCGCGGGTCGTCGGCCGGCAGGTCCGGCCGGCCCTGAAGGACCAGCAGGGCGCGCCCGTCGGCGGCGCCGAGCACGGCCTTGTCGGGCCGCTCGAGCAGGACCTGCATGCCGAGGACGGTCCGGTACCAGCGGACGAGACCGGGAAGGTCCCGGACCGCCAGGGTGACGGGCCCCACGTGGCTCGCGGCGGGCAGGGCGGCGGGCGCGACGACGGACGCGGACGGATCGATGGACATCGCAAGAGACTCCGGCCGGACCGGCCAGGGCGGTCCGCGTCCTCCACTTGGCGGCTCCTTGCGCGGAATGCCAGGGGCTGCGGCGGCGATGGATCGTTCGACGATCGGGAACGATGGCCCGCCCGCCTCAGGCGCTCGCGGCGAGACGCTCCATGACGGCGCCGAAGCGGCGGCCGATCCGCTCCCGCTCGCGGTGCCGGCCGTCCTCGACCAGCCGCACGCCGCGGACCCAGACCTTGTCGACCGCGACCGTGCCGGGCGCGAAGATCCAGGCGTCGAGCAGGGCGTCGCCGTCGGGCAGGTCGGTGCCCGGGCGGGCCGGGGAGAGGGCAACGAGGTCGGCCGGCGCGCCGGGGGCGATCTCGGACGGCCCGGCGCCGAGCGCCCGGGCGCCGCCGGCGAGCGCGGCGGCGAAGAGGCTGAGGCCGGTCGAGCCTTCCGGCGGGGCGAGAACGTTGCGCGCCCGGTCGCGCAGGCGCTGGGAGTATTCCAGCATGCGCAGCTCCGCGCCGAGGCCGATCTCGACGTTGGAATCCGAGCCGATGCCGAAGGCCCCTCCGGCGGCGCGGAAGTCCGCGGCGGGGAAGATGCCGTCGCCGAGGTTGGCCTCGGTCAGGGGGCAGAGGCCGGCGACCGCGCCGGTCGCCGCGAGGGCGGCGGTTTCGCGCGCGTCCATGTGGGTGGCGTGGACGAGGCACCAGCGTGGGTCGACCGGGGCATGGTCGAGGAGCCAGGCGACTGGGCGGGCGCCCGACCAGGCGAGGCAATCTTCCACCTCCCGGGTCTGCTCGGCGACGTGGATGTGGACCGGCCCGCCGGCCGCGAGCGCCACGGCGGCCTCGAGCTCGTCCGGGGTGACCGCCCTCAGCGAATGCGGCGCGACGCCGAGCACACTTCCGGGCAGCGCCGCCAGGGCGCGGCTGGCCGCCTCGTGCAGGCGGGCGAAACCGGCAGGGTCGTTGACGAAGCGGCGCTGGGCCGTCCCCGCCGGGGCGCCGCCGAAGCCTGCGCGGGCGTAGAGGACGGGGAGCAGGGTGAGGCCGATGCCGGTCTCGGCCGCCGCCGCGGCGATGCGGACGGCCATCTCGGCCGGATCCTCGTAGGGGTGCCCGTCCGGGGCGTGGTGCAGGTAGTGGAACTCGCCGACGCGGGTGAAGCCGGCCTCGAGCATCTCGACCTGGAGCTCGGCCGCGACGGCCTCCACGTCGTCGGGCGACATGGCGAGCGCGAAGCGGTACATGAGGTCGCGCCAGCTCCAGAAGCTGTCGTTGCCCGGCCCGCGCCGCTCGGTCAGGCCCGCCATCGCACGCTGGAAGGCGTGGCTGTGCAGGTCGGGCATGCCGGGCAGGAGACAGGCGACGCGCTCGTCCCCGGGGGCCGCGCCGGCGGACGCCTCTACGGCGACGATGCGGCCGTCCGCGAGGGTGAGCCTCACCTCGGCGGCCCAGCCCTCCGGCAGCAGGGCCCGCCCGGCATGAAGATGCGCCATGTCCGCCTCCGTGGTCTGATATGACTATACATATCCAGGCGTCCGGGGGGAAGCGGCCCTGACGGGTGTCTCGCCGGTGGATGTGGCCGATCCGCCACTGTTCCAGGGCAATGCGCGTATTCCGTCAGGTGATATGAGGAATCTCGCATTGATAGAAGGCGCGTGCTTCCCTACGAGGAAGAGGCTGAGCGATCGGCGTTGCATTCCTCCCTTTGACTTGGGCCGCTCCTGACCGGGGCGGTCTTCTTTTTCGGGCGCGTGTGAAGAGACCCCGATCCCGGGTCGGCCTCGACGTCGGGGTCGAAGGGTCGCGGGCCAGCGTCTGGTATGGGTTTCTTCGAATTGTTGGGTGCGGGCGACTCGCTCTACGGTAGCCATGTCGCCTCGGCGACGGTTGCATTCCTCCCATGACCTCGGACCGCCCGCTCCGCCGGGCGGTTTTTCTTTGCCCGGTCCGCAATCGGACGCCGCGGAACCCCGGCGGGGGCTTGGCGGTTCGTGTCCCGAAAGGCAACCCGAGGGAGACGCCCCATGGACAGACTTGCACCCGACGGCTCGGTCGCCGAGGCCCACAGCCCGCGTGCTGACCTTCTCGTCTTCGAAATCCGCGCCCGCATCACCAAGCCCGACATGGAATGGATGGCGCGGCTGGTCGAGGAGGCGTTCGACCGCCATGAGGCCGTCGACATGCTGGTCGTGATGCGCAACTACCAGGGCGCCGACTGGGGCGCGGTGCTCGACGCCGAATTCGCCAAGGCTCAGGCCCGCGCCACGAACCACGTCCGCCGCTACGCCGTCGTCGGCGCCCCCGCCTGGGCGCGCGCGATGATCGAGGTCGCCGACGTCTTCTCCCCCGTGGACGCCAAGACCTTCGCGCTCGAGGAAGAAGCCGAAGCCTGGGCCTGGGTCAACGGCGCCGCGTGACACCCGCCCGCCGCGCGGCCCCGAGGCCCTGCCGGGCCGGGGGCCCGTGGTGCCGGCAGAGGGGATCGAACCCCCGACCTTCGGTTTACAAATCGGATAATACAACCGTACGTTGAGCGAGCAGGTACTTGCGCGACACGATGAGCGACCGATGCGGATTTGCGAGGATCCGATCTCGGTGCTCAGGACGGTGCTCGCCAAGGAATTTGTCGAATGGCTTCCCTCAATCTCACGGAGTCCCGCATCCGGGAACTCCCCCTCGGCTCCGGCATCTGGCGCGACCAACAGGTCAAGGGGCTGCTGGTCATCTGCCATGCAACCACGAAGACCTACTCGGTGCAAGGCGACGTCCGCAGGAACGGCCGGCACGTCCGCACCGTGCGGGTCAAGATCGACCGCGTGGACCGGATCGGCCTGCGCGAGGCCCGCAATAAGGCCCGCGAGCTGATGTCGCAGATCCAGTCCGGCATCGACCCCACGGCGAAGCAGGAGGCGAGCACCATCACGGTCGCCGAAGCCCTGGAGGTCCACCTCGGCGAGCGCACTTTCCGCAAGGCGACCGTGGACAGCTACCGCTACAACGTCGACCACTACCTCGCCCGCATCAGGAATCGACCGATCGTCGACCTGAGCCGGCCCATGGTGCGGGACATCTACGAGAAGCTCCGCACCAACTCCGGGCAGACGACCGCGACCGGCGTGATGCGCGTCCTTCGCGCGATCATCAACACCGCCATGCGGATGGACATCACCATCACCGACAACCCGGTCTGCGCCCTTCGCCTGCCCATGCCGCCGGACCGGAGGGTCGACGCGCTCGACCTCATGGAATGGTGGGAGCTGACGGAGGAGCTTCCGCCGATCCGGCGCGACCTCCACCGCGCCATGATGCTCACGGGCGCCCGGCGGTCGTCGATCCTCAACCTGAAGCGCGCCGACGTGGACCTCGGCCGCAGGATCCTGCGCTTCACCCACATGAAGACGGGCGGGCAGATGCTGTTCCCCATGGGCGACTTCCTCACCGCCATGGTCGAGGAGCGGATGCGCGCCGACCTGCCGCTCAACAATCCCTGGCTCTGGCCGTCGCCCGTGAGCGGCATCGGCTGCACCACCGAGCCGAAGGAGAAGCGGCGCGGCCTGCCGAGCCCGCACGAGTACCGCCACCACGCCCGCACGCTCTTCATCGCGGCCGGCGTGCCCTACGCCGAGAGCGCGCTCCTCCTCGGCCAGCGGCTTCCCGGTGCCTCCGGCGGATACGTCCACGCCGAGCACCTCGTCGAGCACTTGCGCCCGCACGCGCAGGCGCTGGAGACGAAGATCCTGGCGGCGCGGGTCGGCGGCCTGATCCTGCCGCCCGCCGACGACCTCTCGGACGAGGAGGACGGCGACGATGCCGAGGCCGCTTAAGTCGAGCGCATCGAGGCCGAAGCCCCACTCGCCGGTCCCGCTCCAGTCGCCGCGTCCGGCCAAGAAGAAGGGGCCGGTCACGGTGGAGGACGTCGAGCTGCTGGTGCGCTGGCTCATCGAGACGCACCGCTACACGCCCTGGTTCGACACGGAGGCGGCGGCCGCCTACCTCCGCCGCGAGCCGGGGACGCTGAAGGGCTGGCGCTCCAAGGGGGAGGGCCCGCGCTTCTACCTCGTGAACGAGCAGTTCATCCGCTACCACATCGACGACCTCGACGCCTTCGTGCGGGGCAGCCGCCGACGCATTCCGAAGTGGCTGCTGGACAAGGCGGCGGCGCAGGCGGCGGCCGGATGCCTCCCCGAGCCGTCCCCGTCGCCCCGGCTCAGGGGCGACGAGAAACGTTGATGTCGCTCTCCGCGGCAGCGTGATGATTAGACGACGCGCGCCTCGAGGAGCCGGAATTCCGGCGGGCGCGCGGTCGGTTCACCCGGCCCTCCTCAGACAGAAACCCTGGTCTGAACCGGCCCGCGGCGAAGCCGCCGGCCGCATGGAGGTCGATACGATGAACGATGCGCCGAAGCACGACGCGCGGGGCGACACCGCCGCCCGCGCCGTCACGAGCCCCTGGCTCGACACCGAGGCGGCCGCCGCCTACCTCTCCTGCTCGCCCGGAACGCTCCGCTCCTGGCGGGCGCGGGGGCAGGGACCGCGCTACCGCGTGATCCACGACAAGATCGTCCGCTACCACCGCGACGACCTCGACGGCTTCGTGCTCGGGGAGGGCGGCCGATGAGCGCCCTCAGCCACAATGAAGACGGGCGCGCCGAGGGGATCGGCGCGCCCGCGAGGTGCCTGGAGAAGAGCGTCGAGTTCGACTTCGACGGACATGAGGATACCGCCCCGGCGCTCCTCGACACGCCGTCGAAGCACGACCCCGACGCCCTGAACGCCCACGCCTCTGCCGGTCACGACCTGATCCCGCTCGACGGCAAGCGGCCGGTCGAGCGGGGGTGGCGGCGTGCCGCTCCCCTGTCGCTCGCAAGGGCGAAGTCTCGCCTGAAGGCAAGCGCCAATGTCGGTGTTCGCCTGCGCGACACCGACCTGGTCGTCGACGTCGACCCCCGGCACTGCGTCACCGGCGACGATCCGTTCGCCCGCCTCAAGAAGGATTTCCGTCTGCCTGACGCCCCGTTCGTCAGGACCGGAGGGGGCGGCTGGCACCACTACTATCGGAAGCCCGCCGACGTGGCCGTGGTCGACGGTCTCGACGGCTATGCCGGCGTGGAGTTCAAGTCGCTCGGCCGCCAGGTCGTCGCCGCCGGTTCGATCCACCCCGACACCGGTCGGCCGTACGGCCTCGACGGCGATCCGCTGGCACTGTCGTTGTCCGAAGCGCCCGAAGCGACCACGGCTCTCCTGGACGCGATCCGGAAGGCGCCGAGGCCGAGCACGGTCGACGCTGCCGAGATCGCGCCCGAGCTGCTCGCCGACTGGCTCGCTCTCGTCACCGTGGAGGACTACCGCGAAGAGCTGAAGTGGCGGGAGCTGATGATGGCCTGCCACGCGGCGACCGGCGGGAACGGCGTCGAAGAATTTGTCGCCTGGTCGACGTCGGACCCTGCCTACGCCGACCACGGCGAGAAGATCCGCACCCGCTGGAACTCGCTCGAGACGAAGCCGGGCGCGATCACCGCAAGGACGCTGATCGCCGCCCTGCCGAAGGAGAGGCGGCAGGAGGCGACCGAGGCGCTCGGGCGGTCGGCACCCGAGGAGGACTTCCCGGCCGACATCGAGGCCGAGCCGCCGAAGAGGCGGTCGATGGCGGTCTGGAACGACTGGGTCTGGGTGGTCGAGCCCTACCAGTTCGTCCGGCGCTCGGACACGCGCAAGTACCGCACCGAGCAGTGGAAGTCGGTCTTCGCCAACCTCAAGCCGGACGGCGACGTGCTCGGCGCGATCTGGAAGGGGAACCTGCCGATGCGCAAGTTCGAGGCTCTCGTCTACCTGCCCGAGGCGGACGAGTTCCCGGACGGCGAGGACGGCGGCCGCTACAACATCTGGCGGAAGTCCGGCGTGGAGGCGGTGCCCGGCGACGTGTCGGTCTTCCTCGACCACATGGCCTACCTCTTCCCCGACGAGTCCGAGCGCGCCCACGTGCTCGACTACCTCGCCCTGCTCGTCCAGCGCCCCGCCGACAAGATCCACTTCGCCCTGCTGGTCCGCGGGACGCAGGGGACCGGCAAGAGCTGGATCGGCAACCTGATGGAGCGGATCGTCGGCAGCCGCAACACGGTCAGGCCGTCGAACGACGAGGTCACGTCGCGCTGGACGGCCTGGATGGAGGGCGCGCAGCTCGCCGTCATCGAGGAGCTGATGACGCTCGGGCGGCGGGAGGTGGCGAACCGGCTGAAGCCGGCGATCACCGACCCGACGCTCAGGATCGAGGAGAAGAACTGCTCCATCTACTCGATCCCGAACTGCCTGAACTTCCTCTGCTTCACCAACCACGAGGACGCCCTGCCGATCGAGCACGGCGACCGGCGCTGGCTCGTCGTCTTCTCGCCCGCCGCCAAGCGGGACGAGGACTACTACCGCCGCCTGTTCGGCTACCTCGCCGGGGGCGGCGCGGCCCACGTCAAGCACTGGCTGGCGGAGCGGCGGGTCGCCCTCAACCCGCTCGGCGTGGCGCCGGCCACGGTCGGCAAGGAGGCGATGCGCCGTCTCGGCATGGGCGACGCCGAAGCCTTCCTCCTCGACCTCTTCGAGGCCGGCGAGCCGCCCTTCGACTTCGACCTGGTGCGGGTGGACGACGTGGTCGACGCCGTGCCGCCGGCGCTGCGTGGACGCTCGAACCTGCGCGCCCGCGCGACGAAGGTGCTCAAGGGCGAGATCGGCGCCGTCGAGCACACCCGCTACACCAAGGGGGACGGTAGTCGGCCGGCGTTCCACCTCTGGTCCGTGCGCGACCACGGCCGTTGGCGGGACCTCGGGGCGGCGGGGCGGATCGACGCGTTCACGGCGTTTCGCACCCTCGACAGCCTCGACCTGTCGCCCAGGCGGTAGACCGGTGGACTGGTCGGTGGACGAGTGCTCTCGTCCACCGACTAGCGCAGCGATTTCAGCAGCTTAAGCCATAGGTAGACCGGTAGACCGGCACTTTTTCAGTTTCAGAGGATCAGGCTCTTTCAGAGAGAGACGCTTGGACGTTGGGACCGGTCGGAGGCGACGGACCGAGCGTTTTAAAACTCGAACGAAGCGAAAGCTCGGTCTACCGGTCTATCCCCGAGACCACACGAGCCTGGCGCGTCCGACCTGAGGTCGGTCGGCATCACGTCAGACCAGCTCACAGCGTGGCCGACGGTGGCGCTCGCCTCGCAGACCCTGCGGCTCTCGCGCGTGAGGCCCAGGCAGTCAGCCGGGCGGAGGCAGAGGCCAAGGGCCAGGACCGGGCCGCCGGGGCGCTCGACGGCGGCGCGGCGACGGCGGGCATGGGCGGCGGGCGCCTAAGACCTGGACGACGGCGCCGGCGTGGGACCGAACTCGTGACCCACTGATTTCGTGTCAGAGGGTCGAGGGAGAGAAGGCGAGCCGGCGCAAGGGCATGCCTGGGGCGAGCCGCCCAAACACCGGCCCGAGCACCGGCAAGGGGTCCGGGGCAAAACAACCCACTTCCATTCGCCGAGGCGGCGGCGTCCTGGGGCGTCCGCAGGCCCTACGGCCTCCCCTGGATGGAACAGGTCCGTGGGGCTGAACTCCAAAATTTGTGCGAGGTCGTTTCGATGGCTCCCCGCACGTCCCGCACGCCACATCGTCGCAAGCACGCAATCAAGAGGCGGGGCTGCAGGCCATGACCGACAGGACGAACGAGAAGCGGGCGGTGCGCCGCCCCGCCATGGACCGGCGCTGGTCGCCGGCCATAGAGGCGCGAGTCTTGGACATCGTCGCGAGGACCGGTTCGCCGAAGATGGCGTCCGAGGCCGTGGGCGTCTCGGTCGCGACCATCCACGACCACCGCAGGCGCGACACCGACTTCGGCGCGAGGTACGGCGCCGCGATGGACACCGCCTTCCATCAGGTGCTGTCGAAGGCATTCGAGCGGTCCATGGCCGACGAGGAGCCTTCGGACCGGCTGATCGAGGTTCTGCTCAAGTTTCGGTGGCCCGAACGGCTCAACGGCTTCCTCGCCTTCACCGCCGAGGGCGGCTCGGCGGCGACGGCGCCCGCCGGTCTCGACCCGCGTGTCATCGCAAGGATGGAGCCGGCCGACAGGGCGGCCCTGATCGAGCTCCTGGGCCGATACTTGGTCGCAGAGACGGAGGCGAAGGGCGATGCCGCGCTCCTCCTCATCAACTGACATCGTCGCGACCATGCTGCGCGACCTCATCGCCGCCGAGGCGCTAGCTGGCGCGCTCGCCGCAACGGCACCGCTGACCGTCGCGGCGGCGGGCGGCGCTCAGGCGCTCGTCGCTCAGCGTGGCCGTCCGACCGGCGCTTGGTTCTGGTCGATCTCGCCTGTCCCGGACTCGCTTTGGGAGTCAATGGCGGACGAGCATCAGCGGCCGCACCGGTCGAACCCTGGCGACGACGAGCCGGCCTAGATCGCCTTCACGAAATAAAATTGCTATTGGGCCTAGGCCAGATTGTTCGTTTCGGAACGTTGGGCCATGGCCACGTTTAGACGAAAATTGTTATTTGTTCAGAGCAGTTTACAGGCAGCCCCGCCTCAGTGATCCTTTCCCTCGGTGCGCACCAATCCTCTCAAAACAGGAGCACCGAGAATGAGTACTTTCGATCTTTCCATCTGGCGCAGCCAGAACGTCGTCTCCGTCACCGACGATCACGTCGATCGTGCGATCCGCGCCCACGCCTGCCTGATGACCGAGGCCGAGGTGAAGAAGCTTCCCCTCGACAGCGTCCTCATGGCCGCCGAGGTGATCGCACACGTCGAGTCTTTCCGGATCGCCTCCGGAGACGGTCGCCTGCTGTCCATGCTGGTCGCGAACGAGATCGGTCTCGACCTGCGCAGGTGGATGGTGGAGGGCTGCGGCATGGTCGATCCCAACGACCCCGCTCGGAAGCGCGCCGAGCGGGAGGCCGCAGAGCGCAAGCAGGAGCGGGCGAACCGTCTCGCCAACGCGAGGGCCAACCGTGCCAACAGGCGTGCAGATGCGATCGAGGCGGCCGTCATCGATCGCCTCAAGGCGGCCTGAGCGGAGGGGGACGAGCCATGAAGACTGGTATCTCCATCAAGCCGTCGAAGGACGACCTGCGGCGCTTCGACGGGTTCGGCACCGATCGGGCGCAGCTCGCGGCAGCGACGGTGTGGGCTGGGCTTCGGATCCTTCAGGAGGAGACGGGGCCGGGTCACGTCGCCCTCGACCTTCTCGCGAGTGGGATGACCGAGGCCTACCGGCGCAATTGGGCGAAGAAGCAGCTCGGCGCCTGAGCGTCACGAACGGGTCGGCGCGGACTGCTGGTCTGCGCCGATCGTCCGTCGACGCATCCTGATCGCGTCTACGGGCTGGCCGATGGGCCGGTCCGGTCACCCCGATGGGGGTGGACGCTCAACGGCGGGCTGTGTCCCGCGCCAAGGTCCTCCGACCTGGTCGAGCGTGACGCGCGACCACGAAGGAGACGGCCGATGGCACAGAAGAAGTCCCCGCCCACCCTGACGAAGCCCTGGCGGTCCGTGACGGACCTGAAGGCCTCGCTCACGCGGGCACGGGAGCTGCACCAGGAGAGCGCCAAGCGCCTCTCCGAGATGAACGAGCAGGTGGCGAAGCGCCGGGAAGAGCTGCGCGCCAACCTGCACGACCTCTCCCCATCCCAACAGTCGATGATCCTCGGCCGCGCCCTCGGCGGGCTCCGCGCCGAGCTGAAGCGCGCCAGCCTCGACGCCCGAACGGCGCGGCTGCGCGAACTCGACGCGCTCCGCCGACAGGCCGAGGACGCCGCCGCCCACTACGCCAGCCCCATGCAGATGCTGATGCGCGACTCGCTCGGCAGCGAGCGGCGCTCGCGCCTGATCGGTCAGCTCGAGCACGCCGGCCAGGTCGAGCTCGCGAGCCTCGCGGCGCTCGCCGTGTCCACCAAGGACCGGGAGCTTGGCGCCGTCCTTGCCTCCCGCGTCGGCCAGATGCCCCACCGCGAGCGGCCGTTCTCGCCGCACGAGTTGGCGGACCACCTTATAGGCGAGGAGCACCGGGCGGTGCAGGCCGCGATCATGGAGGTCGGCGAGCTCGCGCAGCGCGCCCTCCTCGACGACCGCGAGTTCGAGACCGGCCGGCCCGCCGACCGCGTCGGCCTCGCGCTCCGCGCCCGCGACCGCGCCGCGCTGGACGCAGGCGAAATCCCCGACACTGAAGAGGAGTGACAACATGCCGACCTACGCCTTCTTTCCCGCCCGCGAGGACCAGCGCCGCGCCGACCAGCTGAACTTCGCCGTCGCCGTGGGCGCCACCGCCACCGCCGCCCGCATCGACGCCGAGGTGCTGCTCGGCGAGCCGAACGCGCTGCTCGGCTGGACCGCCGTCGACCTCACCGCTGCCCCAGCCGCCTTCGTCTCGGGCCGGCCGGTCGGGTCGAGGACCGGCACCGTCTGGCCGCGGCTCGACCGCGGCGGCTCGTTCCTCAAGGGGGTCTGACCATGGCCGCCATCACCGACGACATCCTGCGGGAGCTCCTGGCCGGCGTCCTCGCGACGACGCCGTCCGAGCTCTGGCTGATGCTGCACGGCGCCAGGGTCGCCTGCGTCGGCGCGCGGCAGAAGGCCTGCGAGCAGGCGCTCGCCCGGCTCGGCTACCGCAAGGTGCCGGTCCATCCGCTCCGTCTCAGCCGCGACGGCTTCGAGTGGCAGCGCGACCCCTGGCCGTCCGACGACCGCTGGCCGGACCTCTCCGACGACCCGGTCCTGCTGGAGATCGTCGAGCGCTACATCGTCTGGCGCATCGCCAGCAGCGCCGGGGAGGCTGGCCATGGCCGGACTTGACGAGCTCGCAAAGCGGCTCGACCGCATCGCGGTCGAGGTCGAGGGCAACGTCGAGCGGGCGGTCAAGGACTGCGCCGGGGCCGTCCTTCGCTCCGTGGTCGATGCGACGCCAGTCGACACCGGCTATGCCCGCTCGAATTGGACGCCCGAGCTCGATCGGGCGTTCGAGGGGCTGTTCCCCGCGAGGGTACCGGGTAAGGCGGGCTCGACGGCGGAGGCGACCGCCGCCGCGACCGTGGAGGCCGGATTGCCGACCATCGAGGCATTCGACTTGAGCCGGAACGCCGAGATCCACATCACGAACAACGCGCCGCACATCGGCGCGCTCAACGACGGTCACTCGCGCCAGGCGCCGGCCGACTTCGTCCGGCTCGCGGTGCTCGACGGCCTCGCGGCCGTCCGCGGCGCACGGGTGCTGCCGGACTGATCAGTCCTCGAGCTCGGCGGCCTCGATCAGGGCGAGCCGGTCTTCGTCCGCGTCGGTGACGAACCGCACCTCCGCGACGTCGTGCGTAACGATGCCGGAAGGCCGCGCCGCGTAGGAGAGGAGCCGGAGCACCTTCGGCTCGCCGAGCAGGGCGCGCAGGCGGTCGCGGAGGTCGTCGATCGGCGTGTCGTGGCCGGTCGCGATCACGGCGTAGCAGGTCTTCGGCAGGGCCATCGGCGGTCTCCTTCGGGTCCGATCTCCCTCCATCGTGTCGCGGTCCGGAGCCGCCGCGAGCCCCCTCAATCCGAAGAATTCTCCGCTCGCGGACCCCTCGGATCGCGGCACGCTGGTCTCCATCGGCATCCCGCCGAAGGAGGACCGGGCCATGGCCCATGCGAAGGAGCTGCCGCTCGTCAGGCGGCGCGTCGAGGCGCTTCTGTCGAAGACGGTGGCGAACGGCTGCACCGCCGGCGAGGCCGCCGCCGCGCTCGAGAAGGCGGAGGAGCTCGTCGCCAAGTACGAGCTCGATCCGGGCCAGTTCCGGTGGCCGCCGAGGCCTTCGACGATCTTCGGCTCGGCGACGTCAGGCCCGAGCGCCTCGAGGCCGCCACGGGCCGCCGGATCGGGCCGGGGCCGGGGCATCGGGGCCATGGCCGAGGCGCTGATCGCCGAGCATCCGGACTGGACGTACACGGCGGTCGCGGCAGAGGTGAACCGGCGGATCGAGGGGGCGCGGGCAAGTGAGAAGTCGGTGCGGTGGTACGCCAGCCGGATGCGGCGGCGCGGGGATGCTGTGCCGCGCAGGCGGAGGCGCATCACCGACTGATCAATCCCTAGGGGTGAGCAGCGCCGCGGGCGTGGTCTTCAGGGCCTCGGCGAGCCGGGCGAGCAGGTCGACCGACGGGTTCCGCTTCCCCCGCTCTATGCCGGAGATGTAGGTCCGGTCGATCTTCGCCTCGTCGGCGAGCGCCTCCTGCGACAGGTCGAGGAGGTCCCTCGCCGCCTTCACGTTCTCCGCTAGGATTCGCCGATAGTCCGCCATGCCGGTATGGGACGAAGCTGTGGACTGAGCGTCCACGGACTCATCGTCACAAAGTTCGGCTGCGCGATTCGGTTCTGTCGACTATAGTCGACAGCCATGGAGACCTTCCACGCCGCCGTCCTCTGGCTCTACAAGGCCCTGGCCACCTGGTACGTGGCCGGGATCGTCGGCGGCCTGCTGATCCTGGCGATGGAGCGGTGGGACCGCCGTAAGGAGCCGACCGACGAGGACGTCCGTCGCGCCGCCCGAGAGTACCTCCGCTACTACGGCCGCGAGGCCCAGCGGGTCGTCGGCGACCACATGCTCGGAGCCTCCTTCGCGCCAGACGGCCGGCACCGGCAGTTCCTCAAGCGGGTCGCCGCCGAGCTGCTGGCGACGGCCGTCACCGAAGAGGACCGCGCACGACTGCCCTTAGAAAAAAGGTAGCCTCTTCGTCGCCCGAGCGAAAACTCGGCATTATGCAGTTCGACCGATGCGCATAGGCAGAGCGCGTGACCCGTCCAATTCCAGTGACGGCACAGGTAACATGATCAGCCTTTACCGCAGGTAGATTTGTGCTTAAGATGCAGCTTAAGCGATAAGCGACTGAAGTCGTACGATACCATGTGGGAGGGCTAACGCATGCACGTCCATTCCGTAGCCTTCAAGAATTTTCGGCGCTTGAAAGATGCACGGATAGACTTTTCAGAAGAATTGACAATCTTTGTCGGCGCAAACAATAGTGGAAAGACGTCCGCCACACATGCGATAGAACTTTTCCTCTCCGGCTCCAAAGAGAAGTTCACGATCCACGATTTTTGTGCGGATTGCTGGACGGCGTTTGAGAAGATGCCATCCGACAGCGCAGACGCAGCGGATTTCCGACTTCCGCACATTTCGCTAGACGTTTGGATCGCCGTCGATGCCGACAACTTGTATCGCGTCGTAGAGCTTCTTCCGCGTGCGGCTTGGGAAGGGTCACTCGTCGGCCTGAGGATTGAATTCGCTGCTAAAGATGCTGCCCAGACACTTGCCAGATATAGAGGCAAGGCCGCCGATGCCTCGAAGTTCGCTCAGACGAAGGCGAAAGATGGACAGGACTATAGCCCATGGCCGCGCAACATGCGGGATTACCTGTCACGGGAACTAAAAAACGAATATGTGCTTCGCTACTTCATTCTGGACGAAGCGGAACTCAATCCGGGGGCGACCGGAGTGGTGCATATGCCAAAGGAGATTGTTGGCGATACCGAGCGATCGGGGCACTCGATCATCAACTCGCTCATCAAGGTTGATTTCCTTAGCGCACAGCGCCATTTGAGCGACGGTAATGCACAGTCGCGGACCGAAGATCTATCTCGGCGGCTAAGTCGCTTCTACACTCGCAAGCAGAAGAAGCGTGACGATGATCATAACGCATTAAGGGCTCTTGCTCTATCCGAGGATCAACTTACCAAGCACTTCTCAGACGTTTTCAGTGATACCTTCAGATCGCTCCGGAAGCTCGGGTATCCGGGACTTGCTAACCCCTCACTAGAAATTCGCGCAGCACTTAAAATTGAAAGGCTGATGGGAGACCACCAGACGAAGGTTCACTACCTTCTAGAGGAAGCGACCGCCGAAGCCGAAGCACTGATGCTTCCCGACAACTACAACGGATTGGGTTTCAAAAACCTGATTTACATGGGCGTCGAACTGCTCGATCTCCATTCGGCCTGGGCCACGACCGAAGAAGGCGAGGAAGATAAGCGCCAGCCAATCCATTTGGTTTTTATTGAGGAGCCGGAGGCCCACATGCATGCCCAGCTCCAGCAAGCATTCGTGCGCAAACTTACAGACTTGATCCCGCCGCGAGGCAAGGACGGGTACTCGACGCAATTCGTTATCACAACCCATTCGGCCCATATTTTATACGAGCGAGGATTCAGGCCGATACGTTACTTCCGAAGATCAAGCGAGACGGGCTCAAGGCAAAATTCGAATATATTCAATCTCTCTGTATTCTATGACCGGAATGAGCCTGACCGCGACTTTCTAGAGCGTTATATGAAGCTCACGCACTGTGACATGTTTTTTGCGGATGCAGCAATTCTGGTTGAGGGGAACGTTGAAAGGCTGGTACTCCCGCTTATGATTGCACAAAGCGCGAAGAAACTTGGCGCCGCGTACCTAAGTATCCTGGAAGTCGGTGGCGCTTTTGCCTTCCGCTTCCGTCGGCTGATTGAGTTCTTGGGCCTACCCACGTTGATCATCACGGACTTAGATAGCGTTTATCCAGTGCCGTCGAAGTTGGAGGGCGAGGACGCAGTCAAGGCTGCCGATGCTGCGGAGTCGAGCGACGATGAAGATGAGGAGGACGAACCCGACGCAAAACAAGAAGCAGATGGCAGTCCCAAACCGAGACCTCGTTCAAAGTGCCCGGCTACAACACCGGGTGCAGTGACCGCGAACCAAACGCTGCGACAATGGCTCCCCGGAAAGACGTCTGTCGAAGACCTGCTTGCGGCTGAAATAGAGGAGCGAGTCCAGGCCCCGACGAAGGACGGTGGAGCTCATGTCATGGTGACTTACCAATGCCCTGTCAAGGCAACTTGGGGAACTACCACCCTCGAGCTCAAGAGCCGCACCCTTGAAGAAGCTTTCGCATATGAAAACCTATCGTGGTGCCAGAAAATGGAGAATCAAAGCGTTGGATTACGTTGGAAAAAATCAGGAACAATGACTCTAGGCGTCCTTGCCGCGAAAATTCATGCGCGGGTGAAGGGCGAAAGCTTCAACAAAACGAATTTTGCCCTCGGCCTCTTAGCCAGCACAGACGCAAGTTGGGTGGTTCCAGCCTACATTCGGTCAGGGCTAGATTGGCTAGCAACGCATTTGGCTATCGCCGAAGGCACGCTGGATTCACCAGTTTCAACAGCTGTTTCCGCGCCCAAAGCGGTGGAGGTAGCTCAATGACAAGCCGCGTAGGCAAGCCGGATACGCCAGCCGATGTCCAACTTCGAGCACTCCTCGATGCCGGTGCATCTACAGGCTTCGTGATGGTCGCGGGCGCAGGCTCGGGAAAGACGACGTCCATTGTCAAGGCGCTCGACCATCTACGAGTTACGCGTGGTTCCCTTCTCCGCCAGCGCTCACAAAAAATAGCATGTATAACGTACACCGAACTCGCGGTTGCCGAGATTTGGGGGGATGTCGGCAACGACCCGTTATTCCACGTTTCAACCATCCATAGCTTTCTGTGGACCGCCTTGAAGCCGTTCCAGGCGGACATCGCGCTTTGGGTGGACAGACGCTTGGATCAGAAGATCGAAGACACGGAACAGAAGATTGCCGCATTCACTACTCGAACGCAAGCGAAGACGAGGATCCAAGCGGCAGGAGATGTTGAACGATACCGCGAACAAAAGAAGAGTATCAAATCTGTTGCACTGTTCAATTATGGGGTCGGCAGCGATTACGCTAGTGGCGTTCTAGGACACGATGACGTAATTAAGCTTTCAACCGAGTTGATACAAAAGCACCACCTAATCGCAAAGGTCGTTGGGCAAAAATTTCCATACATATTCGTCGATGAAAGTCAGGACACGGTCCCGGACGTCGTTGCTGCTCTGAAAGCGATTTCAAGAGCCCTCGGACCGAAGTTTTGCCTCGGTTTCATTGGTGATCCGATGCAGAAGATCTACACGACAGGCGCTGGTGCAATAGAACCGCTTCCCGACTGGAAGGTAATAGAAAAACCCGAGAATTTTCGCTGTCCGATTACGGTTCTCAAGGTCATCAACAACATTCGAGCGGGCGGCGACGGTCTGGTCCAAACGGGTGGCAAGTCCAAGCTTGTTGGCGATGAGCGAGTACCGGTTGAGGGGACTGCCAGAATTTTCGTGGTTCCGAAAGACAACCGAAAGGAGCGCCTTTCCGCAATTCGGAAGTGGCTCGCCGACAAGAACGACGATCCGCTTTGGCTTAGTGATGCCCCAGACGCCGACGTAAAGGTACTCGTGATCGCCCATCGTATGGCGGCTAGTCGCCTTGGCTTCGGGAGGATCTACGAGGCTTTCCATGACAAAACGTCAGAAACTACTAAAGACGGTTTTGATGAAGGCACCCACTGGTCGGTCCAGCCGTTTCTCAAGTTGATGATGCCGCTCGTGCTAGCGCACGAAGCGGACGATCAGTTCCAAGTAATGAACCTCTTCAGAAAATATTCGCCTTCGCTACAACGAGACTATCTGCGGTCGAATTCGCTTCCGAAAATCCTTAAGGAGCTCGATACAAAGGGCAAAACACTAGCCGAAACATGCGGTAGAACGTCCACTACTCTGGTCTATACGGCTTTGAAACACATAGCGGACGCGAGGATGTTTCGTCTGGATGATCGGCTTGTAGCGGCTATGGCGGAATATAATGATGGCGGTCCGCCGACGGATTCAGGAGACGTGTCGGCCGTGCAAAAGCTTCTTCACGCTCCGGTAAGCGAGTTATGGGGCTACCGAACCTACGTTGAGGAGCAGTCTCCGTTTGAGACACATCAAGGTGTCAAGGGAGCGGAGTTTGCTCGTGTGTTGACCATCATTGATGATGAGGAGGGGCGGCATAATCAATTCTCATACGGGAAGCTCTTTGGAATTACCCCTCCATCGGATACCGATGAAGCTAATGTGCGCGAAGGTAAGGAGACGACGCTTGATCGCACTCGCCGGCTTCTCTATGTCTGCTGTTCACGAGCTGGTCAAGATCTTGCTGTGGCCTTCTTCGCCGACGATCCAACAGCTGCTCATAAGGCGATTGTTGACCTTAATCTTTTCCCAGCCGAAGATGTTCACAATCATGTCGAAGTAGTATCACATGATTAACTAATCGGTACAAATCAGAATTTTGACTTCATATCCACTCTGGACATCAGAGTCATACGTTCGGCTCCTATTCGTCTTCTTGCTGTTATTCGCGTGTGTTTTGCCCGCGCACGCTCGGCTTAAGCGCCTTCTCTGAAGAGCGATCGTAGTGAGAGCGGCAAAGAATAAGTTCGTGAGCCGCTGGTTAAACGGGCTGTTTTTGGTGCCGGGTGAGGGGATCGAACCCCCGACCTTCGGTTTACAAAACCGCTGCACTACCGCTGTGCTAACCCGGCCCACTGGGGCACCGCGTCCGGTGCCCGTTCGGTACTCGATCCGGACCGACGCGCCTTAAGCGCATGATCCGACTCGTCTTCTAGCGCGCCGGCCCTCCGATTACAAAACCGCTGCTCTACCGCTGAGCTATGCCGGCTCGGGGCGTCGGATTAGCACAAAGGCGGCCGGGTGTGCACCCCTCGGCGGGGGCTGTCGGTAATCGGGTGGCGGGCGGGGGGCTGGAGGCTCGATGCTTCTCGGGAACGGTGACCGCCGGGGTCGCCGCGAGCGAGGAGAGAAGCCATGTCGTCGACTGCCGAAGCCGTCCCGTTCCGCATCCGCGGGCTCGCCCCCGACGGCTTCGCCCCGGTGTTCGCGATGAGCGACGGGGAACTCGCCGCGGCTGGAGCCCTGCGGGTCGTCGCGGATGCGCCGGATTCGTTTCCGTGCCGGATCACGCTCGCCGACGCGGAGGTCGGCGAGGAGCTCGTGCTCCTCAACTATACGCACCAGCCGACCCGCAGCCCCTACGGGGCGCGGGGGCCCATCTACGTGCGGCGGCGAGGGCTCGAGCTCGGGGCGGCGCTGGCGCGCGGGACGGTGCCGGCGGCGATCGCGCGGCGGCTCCTGTCGGTCCGGGCCTACGACCGCGCGGGCCTGATCGTCGACGCCGAGGTCGTGGAGGGGACGGAGCTCGCGGCGCTCGCGCCGGCCTGGCTCGGCCGCGAGGCGGTCGATGTCCTGCACGTGCACTTCGCCCGCCGCGGCTGCTTCGCGGCGGTGGTCGAGCGGGACCCGGCGGCGCATCCCGACGGGCCGCGCGGGTGACCGGACGCGACGGCCGGGCGCGGTCAGCCGCGCCGGCGTCCGACGAGGTAGAGCGCCAGCACGGCGGCGTTGGAGACGTTGAGGCTCTTAATGGGGCCGGGCAGGTCGAGCCGCGCCAGGGTGTCGCAGGCCTCGCGGGTCACCGGCCGGAGGCCCTTCCCCTCGGAGCCGAGCACCAGCACGGTCCGGGCCCCGGGCGCGACGGCTTCCAGGGGCTCCGCACCCTCGCTGTCGAGGCCGATCACCGTGAAGCCCTCGGAGCGGAGCTGGTGGAGGGCCTTGGCGAGGTTGACCACCTCGATGTGGGTCAGGAGATCGACGGCGCCGGACGCCGCCTTGGCGAGGACGCCGGTCTCGTCCGGGCTGTGGCGGGTCGTGGTCATCAGCGCATCGGCGCCGAGGGCGACGGCGGAGCGCATCACGGCGCCCACGTTGTGCGGGTCCGTGACCTGGTCGAGTGCGAGCACCAACCGCGCCCGGCCGAGCTCGGAAAGCCGGTCGGAGGCGAGGGTCTCCGTCTCGATCAGGACCCCCTGGTGGACCGCGTCGGTTCCGACGCGCGCGTCGATCCAGCGCGGCTCGACCTGCTGGGGCTCCACGGGGAACACGACGCCGCGCTCCCTCAGGCGCGCCTCGGCGTTGCGCGTCACGTAGACGGCGTGGACGACGCGCTTCGGATTGGCGAGCGCGAGTTCCACGGTGTGGAGCCCATAGAGGAAGACGCGGCCTTCCGGCGCGCCCGTGCCCGCGCGAGACGGCCTCTTCTGGTGCACGGGCGGGCGGCTCGGGCGCCGGCCGGGCCGGGCGCTGCGCTCTGGACGTGTATCGGACATCGGCCGGGTCTCCGCCTTGGTCGTGCCGGTGTCGGCCCCGCACGGATTCGCCGGAACACTAGGCCCCAGGGCCGTCCGGTTGTCGAGCCGCCCCATGCGGGAGCGCATCCTCAAGAGGCGCGGTCGCCCGAGCGAGAGGCGTCCTGCTCAATTTGAAAGATTTTCTTGTCTGTTTTTCTTAAATCATTTGGTCATCAAGCTCCGATCTCCATGTTGCCGACGAGCTTACGTAACGTTATATGGTCGTCGATGACATCGACGTTTGAAGTTACGATGATGAATCGGCGTTCGACGACAGGTAAACGGAACGTGTTGACTTCGGGTCTCGCCGCGGCGGTGTTGGCCGGGGTGACGCTGGCGCATTCGGCCGCCGAAGCCCAGTTCGTGGTGGACCGGGATCCGGTGCGCGTGCGCGACGCGGCGATCGCGCGCGCCCGCAGCCTGGACCTGCGGCCCGTCCTCGGCCCGAACTGGGGCAACGGCAAGTTCGACGCCTGGACCGACTATCTCGTCGGCGACAGCACCGAGGCGCAGTATCTGGCGGCCGCCGTTCCGCCGGACTACCGGTTCGACGACGCCTGGGGATTCGCGCGGCTTCCCGGCCAGCGCGTGAACTACGCGGAAACCCGGGGCTCCTGCTATCTCGGGCTCGCGCCCGTCAATCCGCTGGCCGCGCGGTTCGCCAAGACCGGCGCCGCCAAATATGCCGCGCGCTATCTCGCCGTCGTGCGGGACATGGCCGTCAACGAGCGAGCCGCGCTGGCCGGCCAGCCGCGATCGATTCTGAACGGCGTTCGAGGCTGCGCGCGCGACCTCGCGTCGGGCAATGCCGAGGCTCTGCTGATGTACGGGTGGAGCGTCAACGCCTTCGCGTCGGGCTTCGGCGGCCTCGCCAAGACGCTTGGACGGAGCCCGCGCCCCTGGGACGACGGCGCCGTCGCCCCGGTCACCGCCGCGCTCACGGCGGCCGACCGCGACCTCGTCGATGCCGGGCTCACATTCGAGGCGGTCGGCGGCTTCGCCACCACCGTCGCACCGTTGCTTCTGAAATACTACGAGGTGCCGGGCCGGGTCCTGAACCAGCGTGCCAGCGCCCTAGCGGGGCTCGGCCTGGTCGGCTACACCTTCATCGACCACCCGGACGTCCTGCCGCTCGTCCCGCGCATCGGCGCCGCGATCGACCAGCTGGCGACCGAAAGCGTCTACGCCGACGGCGGCCTCGTCGAGGCCTCCTTCAACTACAACTGGGCCACGGTGGACGACCTCCGGCGGCTCGCCGGGCTCCGGCACATCTTCCCCTGGGCGGGCAAGGCCGCCATGCTCGGGGAGCGCTTCGACCTCGCCATGGCGGCCATCGCGGCGCCCGGCGGCGGCCTTCCGCAGGTCGGCAACACGCTGTGGAACAAGGGCCGCAAGCCGACGCCCCACACCTTCGGGTTGACCTCCCTGACCTTGCCGTACAGCGGCTACACGGCCCTGCGTTCCGGCTGGGACGACGCGGCCTCCTATCTGTTCTTCTACAACTGGCGCGATGCGCACGGTCACGCCATGGCGGGCAGCAATTCCATCCAGCTCGCCGCCGGCGGCCGGCGCCTGCTCGTGGCCGGCGGGATACCGAACTATTCCGGCCTGAACGCGGAGTACCCGGCCTCCGTCGCCTATCTGTCCGAAGCTTCCACCTACAAGACGAGTACGGTGCTGGTGGACAACCAATCGCAGTCGCACGGCAACACCGCGGGCTTGCGCATGATCGCCGGCAAGCCCGACCGGGAACGGGCCGCGCTCTTCCCCGTCGACGCCCGATTCTCCACATCGAGCCGCTTCGACTTCACGGAGGGCCTCTACACGGGGGGCTACGGCCCGGTGACCGATACCCAGCACTGGCGCGGGGTGGTGTTCTTGCGCAATCCGGCGCTGTGGGTGGTGGTCGACGTCCTGCGGTCGACCGGCAACCACGCCTACACCCAGGTCTGGAAGTTCGCCGAGCCGGTCACGGATGCGGGCGGCGTGCAGATCGAGGGCTTCCATCCGGAGCAGGTCTCGCTCGATCCGGCCGGCCGGCGCATCTTCACCACGGATGCCACGCCGGGGGCCGTCAACCTGTCGATCCGCCAGTTCGGTCCGAGCCTCGGCTACGCCCGCCACTGGGGTGCCGACAAGGGTCCCTTCGGCTACGTCGGCAAGACCTTCTCGACCGGCCTCGGCTTCTCGCCCGACGTCCATGCCACCTTCGGCGGCCGCGGCGACCAGGTCGTCGTCTCCGTCATCAGGGCCACGCCCAGCGCCGTGGGGGACGACGGGATCAGGGGGGTGACCGCCGTCTCGGGCGCGGGCGTGACCGGCGCGGACCTCGTCTTCGACGACTCGTTCGTGTCGGTGCGTGCCGGCGCCCGGGGGACCGCGTCCATCCGCGGCTCGACCTGCGGGGCCGCCAATCTGGTCGTCACGGTGACGCAGGGCGCCGCCAGGGACTCGATCGTGATCGGCGACCCTGCCGTCCCCGCCTGCAGCTACCAGACGGTGGCGGGCCGGAGGACCCCGGTGTCGAAGCCGAGCCTCTTCAGGTGGTCGACGTCCGCAGACGGAACGCTCACACCGGTCTATCGCTGACGGCCGGGCGGGAGGCGGGCGGCGGTCCGGGCCGCGGCGTCTCCGCGTGCCTAGAAATCGGTTCGCCTGCCGGGTGTTGGTGGTTGACAGGGCCGGACCGGCTCGCCATAAACCCCGCCACCGAGCCTCAGGGGTCGGTCGGACGCGCCGAGGCGCCGTCCAGGGCGGGGGAATGTCCCGAGCGGCAAAGGGGGCGGACTGTAAATCCGCTGGCTAAGCCTTCGTAGGTTCGAGTCCTACTTCCCCCACCAACACTATCTGCCAATTGAATTACGCTGAACGATCTACTTGATCCGACTCATCTCTGCAAGTTTTTGCGGAGTTCTTGTGCATCTGGAAGATTGTTCAAGCAGGCACTCACGATACCTCTTGTACGTTCTGCTGCACTCGATGCGTGATAGCGTGTTGTAAGCGTCGCATATCTGCTTCCTTGCGCAACGTTTATTTTATCGACGAAATCGATGAACTCAATTTCTTCTGGCGACAAAGGCGGATCTCTCCCGTTTTCTTTCAGATCGTCGTATATGCGCTTGACCCGATGGGCTCGTTTCTTCATGTGCTCCGGATCAAATCTGTAGTGGAAATAGTGGCCCTTCAGCGCAAGTTCGACGGCAACGCAGCAACAGTTCAGGAGTGGCCGGTTTGTCAGCGGCCCATACGGATTCCGCCCATCAAGGATCGAGGCAGCTTGTGAGAACGCCACTGCGTCTCTCAGGAACGTTCGCGGACTGAAATCTTCTGGATCGAGAGGCATTGAGACCCTCGTCTGGCGTGGAGCCACGAGACGGTCGCCCTGCGCGGGCTTCGAAGGGCCGAGCCTCCGAGACACCGCCACGGCCCCGTTGCCAAACCGGCCGGGGTCCATTATCTCCGGGCGTCGCGGCGGGTATAGCTCAATGGTAGAGCAGCAGCCTTCCAAGCTGAATACGCGGGTTCGATTCCCGCTACCCGCTCCAACGTCCCTGCCCGGCGGACGACGGCCGGTCCGGCCTCCCGCCCACCACTCCGGAGCGAAGATGTCCATCACCCGAATCGGCGCCGGCAAGCGCATGAGCAAGGCCGTTATCCACGGCGGTAAGGTCTACTGCGCGGGCTACACGGCCGACCAGACGGCCGGCAAGTCGGTGAAGGAACAGACGGCCGAGATCCTGGCGCAGATCGATTCCGTGCTGGCCGAGGCCGGGACGGACAAGACCCGGATCCTCAAGGCCAACATCTGGCTCACCGATATCGCCACCTTCGCGGAGATGAACGAGGTGTGGGACGCCTGGGTCGTCGCCGGGCAGACGCCGGCGCGCGCGACGGTCGAATCGAAGCTCGCGGCCCCTGGCCTCGACGTGGAGATCATGGTCGAGGCGGCGCTCTGAACGCGCTTGCGCGGCCTCCTGAATTCCCATAAATAGCCGCCGCATCGTCGGCGGCGCGGCTTCGTCTTCGCAAGCCACACCCCTGTAGCGACCGGGAACCTTTCCATGGCCAAAGAGAAATTCAACCGCGACAAGCCGCACTGCAACATCGGCACGATCGGTCACGTCGACCACGGCAAGACGTCGCTGACGGCGGCGATCACGAAGGTGCTGGCGGAGACGGGCGGGGCGACGTTCAAGGCGTACGACCAGATCGACGCGGCGCCGGAAGAGAAGGCGCGCGGCATCACGATCAACACGGCGCATGTCGAGTACCAGACGCAGAACCGGCACTACGCGCATGTGGACTGCCCCGGTCACGCCGACTACGTGAAGAACATGATCACGGGCGCGGCGCAGATGGACGGCGCGATCCTGGTCGTGTCGGCGGCGGACGGCCCGATGCCGCAGACGCGCGAGCACATCCTGCTCGCCCGCCAGGTCGGCGTTCCGGCGATCGTGGTGTTCCTGAACAAGTGCGACATGGTCGACGATCCGGAGCTTCTGGAGCTCGTCGAGCTCGAGGTCCGCGAGCTCCTGTCGTCCTACCAGTTCCCGGGCGACGACATCCCGATCATCAAGGGCTCGGCGACCGAGGCCTTGAACAACGGCGACGCGAAGCTCGGCCATGACGCGATCCTGGAGCTGATGCGGGCGGTGGACGAGTACATCCCGCAGCCGGAGCGTCCGATCGACCAGCCGTTCCTGATGCCGGTCGAGGACGTGTTCACGATCTCGGGCCGCGGCACGGTGGTGACCGGCCGCGTCGAGCGCGGCATCGTGAAGGTCGGCGAGGAAGTCGAGATCGTCGGCATCCGTCCGACGCGCAAGACGACGGTGACGGGCGTCGAGATGTTCCGCAAGCTGCTCGACCAGGGGCAGGCGGGCGACAACATCGGGGCGCTGCTGCGCGGCATCGAGCGCAAGGACGTGGAGCGCGGCCAGGTGCTGTGCAAGCCGGGCTCGGTGACGCCGCACACGAAGTTCGAGGCCGAGGCCTACATCCTGACGAAGGAGGAGGGCGGCCGTCATACGCCGTTCTTCGCCAACTACCGTCCGCAGTTCTACTTCCGGACGACGGACGTGACCGGCATCGTGCAGCTCCCCGAGGGCACCGAGATGGTCATGCCGGGCGACAACGTGAAGCTCGTCGTCGAGCTGATCGTGCCGATCGCCATGGAGGAGAAGCTCCGCTTCGCCATCCGTGAAGGCGGCCGCACGGTGGGCGCCGGCGTCGTCGCCAAGATCCTTGCCTGATCACGGCTAAGGGGTGGCGTGCCGCCCCACAGCGTCCGATCGAATCCTCCGGCGGCGTCTTTCCCGGAAGCCGCCGGAGTGCTAAAGCCGAAGGCGTCGCGCCACGGCGAAGTCGACTGAGCCCAAAGGGGTATAGCTCAGTTGGTAGAGCATCGGTCTCCAAAACCGAGGGTCGGGGGTTCGAGTCCCTCTGCCCCTGCCAGTCGATTTCCCGATGTGTTCCGAATCCCTCTTGTGGTCGGACGCGCGAGGCATTAGGTAGACGGTTCCTTATTGCCGGGCGTGTGGAGGCGAGCCCCTCTGCGCGCCCGCCTGTCGTGAGCGGCGGATGGCGACGAAGACCAATCCCTTCATGTTTCTGCAGCAGGTCCGCGACGAGGTCGCCAAGGTATCTTGGCCGACCCGCAACGAGACCGCCATCACGACCGTCATGGTCTTCGTGATGGCGACCATCGCGGCCATCTTCTTCCTTCTCGCGGACCAGGTCATGGGATGGGGCATCGGCCTCATCCTCGGCTTCGCCCGCTGACCGGCGACGGATCCAAAAAAGACATGGCCAAGCGCTGGTACATCGTGCACGCCTATTCGAACTTCGAGAACAAGGTCGCGGAGTCCATCCGCGAGCGCGCGGGCCAGCAGGGCCTGACGCACCTGTTCGAGCAGATCCTCGTGCCGACCGAGAAGGTGGTCGAGGTGCGCCGGGGCCGGAAGGTGGATGCGGAGCGGAAGTTCTTCCCGGGCTATGTCCTCGTCAAGATGGACCTGACCGACCAGGCCTTCCACCTCATCAAGAACACCCCCAAGGTGACCGGGTTCCTGGGCTCCGACAACAAGCCGATGCCGATCACGGAAGCCGAGGCCATGCGCATCCTGCAGCAGGTGCAGGAGGGCGTGGAGCGTCCGAAGCCGTCGATCACCTTCGAGATCGGCGAGCAGGTGCGCGTGTCGGATGGGCCCTTCGCGTCCTTCAACGGGACCGTCGAGGAGGTCGACGAGGAGCGGGCCCGACTCAAGGTGGCGGTCTCGATCTTCGGCCGCGCGACGCCGGTCGACCTGGAATACGGACAGGTCGAGAAGGTCTGAGGGCTCCGGCCCCGCGGCGCCGCACGGGCCGTGCCATGACGAATTCGGGACGAGGCCGGGCCGTCGCCCTCGCGAGAGGGGACGATCGGGCGCCGCCCCGGGAGCGGGCTGAAAGGTTCGCTCCGCCGGAGCGGTCCGAAAGGCTCGTTCCGCAGAGACCCGCGGAAGCTGGCCCGCGGTTCTCACCCGATCCGGGGTCCGGTTCGTCCGGGCCGCGGGCCGGTCCGGAACGGAACGGCGCCACGGGCGCCCGACCGGATCCGGGCAGCAGGCGCTTCGCCGCCCTTCCTCGGGAGGGCGGCCAGGACGCCGACCCGCGGGGCTCTCGGGCTCCCGGGAGGCGGGGGGTACGACCGATCGTCGCCGGATCGGGAGGCCTGACCGCCGCTCCGACGCCGCCGCCCGACGAGGGACCGGCGGCGACCCCACAGTGGAGAGAGGGACTATGGCGAAGAAGGTCCAGGGCTACATCAAGCTCCAGGTGCCGGCGGGTGCTGCGAACCCGTCGCCGCCGATCGGCCCCGCGCTCGGCCAGCGCGGCCTGAACATCATGATGTTCTGCAAGGAATTCAACGCGAAGACGCAGGAGATCGAGAAGGGCACGCCGTGCCCGGTGCAGATCACCTACTTCACCGACAAGAGCTTCACCTTCGAGATCAAGACTCCGCCGACCGCGTTCTTCATCAAGCGCGCGGCGAAGCTCGACACGAAGAAGAAGCCGGGCACCGGGTCGAAGACCCCGGGCCGCTCCTTCGTCGGCCAGATCACCAAGGCCCAGGTCAAGGAGATCGCCGAGAAGAAGATGAAGGACATGAACGCGACCGACGTCGAGGCGGCCATGCGCATGGTCGAAGGCTCGGCGCAGGCCATGGGCGTCCGAGTGGTGGAGTGAGACGATGAGCAAGCTTCCGAAGCGTACCGCCAAGGCCCGCGAGGGCATTTCGCGCACCAAGCTCTATCGGCTCGAAGACGCCGTGAAGCTCGTCAAGGAGCGCGCCTCTGCGAAGTTCGACGAGACCGTCGAGATCGCCATGAACCTCGGCGTCGACCCGCGCCACGCCGACCAGATGGTCCGCGGCGTCTGCAACCTGCCGAACGGCACGGGCCGGTCGGTCCGGGTTGCGGTCTTCGCCCGCGGCGCCAAGGCCGACGAGGCCCGCGCGGCCGGTGCCGACGTGGTCGGCGCGGAGGACCTGGTGGAGCGGATCAACGGCGGGACGATCGATTTCGACCGCTGCATCGCCACCCCGGACCTGATGCCGCTCGTCGGCCGCCTCGGCAAGGTGCTCGGCCCGCGCGGCCTGATGCCGAACCCGAAGGTCGGCACGGTGACGATGGACGTCACCAAGGCGGTCGGCGACGCCAAGGGCGGCGCGGTCGAGTTCCGCGCCGAGAAGGCGGGCATCGTCCATGCGGGCGTCGGCAAGGCCTCCTTCACGGAGGGCGCGCTGCTCGAGAACATCCGCGCCTTCGCGGAGGCGGTGAACAGGGCCAAGCCGACCGGCGCCAAGGGGACCTACCTGCAGCGCGTGTCGATCTCCTCGACCATGGGCCCGGGCGTCAAGATCGACCCCGGCAGCCTGTCGGCGCAGGCCTGACGAAGACATCCGACCGGGGCGCGCGGCATGCGCATCCAGGCCGGCCGGAACGGCGGGGGCATCGCCCGCGCGGGGTCCGGCAAGCGTTTCCGGCGAGCCCTCGGGTTCGTCGGGAGAGTGGGGCCCGCCCGGGGACCGGAGGCGCAAGCCGCCGGGTCTCGCGTGGGCTCGACCTGTCCGAGACTGCAGGTGCCGGGCGACCGGCCTAAGTCCACTTCGATCGGGTGCGATCCGACGGAGCCTGCATGAGACGGGGAAGAGCGGATTCCCGGAGGCGCGCGCGCTTCCGGCATATCGGTTCGGACCGTTGGTCCTCGGGTCCCGCGAAGGCGACCCGGGGGGACAGGAAGTAAGCGGAGGTTCCGCGCCGGCCTCGAGCCGGGGAGGGGCGTCCACCTTGCAACCCGTCCCCGGGGACCTCTCGGGGGCATACGTAACGAGGCAGTCGTGGATAGAGCGGCAAAGCGCGAACTCGTCTCGACCCTTAACGTCCAGTTCAAGGCAACTGGGTCGTTGGTCGTGGCGAGCTATCAGGGACTGACGGTGGCCGAGATGAACGCCCTGCGCGGGCGCATGCGGGCCGCCGGAGGAACCGTGAAGGTCGCGAAGAACCGCCTCGCCAAGCTGGCTCTTCAAGGCACAGAACTCGAGCCGGTCGCCGGACTCTTCAAGGGTCCGACGGTCATCGTGTCCGCGACCGATCCGGTCGCGGCCCCGAAGGTGGCGACCGAGTTCGCCAAGGCCAACGACAAGTTCGTCATCCTCGGTGGCGGCATGGGCAAGACGGCGCTGAACCCCGACGGGGTCAAGGCGCTGGCTTCGCTGCCGTCTCTGGACGAACTGAGGGCGAAGCTCGCGGGCATGATCAACCAGCCCGCCGCCAAGCTCGCGTCGGTCATCGCCGCGCCGGGCGGGGCACTCGCCCGCGTCATCAAGGCGAACGCCGAGAAGGACCAGGCCGCGTGAGGCCAATCGAAGCGCGAGCCGGACGGAGCGTCCGGCCCGACCCGAAATCGCAAGTTCGAACCGATAGACCGAAGGAACACTACAATGGCTGATCTGTCGAAGATCGTTGACGACCTCTCGTCCCTCACCATCCTCGAGGCCGCCGAGCTCGTGAAGCTCCTCGAAGACAAGTGGGGCGTCTCCGCCGCCGCTCCGGTCGCGGTCGCCGCCGCCGGTGGCGCTCCGGCCGCCGCCGCGGCCCCCGTCGAGGAGCAGACCGAGTTCACGGTCATCCTGGCCGACGCGGGTCCGAACAAGATCAACGTCATCAAGGAAGTCCGGGCCATCACGGCGCTCGGCCTCAAGGAAGCCAAGGACCTCGTCGAGGGCGCGCCGAAGGCCGTCAAGGAAGGCGTGTCCAAGGACGAGGCCGAGAAGCTCAAGAAGCAGCTCGAGGGCGCCGGCGCCAAGGTCGACGTCAAGTGATCCCGCTACCCGGGGGATCTCGTATCCCTCGGGCGGCCTGACCATCGTGCCGGGGTCGGCTCTGCCGATCCCGGCCGTTCTGCCGAAAGGGGCCGGCTTCGGCCCTGACCGGCAAGAGAATTCGGAATCAATCGGATCCGGACATTTCTTCAAGTCCGGTGGTAATTGTCGGGTTTCCCCGGCGACCATCCCGAGAACCGCTCCGCCGCCCGCGGCGGGCTGCTGCCCAGGTTCTCCGGATTGCCGTCGGTACCCGCGCGAGGAGCGACAATGGCCCAGACGTTCAACGGTCGCAGACGTGTCCGCAAGTTCTTCGGATCGATCCGCGAAGTCGCGGAGATGCCGAACCTGATCGAGGTGCAGAAGGCCTCCTACGATCAGTTTCTGCAGATCGACGAGCCGAAGGGCGGGCGGGGCGAGGAAGGCCTCCAGGCCGTCTTCAAGTCGGTGTTCCCGATCTCGGACTTCCAGAACCGCGCGCTCCTCGAGTTCGTCCGCTACGAGTTCGAGCCGCCGAAATACGACGTGGACGAGTGCCGCCAGCGGGGCATGACCTTCGCGGCGCCGCTGAAGGTCACGCTGCGCCTCATCGTGTTCGACGTGGACGAGGACACCGGCGCGAAGTCCGTCAAGGACATCAAGGAGCAGGACGTCTACATGGGCGACATGCCGCTCATGACGGACAACGGCACCTTCATCGTGAACGGCACCGAGCGCGTCATCGTCTCGCAGATGCACCGCTCGCCGGGCGTCTTCTTCGACCACGACAAGGGCAAGACCCACTCGTCGGGCAAGCTCCTGTTCGCGGCGCGGATCATCCCGTACCGCGGCTCGTGGCTCGACATCGAGTTCGACGCCAAGGACATCGTCTATGCGCGCATCGACCGGCGCCGGAAGATCCCGGTGTCGTCGCTCCTGTTCGCGCTCGGCATGGACGGGGAGACGATCCTCGACACCTTCTACAACAAGCTCGTCTACGTGCGGACCGGCAAGTCCTGGCGCACGCCGTACGACCCGAACCGCATGCGCGGCTACAAGGCGACGCAGGACCTGATCGACGCCGACACGGGCGAGGTGGTGCTGGAGGCCGGCAAGAAGCTGACGGCCCGCCAGGCCCGCATCCTGGCCGAGAAGGGTCTGAAGTTCCTGAAGGTCTCGGACGAGGACGTGATCGGCCAGTACCTGGCCGAGGACGTCGTCGACATGAAGACCGGCGTCATCCAGGCCGAGGCCGGCCAGGAGATCACCGAGAAGCTCCTGAAGCAGCTGCTCGACTTCGGCTACGAGGAGATGACCGTCCTCGACATCGACCACGTGAACACGGGTGCCTACATCCGCAACACGGTGGCGGTGGACAAGAACGAGACCCGCGAGGACGCGCTGTTCGACATCTACCGGGTCATGCGCCCGGGCGAGCCGCCGACGATCGAGACCGCGGAGGCGATGTTCCATTCGCTGTTCTTCGATGCGGAGCGCTACGACCTGTCGGCCGTCGGCCGCGTCAAGATGAACATGCGCCTCGACCTCGACGCCGAGGACACGGTGCGGGTGCTGCGCAAGGACGACATCCTGGCGGTCATCCGGACGCTCGTGGACCTGCGCGACGGCAAGGGCGAGATCGACGACATCGACAACCTGGGCAACCGGCGCGTCCGCTCGGTCGGCGAACTCATGGAGAACCAGTATCGCGTCGGCCTCCTGCGCATGGAGCGGGCGATCAAGGAGCGCATGAGCTCGGTCGAGATCGAGACCGTGATGCCGCAGGACCTGATCAACGCCAAGCCAGCGGCGGCGGCGGTGCGCGAGTTCTTCGGCTCCTCGCAGCTGTCGCAGTTCATGGACCAGACCAACCCGCTCTCCGAGATCACGCACAAGCGGCGTCTCTCGGCGCTCGGGCCGGGCGGCCTCACCCGCGAGCGCGCCGGCTTCGAGGTGCGCGACGTGCACCCGACGCACTACGGCCGCATCTGCCCGATCGAGACCCCGGAAGGGCCGAACATCGGCCTGATCAACTCGCTGGCGACCTTCGCGCGCGTCAACAAGTACGGGTTCATCGAGGCCCCGTACCGGCGCGTGAAGGACGGGCGGGTGAGCGAGGAGGTGCACTACTTCTCCGCCATGGAGGAGAGCAAGCACTACGTCGCCCAGTCGAACGCCCTGCTCGACAACGAGGGCCGGCTCCTGGAGGAGCTGATCGTCTGCCGTCACGCGGGCGAGGTGATGATGGTCCCGGTCGACCGCGTCGACTATATGGACGTGTCGCCGAAGCAGCTCGTGTCGGTCGCCGCGGCGCTGATCCCGTTCCTCGAGAACGACGACGCCAACCGCGCCCTCATGGGCTCCAACATGCAGCGCCAGGCGGTGCCGCTGGTCCGCGCCGAGGCGCCGTTCGTCGGCACCGGCATGGAATCGGTGGTGGCGCGCGATTCCGGCGCCGCGATCGGGGCGAAGCGGGCCGGCGTGGTCGACCAGGTCGACGCGACCCGTATCGTCATCCGCGCGACCTCCGACCTCGATCCGTCGAAGTCGGGCGTCGACATCTACCGGCTTATGAAGTTCCAGCGCTCGAACCAGAACACCTGCATCAACCAGCGCCCGCTGGTGAGCGTGGGCGATGTGATCGAGAAGGGCGACATCATCGCGGACGGTCCGTCGACCGACCTCGGCGATCTCGCGCTCGGCCGGAACGTGCTCGTCGCGTTCATGCCGTGGAACGGCTACAACTTCGAGGACTCGATCCTGCTCTCCGAGCGGATCGTGCGTGACGACGTGTTCACGTCGATCCACATCGAAGAGTTCGAGGTGATGGCCCGCGACACCAAGCTCGGGCCGGAGGAGATCACGCGCGACATTCCGAACGTCTCGGAAGAGGCGCTGAAGAACCTCGACGAAGCCGGCATCGTCTACATCGGCGCCGAGGTCCGGGCCGGCGACATCCTCGTCGGCAAGATCACGCCGAAGGGCGAGAGCCCGATGACGCCGGAGGAGAAGCTGCTCCGCGCCATCTTCGGCGAGAAGGCCTCGGACGTCCGCGACACGTCCCTCCGCGTCCCCCCGGGCGTGCAGGGAACCGTCGTCGAGGTGCGCGTGTTCAACCGGCACGGCGTCGAGAAGGACGAGCGTGCCATGGCGATCGAGCGCGAGGAGATCGAGCGGCTCGCCAAGGACCGCGACGACGAGCAGGCGATCCTCGACCGCAACGTCTACGGCCGCCTCGCCGAGATGCTGTCGGGCAAGATCGGCATCGGCGGGCCGAAGGGCTTCAAGAAGGAGCAGGAGATCAATCAGGAGCTCCTCGAGGAGTTCCCGCGCTCGCAGTGGTGGCAGTTCGCCCTGGCGGACGAGAAGCTCATGGGCGAGATCGAGGCGCTGCGGAACCAGTATGACGAGAGCCGCAAGCGTCTCGAGCAGCGCTTCATCGACAAGGTGGAGAAGCTGCAGCGGGGCGACGAGCTGCCGCCCGGCGTGATGAAGATGGTCAAGGTCTTCGTCGCGGTGAAGCGCAAGATCCAGCCGGGCGACAAGATGGCCGGCCGGCACGGCAACAAGGGCGTCGTGTCGCGGATCGTGCCGGTCGAGGACATGCCGTACCTGGAAGACGGGCAGCACGTCGACATCGTGCTGAACCCGCTCGGCGTGCCGAGCCGCATGAACGTCGGGCAGATCCTGGAGACTCATCTGGGATGGGCCTGCGCGGGCATGGGCCGGCAGGTCGGGCAGCTTCTCGACGAGTACCGCAAGTCGGGCCAGGTCGAGGCGCTGCGCGAGCGGCTCGTCGACATCTACGGCGCCAACATCAAGGGCGAGCAGCCCTCGGAGTACGACGATGCCTCGATCGTCCGCCTCGCCGAGCAGGTGAGGCGCGGCGTCTCGATCGCGACGCCGGTCTTCGACGGCGCCAAGGAGCGCGACATCGAGAGCGCCCTGACCCGGGCCGGCCTGTCCGGTTCCGGCCAGGTGGTGCTCTACGACGGGCGCACCGGCGAGCCCTTCGACCGGAAGGTCACGGTCGGCTACATCTACATGCTGAAGCTGCATCACCTGGTGGACGACAAGATCCACGCCCGGTCGATCGGTCCCTACTCGCTCGTCACCCAGCAGCCGCTGGGCGGCAAGGCGCAGTTCGGCGGTCAGCGCTTCGGCGAAATGGAGGTGTGGGCGCTGGAGGCCTACGGGGCGGCGTACACCCTGCAGGAGATGCTCACCGTCAAGTCGGACGACGTGGCCGGCCGCACGAAGGTCTACGAGGCCATCGTGCGTGGCGACGACACCTTCGAGGCGGGCATCCCGGAGAGCTTCAACGTGCTCGTCAAGGAGATGCGCTCGCTCGGCCTCAACGTCGAGTTGGTCAACGTCAAGGGCCGCAACGACGACGGCCCGCTCAAGATCGACGCGGCGGAGTGATCGTCCGCGGGTTCAGATCCTCGGCCGCGGCGGTTCGTCCCGCCGCGGTCGCGCCGCGGTTCCGCCCGATGGCGCGCGTATGGGTACTGGCTGACAAGGAATTCCACGGCGGGACGCCGGGCGAGCCGGCCACTCGCGAAGCGACCCGCAGGAGAGACGGCCGATGAATCAAGAAGTCATGAACATCTTCAGTCCGCAGGCGACGCAGGCGCAGACCTTCGACGCTATCCGGATTTCGATCTCCAGCCCGGAGAAGATCCTCTCCTGGTCCTATGGCGAGATCAAGAAGCCCGAAACGATCAACTACCGGACGTTCAAGCCCGAGCGGGACGGCCTGTTCTGCGCGCGCATCTTCGGCCCGATCAAGGACTACGAGTGCTTGTGCGGCAAGTACAAGCGCATGAAGTACAAGGGCGTCATCTGCGAGAAGTGCGGCGTCGAAGTGACCCTCAGCCGCGTCCGGCGCGAGCGCATGGGCCACATCGAGCTGGCGGCTCCGGTCGCGCATATCTGGTTCCTGAAGTCGCTGCCGAGCCGGATCGGCATGCTGCTCGACATGACGCTGAAGGATCTCGAGCGGATCCTCTACTTCGAGCACTATGTCGTTACCGAGCCGGGCCTGACGCCGCTCAAGCTGCACCAACTCCTCTCCGAGGACGAGTACGTCAAGGCGCAGGACGAGTACGGCGAGGACAGCTTCACGGCGATGATCGGCGCGGAGGCCATCCGCGACATGCTGGCGGCCCTCGACCTGCAGAAGCTCACCGAGACTCTGCGGGTGGAGATCGCCGAGGCGACGGGCGAGCTGAAGCCGAAGAAGCTGGCCAAGCGGCTGAAGCTGATCGAATCCTTCATCGAGTCGGGCAACCGGCCCGAGTGGATGATCCTGACCGTCGTGCCGGTGATCCCGCCGGACCTGCGTCCGCTCGTGCCCCTCGACGGCGGCCGCTTCGCGACGTCGGACCTCAACGACCTCTACAGGCGCGTCATCAACCGCAACAATCGCCTCAAGCGGCTGATCGAACTGCGGGCGCCGGACATCATCATCCGCAACGAGAAGCGCATGCTTCAGGAGGCGGTGGACGCGCTGTTCGACAACGGCCGGCGCGGACGCGTCATCACGGGCGCCAACAAGCGGCCGCTGAAGTCGCTTGCCGACATGCTGAAGGGCAAGCAGGGCCGGTTCCGCCAGAACCTGCTCGGCAAGCGCGTCGACTATTCGGGCCGGTCGGTGATCGTGGTCGGTCCGGAGCTGAAGCTGCACCAGTGCGGCCTGCCGAAGAAGATGGCGCTCGAGCTCTTCAAGCCCTTCATCTATTCGCGTCTCGACGCGAAGGGGCTGTCGTCGACCGTCAAGCAGGCGAAGAAGCTCGTCGAGAAGGAGCGGCCGGAAGTCTGGGACATCCTGGACGAGGTCATCCGCGAGCATCCCGTCATGCTGAACCGGGCGCCGACGCTGCACCGGCTCGGCATCCAGGCCTTCGAGCCGGTCCTCATCGAGGGCAAGGCGATCCAGCTGCATCCGCTCGTCTGCACGGCGTTCAACGCCGACTTCGACGGTGACCAGATGGCCGTCCACGTGCCGCTCTCGCTGGAGGCCCAGCTGGAAGCGCGCGTGCTGATGATGTCGACCAACAACATCCTGCACCCGGCGAACGGCGCGCCGATCATCGTGCCCTCGCAGGACATCGTGCTCGGCCTCTACTACCTCTCCATCATGGCGGAGGGCGAGCCGGGGCAGGGGATGGCCTTCTCCAACCTCGGCGAGCTCTACCATGCGCTCGAGGCGAAGGCGGTCACGCTGCATTCCAGGATCCGCGGCCGCTACTACGGCGTGGACAAGGAAGGCAACCAGTACACCAAGATCTACGAGACCACGCCCGGACGCATGCTGATCGGCAATCTCCTGCCGAAGCACCATGCCGTGCCGTTCGACGTCTGCAACCAGCTGATGACGAAGAAGACCATCTCCGGGATGATCGACGCGGTCTACCGCGCCTGCGGTCAGAAGGAGACGGTGATCTTCTGCGACCGCATCATGTCGCTCGGCTTCTACCATGCGTTCAAGGCCGGCATCTCGTTCGGCAAAGACGACATGGTGATCCCGGACACCAAGGCGAAGCTCGTCGAGGAGACTCAGGCGGCCGCCAAGGAGTTCGAGCAGCAGTACCAGGACGGCCTCATCACCCAGGGCGAGAAGTACAACAAGGTCGTCGACGCCTGGGCGAAGTGCACCGATCGTGTCGCCGACGAAATGATGAAGCGCATCTCGGCCGTGCACATGGATCCGGAGACCAAGCGGCAGAAGCCGATCAACTCGGTCTATATGATGAGCCACTCGGGTGCCCGCGGCTCCCCGGCCCAGATGAAGCAGCTCGCCGGCATGCGCGGCCTCATGGCCAAGCCGTCGGGCGAGATCATCGAGACGCCGATCGTCTCGAACTTCAAGGAAGGCCTGACGGTGCTCGAGTACTTCAACTCGACCCACGGCGCCCGCAAGGGCCTCGCCGACACGGCGCTGAAGACGGCCAACTCCGGCTATCTGACGCGGCGTCTGGTCGACGTGGCGCAGGACTGCATCATCACCGAGCAGGACTGCGGCACCGACCAGGGCATCCGCGTGCAGGCCGTGGTGGATGCCGGCCAGGTCATCGCCTCGCTCGGCATGCGCATCCTCGGCCGCGTCACGACGGAGGATCTCGTCGATCCGAACTCGGGCGAGGTACTGGTGCCGAAGAACACGCTTATCGAGGAAGCGCATGTGAAGCGGATCGAGGGGGCCGGCATCCAGTCGGTCCGCATCCGGTCGGTTCTCACCTGCGACACCAAGATCGGCGTCTGCGTGATGTGCTACGGCCGCGACCTGGCGCGCGGCACGCCCGTCAACATGGGCGAGGCGGTGGGCGTCATCGCGGCCCAGTCGATCGGCGAGCCGGGTACCCAGCTCACCATGCGCACGTTCCACATCGGCGGGACGGCGCAGGTGGTGGACTCGTCCTTCGTCGAGTCGAACTTCGAGGGCACGGTCCGCATCCGCAACCGGAACATCGTGCGCGACAGCGAGGGCAAGCTCATCGTGATGAGCCGCAACCTCGCGGTCGTCATCGTGGACCAGGACGGGTCGGAGCGGGCGGTCCACCGCCTGATCTACGGCTCGCGGCTGTTCGTGGACGAGGGCGACAAGGTGAAGCGCGGCCAGCGCATCGCCGAGTGGGACCCCTACACCCGGCCGATCATCTCGGAAGTCGACGGCACCGCCGGCTACGAGGACCTGATCGACGGCCAGACCATGCAGGAGTCCACCGACGAGGCGACGGGCATCACCAAGCGCGTCGTCATCGACTGGCGGACCTCCAACCGCACGTCGGACCTGAAGCCCGCCCTGGTCGTCATGGGGCCGGACGGCAAGATCGCCCGTCTCGCCCGCGGCGGCGAGGCGCGCTACACGCTGCCGGTCGAGGCGATCCTGTCGGTCGACCCGGGCTCGAAGGTGCATGCCGGCGACGTCATCGCCCGCATTCCGCTGGAGAGCGCCAAGACCCGCGACATCACGGGCGGTCTGCCGCGCGTGGCCGAGCTCTTCGAGGCGCGTCGTCCGAAGGACCACGCGATCATCGCGGAGATCGACGGCACCGTGCGGTTCGGCAAGGACTACAAGAACAAGCGGCGGATCGTCATCGAGCCGTCGGACGGGTCCGAGCCGCGCGAATACCTCATCCCGAAGGGCAAGCACGTCCATCTCCAGGACGGCGACGCCATCGAGAAGGGCGACTTCATCCTCGACGGCAACCCGGCGCCGCACGACATCCTGGCCATCAAGGGCGTGGAGGCTCTCGCGGCCTACCTCGTCAACGAGATCCAGGAGGTCTACCGGCTCCAGGGCGTCGTGATCAACGACAAGCATATCGAGGTGATCGTCCGGCAGATGCTGCAGAAGGTGGAGGTCACCGACGCCGGCGAAAGCCCCGAGCTCATCACGGGCGAGCAGATCGACAAGATCGACTTCGACGCGATGAACGAGAAGCTGATCGCCGAAGGCCTGAAGCCCGCCTCGGCGGTGCCGGTCCTGCTCGGCATCACCAAGGCTTCGCTGCAGACCCGGTCGTTCATCTCGGCCGCGTCCTTCCAGGAGACCACCCGCGTCCTCACCGAGGCCGCGGTCGCCGGCAAGGCGGACAACCTGGAGGGCCTCAAGGAGAACGTGATCGTCGGCCGTCTCATCCCGGCCGGCACTGGCTCGGTGATGAACAAGATCCGCTCCATCGCGGGTCACCGCGACGAGCTGATCCTGGAGGAGCGGAAGGCCCAGCAGACCCCGGCGGGCATGGGCGAGCAGCCGACCATCTCGCTGCCGGCCGCCGAATAAGGCAGCCTGCCGCATCGGTATCGAAGAGGCCGCGGAGCGATCCGCGGCCTTTTTCATGACCGGGACTCGTCGTGTCCCGCCCCGGGCCTCTCCCGCGGGTACCCCCAAGGTTGATGTTGCAAGCCGGAGGAGCCTAGTTAAAAATGACATGGAATAGGCGATTGGGCCTGGTCCATGCAAGACGACGTCCTGGCAGAACTGCTGGAAGCCGTGTCGGCCGCGGGGCTGGACCCTCGGCGCTGGGCCGAGGTGCCGGACATCCTGTGCCGCGGATTCCCGGGGGTGAAGGTCGGGCTGCTCGGCGACGACCGCATCGGCCGGCCCTGCGTCGGGGGGCACGTGGCGGGCTACGAACCCTGGGCCCTGCCGGCCTACATGGACCATTACTCCGCCATCAACCCCTGGAAGCCGTTCTGGGCGGGCGCTCCGGTGCTCACGGCCTTCGCCTCTGAGGAACACGCCCCGGCCCACCTGATCGCGGAGACCGAGTTCTACCGCGACTGGCTCGAGCCGGTGGGGGAGGCCGAGTGCGCGGTGGGGGTGAAGTTCATCGACGAACCGGACGCCGTCGCGCTTCTGACAGTCCATTACGGCTATCGGCAGGTGGACGTCCACCAGGCGAGGCTCGCCCGCATGCTCGGCCTGGTGGCGCCGGTGTTCCGCTCGTCCATCTGCACGAACCGGGCGGTCGGGGACGAGCGGCTGCGCCAGGCCTCGATGGAGGCCGTGCTCGATTGCCTCGACGCGCCGGCCGTCGCCGTGGACGGCCGGGGCAAGATCCGGGGGACGAACCGCAAGGCGGTGGCGCTGTTCGAGGAGGCGCGATTCCTGCGCGAGCGGCCGTCCGGCCATCTTTCTCTCGCCGACCCGGTCGCCGCCCGCCGTCTGGCCGATGCCGTCGCGCTGGCGACGGCCGGTCTCGGCGGCGTCGTCCCGCGGGACGCGGACCTCCTCCTCCCGCCGGGGGCGGATACCCGGGGCGCGCGGATATCGGTGGCACCGGTGGTACTGCCGGAGGCCGACCGCCCGGGCGCCTGGCTCTACCCGCCGCCGCGCTTGGCGCTCGTCCTGATCCGGGAGCGGAGCGCGCCCGCCAGCCTGGATCCGCGCTCGATCGAGGGGCTCTCCGGCCTGACGAAGGCGGAAGCGCGGGTCGCGGCCGAGATCGCCGCCGGGCGGACCGTCGCAGAGGCGGGGCGGACCCTTGGGATCTCGCGCGAGACCGTCCGCACCCATCTCAAGCGGATTTTCGAAAAGACGGGCTGTCGGCGGCAGGCCGAACTGGTGGCCTTCCTGGCGCGCATCCTGGGCCGGACTTGACGCAACGCTTACCGCAAACGGGGGACGCGCCGGGGCGGGCGGCCCGCTAATCTGCCGGACGTCGCGCGACGGTGCGGGGCTCCCACCTGCAGCAGCAGGACCCCGGGCCGGCGAGCGGCAGGCCCGCTTCTCCGACGGGCCTCGACGATCCGCGTCGTTTCGATAGGGATACCGCCGGTCGCCACCGGCCGGCGGTGGGGTGAACGAGGTGGGCCATCAGACGCCTCGTTCCGGAAGGCCGGATGCATGGCGGCGTTCATTTTCGGCAATTGCCCGAATTTGCGGGCCGGGGGCCGCGGGGCGATCCGCGGCCCTCGCGATTCGCGGGGTGGGGCGCAAGGTTCCGCTTCCCTGTGCGTGCCGCGCTTTGCGTTTGTTGCTCGGCACGAGCGGGCTCGACCTATCCGGGCTGCGTCGGCGATCCCCGCCACGAAATCTCGCGCAGAACGCTTGACGCCGGGGGCTGACCCTCATATGTTCCGCGCACTTTCGCGGCAGGCCCGTCGGCTGCCCGTGATCGAGCGCGCCCAAAGCGCTCGACCAATGGCGCCGAGACGCTCTCGCGGAACCGTGACACTTGGAAAGCCGAGGATCATGACCCGAACGGCCGATGCCGTTCCGGTCCTCTGACTTTTCGCGCCGACCACGGACGATGAGTCCGCGGTCCGGTGCTGAACGCGTTGTCGGATACCCGACGACACCGAGGCACCAGGGCGGTCGCGGGGGCTCTGAACGTGACGAGAGATCGGCGCCCGCGAGGGCGAAGACGAGGTAGAAAAGACGCATGCCGACGATCAACCAGCTGATCCGCAAGCCGCGCCAGGCTCCGGTGTACCGCGAGAAGGCCCGCCACCTCGAGGCCTGCCCGCAGAAGCGCGGCGTCTGCACGCGCGTCTACACGACCACGCCGAAAAAGCCGAACTCGGCTCTGCGCAAGGTCGCCAAGGTTCGGCTCACGAACGGCTTCGAGGTCATCGGCTACATCCCCGGTGAGGGCCATAACCTCCAGGAGCACTCGGTAGTCATGATCCGCGGCGGCCGCGTCAAGGACCTGCCCGGCGTGCGCTACCACATCCTGCGCGGCGTGCTCGACACGCAGGGCGTCAAGGACCGCAAGCAGCGCCGCTCCAAGTACGGCGCCAAGCGTCCGAAGTGACAACCCAGGGGGCGGGGGTCGCCGCCGGGCCCGAAGGGGCCGCCGACCCGCGCCCCTTCTGCTTTTCCTGATATACGCGACCGAGGAATCAGATCATGTCCCGTCGTCACAGTGCCGAGAAGCGCGAAGTCCAGCCGGATCCGAAGTTCGGCGACATCGTTGTTTCGAAGTTCATGAACAACGTCATGCGCGACGGCAAGAAGTCGGTCGCCGAGACGATCGTTTACGGTGCCTTCGACATCATCGAGAAGAAGACCCGGCAGGATCCGGTCGGAGTGTTCCATCAGGCGCTCGAGAACGTCATGCCGCAGATCGAAGTCCGGTCGCGGCGCGTCGGCGGTGCCACCTATCAGGTTCCGGTCGAGGTTCGTGCGGAGCGCCGCCAGGCGCTGGCCATCCGCTGGCTGCTGACGGCCTCCAACGGCCGCAACGAAAAGACGATGACGGAGCGGCTCTCGGCCGAACTGCTCGACGCGTCGAACAACCGCGGCAACGCGGTGAAGAAGCGGGAGGATACCCACCGCATGGCGGAGGCCAACCGGGCCTTCTCGCACTATCGCTGGTGATCCTTTAAGACGCTGCTCCGACGAGGTTTCGACATGGCCCGCTCCTACGCTCTCGAAGACTACCGCAATTTCGGCATCATGGCTCACATCGATGCCGGTAAGACCACGACCACGGAGCGCGTGCTCTATTATTCGGGGAAGTCGCACAAGATCGGCGAAGTCCACGAAGGCGCCGCCACGATGGACTGGATGGAGCAGGAGCAGGAGCGCGGCATCACGATCACGTCGGCCGCGACCACGACCTTCTGGAACGGCAAGCGCCTGAACATCATCGACACCCCCGGCCACGTCGACTTCACCATCGAGGTCGAGCGGTCGCTGCGCGTGCTCGACGGCGCGGTGTGCGTGCTCGACTCCAGCCAGGGCGTGGAGCCGCAGACCGAGACGGTGTGGCGGCAGGGCGACAAGTACAACGTGCCGCGCATCGTCTTCTGCAACAAGATGGACAAGGTCGGTGCGGACTTCGACCGCTGCATCAACGACATCAAGGTCCGTCTCGGCGCCAAGCCGGTTCCGATCCAGCTGCCGATCGGCGCGGAGTCGGAGTTCCGCGGCCTCGTCGACCTGGTCCGCATGGTCGGCGTGGTGTGGCAGGACGAGTCGCTCGGCGCGAAGTTCAACGACGTCGAGATCCCGGCCAACCTCAAGGACAAGGCCGAGGCGGCCCGCCTGGAGCTGATCGAGGCCTGCGTCGAGCTCGACGAGACCGCGATGGAGCAGTACCTCGAGGGCGAGATGCCCGACGAGGCGACCATCAAGCGCCTCATCCGCAAGGCCGTCCTGACCGGCGCCTTCTATCCGGTGATGTGCGGGTCCGCGTTCAAGAACAAGGGCGTGCAGCCCATGCTCGACGCGGTCGTCGACTATCTCCCGTCGCCGCTCGACCGCCCGTCCATCAAGGGCATCGACGTCAAGACCGGCGCGGACACGGAGCGCAAGTCGTCCGACACCGAGCCGCTGTCGATGCTGGCCTTCAAGCTTATGGACGACCAGTACGGCGTCCTGACCTTCTGCCGCATCTATTCGGGCCGGCTCGAGAAGGGCGTCACGCTCCTGAACTCGGTGCGCGAGAAGAACGAGCGCGTCGGCCGCATGGTGCTCATGCACGCCAACAACCGCGAGGACATCACCGAGGCCTATGCCGGTGACATCGTCGCGCTGGTCGGCCTCAAGGACACGCGCACCGGCGACACGCTCTGCGATCCGCAGAAGCCGGTGATCCTCGAGAAGATGATCTTCCCCGAGCCGGTCATCGAGATGGCGATCGAGCCGAAGACCAAGACCGACCAGGAGAAGATGGGCGTCGCCCTGTCGAAGCTGGCGGCCGAGGATCCGTCCTTCCGCGTCTCGACGGACCCGGAGAGCGGCCAGACGATCATCAAGGGGATGGGCGAGCTTCACCTCGACATCAAGGTCGACATCCTGAAGCGCACCCACAAGGTGGACGTGAACGTCGGCGCCCCGCAGGTCGCCTATCGCGAGACGATCCGCCGCGCGACCGATATCGACTACACCCACAAGAAGCAGACCGGCGGCACGGGCCAGTTCGCGCGGGTGAAGTTCCACATCGAGCCGGGTGAGCCGAATTCGGGCTTCCAGTTCGAATCCAAGATCATCGGCGGTTCGGTGCCCAAGGAGTACTTCCCGGGCGTCGAAAAGGGCCTGAACTCGGTGATGACCGCCGGCCCGATCGCGGGCTTCCCGGTCGTCGACGTCAAGGTCGCCCTGATCGACGGCGCGTATCACGAGGTGGACTCCTCGGCGATCGCGTTCGAGATCGCGTCCCGCGCGGCGCTGCGCGAAGGCCTGCAGAAGGCCAGCCCGGTTCTGCTCGAGCCGATCATGAAGGTCGAGTGCGTGACGCCCGAGGAGTATCTCGGCGGCGTCATCGGCGACCTGAACTCGCGGCGCGGCCAGATCGCCGGCACGGACTCGCGCGGCAACGCGCAGATCGTGAACGCCATGGTGCCGCTCGCCAACATGTTCGGCTACGTCAACACCCTGCGTTCGATGAGCCAGGGCCGCGCGAGCTACACCATGCAGTTCGACCACTACGAAGAAGTGCCGTCGAACGTCGCCCAGGAAGTCCAGAAGAAGTTCGCCTGATCCCGACCGATCGGCAGACACGAGAGATCACGGAGACGATCCGATGGCCAAAGAGAAATTCAACCGCGACAAGCCGCACTGCAACATCGGCACGATCGGTCACGTCGACCACGGCAAGACGTCGCTGACGGCGGCGATCACGAAGGTGCTGGCGGAGACGGGCGGGGCGACGTTCAAGGCGTACGACCAGATCGACGCGGCGCCGGAAGAGAAGGCGCGCGGCATCACGATCAACACGGCGCATGTCGAGTACCAGACGCAGAACCGGCACTACGCGCATGTGGACTGCCCCGGTCACGCCGACTACGTGAAGAACATGATCACGGGCGCGGCGCAGATGGACGGCGCGATCCTGGTCGTGTCGGCGGCGGACGGCCCGATGCCGCAGACGCGCGAGCACATCCTGCTCGCCCGCCAGGTCGGCGTTCCGGCGATCGTGGTGTTCCTGAACAAGTGCGACATGGTCGACGATCCGGAGCTTCTGGAGCTCGTCGAGCTCGAGGTCCGCGAGCTCCTGTCGTCCTACCAGTTCCCGGGCGACGACATCCCGATCATCAAGGGCTCGGCGACCGAGGCCTTGAACAACGGCGACGCGAAGCTCGGCCATGACGCGATCCTGGAGCTGATGCGGGCGGTGGACGAGTACATCCCGCAGCCGGAGCGTCCGATCGACCAGCCGTTCCTGATGCCGGTCGAGGACGTGTTCACGATCTCGGGCCGCGGCACGGTGGTGACCGGCCGCGTCGAGCGCGGCATCGTGAAGGTCGGCGAGGAAGTCGAGATCGTCGGCATCCGTCCGACGCGCAAGACGACGGTGACGGGCGTCGAGATGTTCCGCAAGCTGCTCGACCAGGGGCAGGCGGGCGACAACATCGGGGCGCTGCTGCGCGGCATCGAGCGCAAGGACGTGGAGCGCGGCCAGGTGCTGTGCAAGCCGGGCTCGGTGACGCCGCACACGAAGTTCGAGGCCGAGGCCTACATCCTGACGAAGGAGGAGGGCGGCCGTCATACGCCGTTCTTCGCCAACTACCGTCCGCAGTTCTACTTCCGGACGACGGACGTGACCGGCATCGTGCAGCTCCCCGAGGGCACCGAGATGGTCATGCCGGGCGACAACGTGAAGCTCGTCGTCGAGCTGATCGTGCCGATCGCCATGGAGGAGAAGCTCCGCTTCGCCATCCGTGAAGGCGGCCGCACGGTGGGCGCCGGCGTCGTCGCCAAGATCCTTGCCTGATCACTGGTTTCGGGAACCCAGTCGCGCCGCCCGCCCGCGGGCGGCGCGTCATCTCCTGAAACGCCGAGGGTACAGACTATGAACGGTCAGAACATCCGCATCCGCCTCAAGGCGTTCGACCATAGGGTGCTCGATGCCTCGACGCGCGAGATCGTCTCCACGGCCAAGCGCACGGGTGCGCATGTCCGGGGTCCGGTGCCGCTGCCGACGCGGATCGAGAAGTTCACGGTGAACCGGTCGCCGCACATCGACAAGAAGAGCCGCGAGCAGTTCGAGATCCGGACGCACAAGCGGCTCCTCGACATCATCGACCCGACCCCGCAGACGGTCGATGCGCTGATGAAGCTCGACCTCGCCGCCGGCGTGGACGTCGAGATCAAGCTCTGAGCCTCATGCTCCCCCGGTTTCGGCCGATCGGGAGCCTCTGAAGACATACATCCGGGTTCATCTCGATTGGATGACGCCCGATAACGATAGAGAGAACGCCATGCGTTCAGGTGTGATCGCACAGAAGCTGGGGATGACCCGCATCTACACCGAGTCGGGTGAGCAGGTGCCGGTGACGGTCCTCAAGCTCGACGGGTGCCAGGTGGTGGCCCACCGGACCGAGGAGAAGAACGGCTACACCGCGCTGCAGCTCGGGGCCGGCCTCGCCAAGGTCAAGAACACGACGCAGCCCATGCGCGGTCACTTCGCGAAGGCCTCCGTCGAGCCGAAGCGCAAGCTGGTCGAGTTCCGCGTGGACGCGGACAAGATGATCGAGGTGGGCGCCGAGCTGACGGCCGACCACTTCGTCGTCGGACAGTATGTCGACGTGACCGGTACGTCGATCGGCAAGGGCTTCGCCGGCGTCATGAAGCGCTGGAACTTCGGCGGCCTGCGGGCCACCCACGGCGTCTCGGTCTCGCACCGCTCGCCCGGTTCGACCGGCAACCGCCAGGACCCGGGCCGTACCTTCCCGGGGAAGAAGATGGCCGGCCATCTCGGCAACGAGCGGGTCACCACCCAGAACCTGAAGGTCGTCAAGACCGACGTCGAGCGCGGCCTGATCATGGTCGAGGGCTCGGTGCCGGGATCGAAGGGCGGCTGGATTCTCGTCCGCGACGCGGTGAAGCGCGCCGCGCCAGCGGGCCTGCCTCTGCCGGGTTCGTTCCGCAAGTCCAGCGCGGCGGCCGCCGCCACCGCCGAGAAGGGGGCCGAGTGATGGAGCTCAAGGTCAAGACCCTCGACGGCGCCGATGCCGGCACCGTCACCCTGTCGGACGAGATCTTCGGCCTGGAGCCGCGCGCGGACCTGATCCAGCGCGTGGTCAAGTGGCAGCTCGCCAAGCGGCGCGCCGGCACCCACAAGGTGAAGACCCGCTCCGAGATCGCCCGCACGGGCAAGAAGATGTACAAGCAGAAGGGGACGGGCTCGGCGCGCCACTCCTCCGCGCGCGCCCCGATCTTCCGGGGCGGCGGCCGGGCCCACGGGCCGGTCGTGCGCAGCCACGAGCACGACCTTCCCAAGAAGGTCCGCGCCCTCGGCCTGAAGCACGCGCTGTCGGCCAAGGCCGGCGAGGGCGCCATCCTGGTGGTCGCCGACGCGACGGCGGCGGCTCCGAAGACCAAGGCGGTCAAGGAGCAGCTGGCGAAGCTCGGCCTCGCCAACGCGCTCATCATCGCGGGCGCGGCGGTCGACACCAACTTCGGCCTGGCGACCCGTGCCATCCCGAACGTCGACGTCCTGCCGGTGCAGGGCCTCAACGTCTACGACATCCTGCGGCGCCAGACGCTCGTCCTCACCAAGGACGCGGTCGACGCCATCGAGGCCCGGTTCCGGGTGGAGGCGTGAGCATCATGACCAACCTCGCTCACTACGACATCATCCGCTCGCCCGTGATCACCGAGAAGGCGACCATCGCGGCGGAGAAGAACCAGGTGGTCTTCAACGTCGCCATGTCGGCGACCAAGCCGGAGATCAAGGCGGCCGTCGAGGCGCTGTTCAAGGTCAAGGTGAAGGCCGTCAACACGCTGGTCCGCAAGGGCAAGGTGAAGCGGTTCCGCGGCTTCGTCGGCAAGCGCGACGACGTCAAGAAGGCGATCGTCACCCTCGCAGAGGGCGACCGGATCGACATCACGACGGGCCTCTGAGCAAAAAAGGTTCAACACGATGGCGCTCAAGACATTCAAGCCCGTCACGCCCGGCCTCCGCCAGCTGGTCATCGTCGCGCGCGACGGCCTGTGGAAGGGCAAGCCGGTCAAGACCCTGACCGAGGGCCTGACCCAGTCGGGCGGCCGCAACAACACCGGCCGCGTCACGGCGCGGTTCCGGGGCGGCGGCCACAAGCGGTCCTACCGCATCATCGACTTCAAGCGGCGCAAGCACGACGTGGCGGCGACGGTGGAGCGGCTCGAGTACGATCCCAACCGGACGGCGTTCATCGCGCTGATCCGCTATGCGGACGGGGAGCTCTCCTACATCGTCGCGCCGCAGCGGCTCGCGGTCGGCGACACGGTGGTGTCCGGCCAGTCGGTCGACGTGAAGCCCGGCAACGCGATGCCGATCGGCAACATGCCGGTGGGCACGCTCGTTCACAACATCGAGCTGAAGCCCGGCAAGGGCGCGCAGCTCGCGCGGTCGGCGGGAACCTTCGCGCAGATCGTCGGCCGCGACCAGGGCTACGTGATCCTGCGTCTCAATTCCGGCGAGCAGCGCCTCGTCCTCGGCACGTGTCTCGGCACGGTCGGGGCGGTGTCCAACCCGGACCACATGAACACCTCGATCGGCAAGGCCGGTCGCCAGCGGTGGCTCGGGCGTCGCCCGCACAACCGCGGCGTCGCGATGAACCCGGTCGACCATCCGCATGGCGGCGGCGAAGGCCGCACCTCGGGCGGCCGTCATCCGGTCACGCCTTGGGGCAAGCCGACCAAGGGCAAGAAGACGCGGTCGAACAAGGCGACAGACAAGTACGTCGTCCGCTCGCGCCACGCCAAGAAGGGTTAATCGCAACCATGGCTCGTTCTGTCTGGAAAGGCCCGTTCGTCGACGGTTACCTCCTGAAGAAGGCCGAGAAGTCCCGGGCTTCGGGACGCTCCGAGGTGATCAAGATCTGGAGCCGCCGCTCCACGATCCTGCCTCACTTCGTCGGCCTCACCTTCGGCGTCTACAACGGCCACAAGCACATCCCCGTGCTGGTGTCGGAAGACATGGTCGGCCACAAGTTCGGCGAGTTCTCGCCGACGCGGACCTACTATGGTCATGCGGCCGACAAGAAGGCGAAGAGGAAGTAAGCCGATGAGCAAGCCCAAGACCGAGCGCGCGCTCAGCGACAAAGAGGCCCAGGCGGTGGCGCGGAACATCCGCATCAGCCCGCAGAAGCTGAACCTCGTCGCGTCCCTGATCCGGGGCAAGAAGGTCTCCACCGCGCTGGCGGAGCTGACCTTCTCGCACAAGCGCATCGCCAAGGACGTCAAGAAGACGCTCGAGAGCGCGATCGCGAATGCCGAGAACAACCACGAGCTCGACGTGGACAGCCTGGTGGTGAGCCAGGCCTTCGTCGGGAAGGCCATGGTGATGAAGCGGTTTCACGCTCGTGCCCGCGGGCGCGCCGGCCGCGTCGAGAAGCCCTTCTCGCACCTGACGATCATCGTCCGCGAAGTGGAGTCCGCCTGATGGGACAGAAGGTCAACCCGATCGGGCTTCGGCTCGGCATCAACCGGACCTGGGATTCGCGCTGGTACGCCGGCAAGGGCGAGTACGGCAAGCTGCTCCACGAGGACATGGCGATCCGCAAGTACCTCATGGGCGAGCTGAAGCAGGCGGCGGTCTCCAAGATCGTCATCGAGCGTCCGCACAAGAAGTGCCGCGTCACGATCCACTCGGCCCGTCCGGGCGTCGTGATCGGCAAGAAGGGCACGGACATCGACAAGCTGCGCAAGGGCGTGGCGAAGCTGACCGACTCCGAGGTGCACATCAACATCGTGGAGGTCCGCAAGCCGGAGACCGACTCGACGCTGGTGGCCGCCTCGATCGCCCAGCAGCTCGAGCGCCGCGTCGCCTTCCGCCGGGCCATGAAGCGCGCCGTCCAGTCGGCGATGCGCCTCGGGGCCGAGGGCATCCGCATCAACTGCTCCGGCCGTCTCGGCGGCGCCGAGATCGCGCGACTGGAGTGGTACCGCGAGGGACGCGTGCCGCTGCACACGTTGCGCGCCGACATCGACTTCGGGACCGCGACGGCGATCACCGCCTACGGCACCTGCGGCGTGAAGGTGTGGATCTTCAAGGGCGAGATCCTCGAGCACGATCCGATGGCGTCGGAGCGGCGGGCCCAGGAGCCCGAGACCGGCCGCCGCGAGCGTGGCGAGGGTCGGGATCGGGATCGGGACCGTGACGGCGACCGCCGGGGTGGCCGCGGCCGCCGCGAGCGCGAGACCGAGCGGGCCGGCTGATCGGCTTCGGTTGAACGAGAGACGTGAGAGAGAACAACGATGCTGCAACCGAAGCGCACGAAGTTCCGTAAGCAGTTCAAGGGCCGCATCCACGGCACTTCGAAGGGCGCGACGGACCTGGATTTCGGAGCTTTCGGGCTCAAGGCCCTCGAGCCTGAGCGCGTCACCGCGCGCCAGATCGAGGCCGCACGCCGGGCGATCACTCGCCAGATGAAGCGCCAGGGGCGCGTCTGGATCCGCGTGTTCCCGGATGTGCCGGTGTCCTCCAAGCCGACCGAGGTCCGCATGGGCAAGGGCAAGGGCGCGCCGGAATTCTGGGCCGCCCGCGTCAAGCCGGGCCGGATCCTGTTCGAGATCGACGGCGTCAGCCAGGAGACGGCCGAGGAGGCGCTGCGGCTCGGAGCCGCCAAGCTGCCGATCCGGACCCGCTTCGTGGCCCGAATCGCCGACTGACGGGGGATTGAGCCATGAAGGCTGCCGACATCCGCACCAAGACGGTCGACGAGCTCAACGACGAGCTGGTCCGCCTGAAGAAAGAGCAGTTCAACCTTCGCTTCCAGAAGGCTACCGGACAGCTCGAGAATACCGCGCGCGTCCGTCAGGTCCGGCACGACATCGCCAGGGTCCAGACGGTGCTCCGCGAGAAGCACGTCTGAGGAGGACGAAACCATGCCGAAGCGCATCCTGCAGGGCGTCGTCGTCTCCGACAAGAACGACAAGACGATCGTGGTGGAGGTGGAGCGCCGCTTCACCCATCCGCTGCTGAAGAAGACCGTGCGCCGGTCGAAGAAGTATCACGCGCACGACGAGGGCAACCAGTTCAAGGTCGGCGACATCGTCGCGATCGAGGAAGGCCGCCCGATGTCGAAGCAGAAGCGCTGGGTCGTGGTCGGCCCGGTCGGCGCCGCCGGTTGATCCCGGACGGGCCCAAGAGAACATTCGAGAAAGGCGTTCGGTCATGATCCAGATGCAAACTAACCTCGACGTCGCCGACAATTCCGGCGCCAAGAGGGTCATGTGCATCAAGGTCCTCGGCGGTTCGAAGCGGAAGTACGCCACCGTGGGCGACATCATCGTCGTCTCGGTCAAGGAGGCGATCCCGCGCGGCCGCGTCAAGAAGGGCGACGTGATGAAGGCGGTGGTGGTCCGGGTGTCCAAGGACATCACCCGCCCGGACGGCCAGGTGATCCGGTTCGACCGGAACGCCGCCGTCCTGATCAACAATCAGAAGGAGCCGATCGGGACCCGCATCTTCGGACCGGTTCCGCGCGAGTTGCGCGCGAAGAACCACACGAAGATCCTCTCGCTCGCGCCGGAGGTGCTGTAATGGCCGCGAAGATCAAGAAGGGCGACAAGGTCGTCGTGCTCGCCGGCCGCGACAAGGGCCGCACCGGCGAGGTCATCCAGGTGATGCCGAGCGAGGAGCGTGCTCTGGTCCGCGGCATCAACATCGTGCAGCGCCACACCAAGCCGCAGGGCGTGAACGAGGGCGGGATCATCCGCAAGGAGGCCCCGATCCATCTGTCGAACCTGGCGGTGGCGGACCCGAAGACGGGCGAGCCCACCCGCGTCGGCTTCAAGATTCTCGACGACGGCCGGAAGGTCCGTTTCGCCAAGCGCTCGGGGGACCTGATCGATGGCTGAGCTCGCCAACTATTCGCCGCGGATGCGCAAGCACTACGACGAGGTCGTGCGCCCGGCGATGATCGAGAAGTTCGGGTACAAGAACCCGATGGAAGTGCCGACCCTCGACAAGATCGTCCTGAACATGGGCGTCGGCGAGGCGACGGCGGACTCCAAGAAGCCGTCGGTCGCGGCCGCGGACCTCGCCCTGATCGCCGGCCAGAAGCCGGTCGTGACCCGGGCCCGCAAGGCGATCGCGACCTTCAAGATCCGTGAGAACATGCCGATCGGCGCCAAGGTTACCCTGCGCAAGACCCGCATGTTCGAGTTCCTCGACCGTCTCGTGACGATCGCGCTGCCGCGCGTCCGGGACTTCCGGGGCCTCAACCCGAAGAGCTTCGACGGCCGCGGCAACTATGCCATGGGCGTCAAGGAACACATCATTTTCCCGGAGATCAACTACGACAAGGTCGATCAGGTCTGGGGAATGGACATCATCGTCTGTACGACGGCGAAAACGGACGAGGAGGCCAGGGAGCTCCTGAAGCTCTTCAACTTCCCGTTCCGCCAGTGAGCCGTTACGGCAGAGGATAGGAAAAAATGGCAAAGACGAGTTCTGTCGAGAAGAACAACCGGCGGCGCAAGATGACGGCGAAGTTCGCCAAAAAGCGCGCCGAGCTGAAGTCGGTCGTGATGGACCGCGAGACGACCCCCGAGGATCGGATCCAGGCGGTCATGAAGCTCGCGGCTCTTCCGCGCAACGGCGCCAAGGTGCGGATCCGCAACCGCTGCGAGATCACGGGCCGGCCGCGTGCGTACTACCGCAAGCTGAAGATGTCGCGCCTGGCGCTTCGTGAACTGGGCAACCAGGGCATGATCCCGGGCCTCGTGAAGTCGAGCTGGTGAGGAGGGTCCCATGACGATGACCGATCCCCTGGGCGATATGCTGACCCGGATCCGGAACGCTCAGCTCCGGAAGAAGTCTAAGGTCAACACGCCGGCGTCCAAGCTGCGCGCCAACGTGCTCGACGTCCTCAAGAGCGAGGGCTACATCCGCGGCTACACGTCGGTGGAAGCCGGTGCGGGCCGTTCCGAGTTCGAGATCGAGCTCAAGTATTTCGACGGCGAACCCGTGATCCGGACCATCGAGCGCGTCTCGAAGCCGGGCCGCCGGGTGTACTCGTCGGTCGCCAACATTCCGCGCGTCGCCAACGGCCTCGGCGTCACCATCCTGTCCACGCCGAAGGGCGTGATGGCGGATCACGATGCCCGCGAGTCGAATGTCGGCGGCGAAGTGCTCTGCCGCGTATTCTGACCGGGAAAGGACAAGCACCATGTCTCGTATCGGAAAGAAGCCCGTGGCGGTCCCGAGCGGCGTGAACGCCGACGTGGCGGGCCAGACGGTCAGCGTCAAGGGTCCGAAGGGGACGCTCTCCTTCGTGGTCCACGACCTGGTCGAGGTGAGCAAGGGCACGGACGGCATCGCGGTCAAGCCGCGGGACGAGTCCAAGCAGGCGCGGTCGCTCTGGGGCATGTCCCGGACGATGATCTCGAACCTGATGGTCGGCGTGTCGAAGGGCTTCGAGAAGAAGCTCGAGATCAACGGCGTCGGCTACAAGGCGGCGCTCGCCGGCAAGACCCTGAACCTCTCGCTCGGCTACAGCCACGACATCGTGTATCCGGTTCCGGAGGGAATCACGATCGCAGTCGCCGGGCAGAAGCAGGACCAGATCACCATCACCGGCATCGACAAGCAGCGTGTCGGACAGGTGGCGGCGGAAATCCGCGAGTTCCGCGGGCCCGAGCCCTACAAGGGCAAGGGCGTGAAGTACGCCGATGAGAAGATCTTCCGCAAGGAAGGCAAGAAGAAGTAAGGAGCGGTCATCATGGCTCATGCGTCTACTACGGAGCGCCGTCGCGCCCGCGTCCGCCGCGCCGTGAAGGCCGCTGCCAACGGCCGCGTCCGGCTGTCGGTCTTCCGGTCTTCGAAGAACATCTACGCGCAGGTCATCGACGACGTGAAGGGGGTCACGCTGGCCGCCGCCTCGTCGCTCGAGAAGGATCTCAAGGGGTCGCTGAAGACCGGCGCGGACGTGGAAGCCGCCAAGGCGGTCGGCAAGCTCTTGGCGGAGCGCGCCAAGGCGGCCGGGGTCGACAAGGTCGTCTTCGACCGCGGCGGCTACATCTACCACGGCCGCGTCAAGGCGCTGGCCGAAGCGGCCCGCGAGGGCGGCCTCGAGTTCTGATCGATCTGAGAAAGACTTATGCGCGCTTCTTCAAGCTGCGCGGGAAGGAACGGTAACTATGGCTACGCGTGAGCGGGAAGAGCGCGACAGCGAATTCGTCGACCGGCTGGTGCACATCAACCGCGTCGCCAAGGTGGTGAAGGGCGGCCGGCGCTTCGGCTTCGCGGCGCTCGTCGTCGTCGGCGACCAGAAGGGCCGCGTCGGCTTCGGCCACGGCAAGGCCCGCGAGGTTCCCGAGGCGATCCGCAAGGCGACCGAGGCGGCCAAGCGCAGCCTGGTCCGCGTGCCGCTCCGCGAGGGGCGCACGCTGCATCACGACGTGGCGGGCCATCACGGCGCCGGCAAGGTGATCCTGCGGGCGGCTCCGGCCGGCACGGGCATCATCGCGGGCGGCCCGATGCGCGCCGTGTTCGAGACGCTCGGCGTCCAGGACGTGGTGGCGAAGTCGCTCGGTTCGTCGAACCCCTACAACATGGTGCGCGCGACCTTCGACGCCCTGAAGCACGAGGACAGCCCGCGCTCGGTCGCGGCGCGCCGCGGCATCAAGGTCTCGGCCCTGCAGGCGCGGCGCCGCGAAGAGGGTGTCGACGCGGGCGCAGAAGCCTGACCGTCCGGCGATCACTGACAGAGCCGGGGCCGCTTGAACCAGGGCGGCCTCGTCCATAGCTGAAGAAACACGGGGATCGTCCCAATGTCGACCACCGACAAGACCGTCACGGTCGAGCAGACCGGCAGCCCGAGCCGCCGTCCCGGCGACCAGCGGGCCACGCTGATCGGCCTCGGCCTCAACAAGCGGCATCGCCGTTCCACCCTGAAGGACTCTCCTCAGGTGCGGGGCATGATCGCCAAGGTGCAGCATCTCGTCCGCGTCGTGGACGAGTGAGATTTAGGGATCGATCCCCATGAAGCTGAACCAGATCAGCGACAACCCCGGCGCCGTCAAGGCCGGCAAGCGGCTCGGCCGCGGCATCGGCTCGGGCCTGGGCAAGACCTCGGGCAAGGGCGTCAAGGGCCAGAAGGCGCGCCGCGGCGTGGCCATCAACGGCTTCGAGGGCGGCCAGATGCCGCTGCACCGGCGCCTGCCGAAGCGCGGCTTCAACAACATCTTCCGCCTCGACCTCAACGAGGTCAGCCTGGCGAAGGTGCAGGCCGCGATCGAGGCCGGCAAGCTCGATCCGAAGGCGACCGTGACCGCGGAGGCCCTCAAGGCCGCCGGGATCATCCGGCGCGTCAAGGACGGCGTCCGCCTTCTCGGGCCCGGCGAACTGACCGCCGCCGTCACCTTCGAGGTGGCCGGCGCGTCGAAGCCGGCGGCCGAGGCGGTCGAGAAGGCCGGCGGCAAGGTCGTGGCGCTCCTGGCGCAGGCCGCCGCCGAGGCGTGACACCGAAGGCGAACACGACCGGGGCCGCTTCCTGAGGCGGCCCCGGTTTCCCGTCTCGGGGCGGGCATCCTGGCAATCGGAGAGGCGAATGGCTTCGGCAGCTGAACAACTCGCAGCGAACCTCAATTGGGGTGCCTTCGCCAAGGCCGAGGAACTCAAGAAGCGCATCTGGTTCACCCTCGGCGCGCTGCTCGTCTACCGCCTCGGGACCTACCTGCCGCTGCCGGGCATCAATCCCACGGCGCTGTCGCAGGCCTTCCACAATGCCCAGACGGGCATCATCGGCCTCTTCAACATGTTCTCGGGCGGCGCGGTCGGCCGCATGGCGATCTTCGCGCTCGGGATCATGCCCTACATCTCGGCCTCGATCATCGTCCAGCTGCTCACGACGGTGCTGCCGTCCTTCGAGGCGATGAAGAAGGAGGGCGAGTCGGGCCGCAAGCAGCTGAACCAGTACACGCGCTACCTGACCGTGATCCTGGCCGTCTTCCAGGCCTACGGCATCTCGGTCGGCCTCGAGGGCTCGACCAACGTGGTCGCCGACCCGGGCCTGTTCTTCCGTGTCTCGACCGTGCTGACCCTGCTCGGCGGCACCATGTTCCTGATGTGGCTCGGCGAGCAGATCACGTCGCGGGGCATCGGCAACGGCATCTCGCTCATCATCTTCGCGGGCATCGTGGCGGAGCTGCCGCGGGCGATCGCGGGCACCCTCGAGCTCGGCCGGCAGGGCGCGATCTCGACGGGCGCGATCCTCGGCATCATCGTGCTGGCCGTCGTCGTCATCGCCTTCATCGTGTTCATGGAGCGCGCGCAGCGCCGGCTCCTGATCCAGTATCCGAAGCGCCAGGTCGGCAATCAGATCATGCAGGGGCAGTCGTCGCACCTGCCGCTGAAGCTGAACACCTCGGGCGTCATCCCGCCGATCTTCGCCTCCTCGCTGCTCCTGGTGCCGGCGACAGTCGCCAACTTCCAGGCGGGCCAGGCGGGCGGGTGGCTGACCAGCGTGACCGCGTTCCTGGGGCACGGCCAGCCGGCCTACATGGTGCTCTACGCGGCGCTGATCATCTTCTTCTGCTTCTTCTACACCGCGATCGTGTTCAACCCGACCGACACGGCCGACAATCTGAAGAAGCACGGCGGCTTCATCCCCGGCATCCGGCCGGGCGAGCGCACCGCCGAATACATCGACTACGTGCTGACCCGTATCACCGTCGTCGGCGCGATGTACATCACCGTCGTTTGTCTCTTACCCGAATTCCTCATTTCCTGGACCGGCGTCCCGTTCTATTTCGGGGGCACGTCGCTGCTGATCGTGGTCTCGGTGACCATGGACACGGTGTCGCAAATCCAGGGACATCTGCTCGCCCACCAGTACGAAGGTCTGATCAAGCGGGCGAAGCTGAAAGGGGGACGGAAATGAGACTGATCCTGCTCGGGCCTCCGGGGGCCGGGAAGGGGACCCAGGCACAGCGGCTCGTCGAGAAGCACGGCATCGTGCAGCTCTCGACCGGCGACATGCTGCGGGCGGCCGTGAAGGCGGGAACCGAGGTGGGGCTCAAGGCCAAGGCGGTCATGGACGCCGGCCAGCTCGTCTCCGACGACATCGTGGTCGGCGTGGTCGCGGACCGGATCGATCAGGCGGACTGCCAGAAGGGCTTCATCCTGGACGGCTTCCCGCGGACGGTGCCGCAGGCCGAGGCGCTGACCCGGATGCTGGCCTCCAAGGGCATGAAGCTCGACGCGGTGATCGAGCTCAAGGTGGACGAGGACGCGCTCGTCCGGCGGATGGAGACCCGTGTCCGGGAAACGATCGCGGCGGGCGGGCAGGTCCGTGCGGACGACAACCCGGAAAGCTTCAAGAAGCGCCTCGTGGAGTTCCGCGAGAAGACCGCGCCCCTGTCGTCCTACTACGCGGGGACGGGCGAACTCAGGACCGTCGACGGGATGAAGCCGATCGACGCGGTGACGAAGGACATCGAGACGATCCTCGGCTGAGGCGGCCGCCGGTCGAGGGACCGGCGGCGCGGCCGCGCAGGAGGGCGTCCGACGACGATCGGCCCGGCGCCGGAGCGGCCCCCTCGCGGGGCGTCCGGCGGCGGGCGGCTGGATACCCCGGACGGGTTGACGCCCGCTCGTGGAATCTCTATATCCCGACCCTCAATCGCGACATCCATGCGATCGGCGTCGGGGCCCCGAGGGGGACCGGCACCGGTCTCGTCGTCTTGTGTGCGACCCCTTCGGGCCTGGACGAGGCTCAGGAACGTGGTCGTCCCCGGACGACCCGATCGACTGGAGAGGACTGCCGTGGCCCGCATTGCAGGCGTGAACATTCCGACGAACAAGCGCGTGGTCATTGCGCTTCAGTACATCCACGGGATCGGCCCGCGGAAGGCTCAGGAGATCATGGACAAGGTCCGGATCCAGCCCGAGCGCCGGGTCAACGAGCTCTCGGACGCCGAGGTGCTGCAGATCCGCGAAGTGATCGACCGCGACTACATGGTGGAGGGTGACCTTCGCCGCGAAGTCGCGATGAACATCAAGCGCCTGATGGACCTCGGCTGCTACCGCGGCCTGCGCCATCGTCGCGGCCTGCCGGTGCGCGGACAGCGGACGCACACCAACGCGCGGACCCGCAAGGGTCCCGCCAAGGCGATCGCCGGCAAGAAGAAGTAAGGACGGGGCGGGACCGGCCGCGCGCGAGCGCCGCCGGCCGTCGGCTCCCGACGAAGTTCAAGGATCAGCCACATGGCCAAGGAAGCGCAGCGCGTGAAGCGCCGTGAGCGGAAGAACATCTCCTCCGGCGTCGCCCACGTGAACTCCACGTTCAACAACACCATGATCACGATCACCGACGCCCAGGGCAACACCATCGCCTGGTCGTCGGCCGGTGCCAACGGCTTCAAGGGCTCGCGCAAGTCGACCCCGTTCGCGGCGCAGGTCGCGGCCGAGGAGTGCGCGCGCAAGGCCCAGGAGCACGGCATGCGCACGATCGAGGTCGAGGTGCGCGGTCCCGGTTCGGGCCGCGAGTCGGCGCTCCGGGCGTTGCAGGCGGCGGGCTTCGTGGTCACCTCGATCCGCGACGTGACCCCGATCCCGCACAACGGATGCCGCCCGCGCAAGCGGCGCCGCGTCTGACCGGATTGGACGAACCGTCGTTCGGCCGCGCGTAACCTGCGGCCCTCGTCAAGGCGGACGGCGCATCGGGATCCTCGGACCCGGGCCGTCCGCAGTGTCGTTCGGAGAGACCCGACCCGGATCCGCCGGGCGTGGCCCCTGATCCTCCGGCGGCCCACTCGAACCTTGGGTGACCCCGTGACCATCCACAAGAACTGGCAAGAGCTCATCCGCCCGAGCAAGCTCGACGTCAAGGCCGGCGACGACGGGCGCCGCGTCGCCACGGTCGTGGCCGAACCGCTGGAGCGCGGCTTCGGCCTGACGCTCGGCAACGCCCTCCGGCGCGTGCTCCTCTCGTCGCTGCAGGGCGCCGCCGTCACGGCCGTGCAGATCGACGGCGTGCTGCACGAGTTCTCCTCGATCCCGGGCGTCCGCGAGGACGTGACGGACATCGTGCTGAACATCAAGGAGATCGCCATCCGGATGCAGGGCGACGGGCCGAAGCGCATGGTCGTGCGCAAGTCGGGCCCCGGCGTCGTGACCGCGGGCGATATCCAGACCGTCGGCGACATCGAGATCCTGAACCCTGAGCTGGTGATCTGCACCCTCGACGAGGGTGCGGAGATCCGCATGGAGTTCACGGCCAACACGGGCAAGGGCTACGTGCCGGCCGACCGGAACCGTCCCGAGGACGCGCCGATCGGGCTCATCCCGGTCGACAGCATCTATTCCCCGGTCAAGAAGGTCAGCTACCGCGTCGAGAACACCCGCGAGGGCCAGGTGCTCGACTACGACAAGCTCACCCTGACGGTGGAGACCGACGGCTCGGTGAAGCCGGAGGACGCGGTCGCGTATGCGGCGCGCATCATCCAGGATCAGCTCGCGATCTTCGTGAACTTCGAGGAGCCGCGGAAGGCGGAGGTCGAGGAGCGGGTGCCGGAGCTCGCCTTCAACCCGGCGCTGCTCAAGAAGGTGGACGAGCTCGAGCTGTCGGTGCGGTCGGCGAACTGCCTGAAGAACGACAACATCGTCTACATCGGCGACCTCATCCAGAAGACCGAGGCGGAGATGCTCCGTACCCCGAACTTCGGCCGCAAGTCGCTCAACGAGATCAAGGAAGTTCTCGCCCAGATGGGTCTCCATCTCGGCATGGAGGTCACCAATTGGCCGCCGGAGAACATCGAGGAACTCGCCAAGCGTTACGAGGACCACCAGCTCTGAAGCCCGGGCCGCCCGCCAGTCGGGCGGCCGCTTCTGGACCACGGCCGGCCTTCGGGCCGGTCGACAAGGACTACTTCGCCCGGATGACGCATGCCCGGGGTGCGACGGTCTCCTCCGGGGCCGAAGCTCCGGGGCGCGTCTCCGGATCGTCGCAGAGAGGCGCTCCCGCGGGGGCGCGGGCCGGGCAGGGATGCCCCGCCAGACCAGGAGACCAGTCATGCGTCACGGCAATTCGGGCCGCAAGTTCGCCCGTACCCACGAGCACCGCAAGGCCATGTTCGCCAACATGGCGGCCTCGCTCATCACCCACGAGCAGATCGTCACCACGCTGCCGAAGGCGAAGGACCTGCGTCCGGTCGTGGAGAAGCTGATCACGCTGGCCAAGCGCGGCGACCTCAACTCGCGCCGCAACGCGGTCGCGCAGATCCGCGACGAGAAGGCCGTCAAGAAGCTCTTCGACGTGCTCGGCCCGCGCTACAAGGACCGCAACGGCGGCTATACGCGCGTCCTGAAGGCCGGCTTCCGGCACGGCGACAACGCCGCCGTCGGCGTGATCGAGTTCGTCGACCGCGACGTCTCGGCCAAGGGCGCCGAGGACCGCGCGCGCGCCGAGGCGGCGGAGGCCGCGGAGGGCTGAGGTCCTTCCGGTTCCCGTGGAGTTCGAGAGGGGTGGCCGTCGGCCGCCCCTTTTCTTTTGGGGGCGCGACGGTTCAGCCCAGGAGCGGGACCAGGGTCGCCACCAGGACGACCGCCATGGCGATGTTGAACCACTTCAGCCGGACGGGATCGGCGAGCAGTCTCCGGAGGGCCATGCCGGACAGGATCCACGTCGCGAGTGCCGGCAGGTTGACGAGGCCGAACACCAGGGCGACGGCCGCAACCGAGGCGAGCGGGCTCTCCGGCCTGGCGTGAAGCGCCATCGTGGTCCCCGCCACCGCCCAGGCCTTGGGGTTCAGCCACTGGAAGCCCGCGGCCTCCAGGAACCCGATCGGCCGCTCCGATCCGGCCGGCGCGGCCCCGACCGAGCGGGCCGTGCCGATGCGCCAGGCTAGGTAGACGAGGTAGACGGCACCCGCCGCGTTCAGGACGAGCCGCAGCGCGGGCACGGCGGCCAGCAGGGCCCCGATCCCGAGCCCCACGGCGATCAGGACGGACAGGAAGCCCGTGGTGATGCCGGCGAGGAGCGGCACGGTTCGCCGGACGCCGTAGGTCGCGCCGGAGGCGAGCAGCATGAGGTTGCTGGGTCCCGGCGAGATCGAGGTCACCAGGGCGAAGAGGGCAAGGGGCAGGAGGGAGTCGGTCTGCATGGCTGGCACCTGTCTTGATGGACGGGTGCATCCTGACGTCCGCGCCGGAGGAGCAGTGGTCCGGAATCCTGACTACCGGCGACGGGCCGAGGGCGGGAGCCTGCCGATCGCGGCATCACCCGGCTAGGGCCTGGGGAGCGACGTCGGCGAGGAGATAGCGCTCGAACCAGAGGGGGAACGCGCGGACGAGCGGGCGGGGCCCCTCCAGGCGCAGGCCGAGCCGTTGCGCCTCGGCGAAGGTCGTGTCGCCGCGCCACCATCCGACCAGCGGCGCAAGCGGTCCGCCGATCGACAGGGGTTCGGGGAAGCCGGGGTTCAGGCCGCAGACGGACGCCGTACCGTCCTTCATGAGCATGAAGCGGAGAGGATGGGCCCGGATCTCGAACCGGAGCACGAGCGCTTCGGCCGGCGCGGCGTCGCGACTGACGCGGCGCGCCATGTCGTGCAACAGGGGATCGAGGTCCAGGTCCTCGGCCGCGGCATGGCGCGGCAGCCATTTCTGCCCCCAGGTGCCGAGCGCCAGGACGAGCGGCTCGAGGTCGCGGCCGGCCGGGGTCAGCCTGTAGGTCGGACCCCTGGCACTCTCGTCCCGCTCCAGAACGCCGCAGGCGACCAGGTCCTGAAGCCGTTCGGCCAGCACGGTCCGGGAGATTCGCGGCACACCCTTTCGGAAGTCGCTGAATCGGGTGGCTCCCATCAGCACTTCGCGTACGATCAGCAGCGTCCAGCGGCCCCCGAGGATCTCGTGGGCGCGGGCGATCGCGCAGAACTGCCCATAGCCGGTCATGGGGCCAGGATAGCACAGGCGCGACAGGCGGCCGGTCCGAAAAACGGACCGCCTGCAGGGTCGCGATGCGACGTCCCGCGTCGGATTGCGACAACTCGCCGACCGGATCCCGTGTCACGGTCGGTCCTGTCCCTCAGCCTGCCCAAAGCCGGATTCCGCCATGCTCTCCCGAGCCCCCCTCGATATCGCCCGCCTCGTCGCCGAGCGGCGGCCCGGCCACACGCTGGCGGCGCCCTTCTACCAGGCGCGCGAGATCTTCGACCTCGACCTCGACGTCATCTTCTCCCGGCACTGGATCTTCGCGGGGGTGGAGGCCGAGGTGCCGGAGGCGGGCGACTACGCGCGGCTCGACCTCGGGGCGAACTCCATCGTCATCGTCCGCGGCGACGACGACGAGGTCCGCGCCTTCCACAACGTCTGCCGCCACCGCGGCGCGCGGATCGTGACGGAGGAGAAGGGCTGTGTCGGCAAGCTCGTCTGCCCATACCACCAGTGGACCTACGAGCTGACCGGCGAACTCATCCACGCGAGCCACATGGGGGACGGGTTCGATCCGTCCTGCCACGGGCTGAAGCCGGTGCATCTGCGGTCGATCGGCGGGCTCCTGTTCATCTGCCTCGCGGCCGAGCCGCCGGCCGACATCGAGGATGCCGCTGCCGTGCTGGAGCCGCGGCTCGCCCCCTTCGATCTGCGCAACGCCAAGGTCGCGTTCCAGGCCGACCTGATCGAGGAGGGGAACTGGAAGCTCACCATGGAGAACAACCGCGAGTGCTATCACTGCGCGGGCAACCATCCGGAGCTCGGCCTCTCCTTCAACAAATACGCGGTCGGCTTCGTGCCGGATGCGGACGACGAGGCGGGCAAGGCGGAAGCCGCCGCCTACGAGGCCTCGGTGGTGCGGCAGGTGGCGGACTGGGAGGCGCGGGGCTTCCCGTCCGGGCCGGTGGAGCGCCTGTCCGGCTGCGCCACCGGGTTCCGGACGGAGCGGATCGTGCTCGACGGCGCGGGCGAGAGCCAGACGCTCGACACCAAGGTGGCATGCCGGCGGCTCCTCGGGACCGTCACGGAGCGGCGGCTCGGCGGCCTGCACATCTGGACGCAGCCGAACTCCTGGCATCACGTGATGAGCGACCACGCGGTGACCTTCTGCGCCATCCCGCTCGATCCGGAGCACACGCTGGTGCGCACCCGCTGGCTCGTCCACAAGGATGCGGTGGAGGGCGTCGACTACGACCTCGCGCGCCTGACGGAGGTCTGGACGGCGACCAACGGGCAGGACGCGGCGCTCGTCGAACTCGCCCAGAAGGGCGTGCGCAGCCTCGCCTACGAGCCGGGGCCCTATTCGCCGCTGACGGAGGGCCTCGTGGACCAGTTCGCCACCTGGTACGTCGAGCGCCTCAGGGCGCATCTCGGGTGACGGCTCCGATCCTCCCGCCGGCGAGACGAGGCGCGCCATGACCGTTCCGACCAGCCCCGCGCGCCCGCTCTGGGACCCGGAGACGGACGACCGGCTCGTCTGCCGGGCCGTCCTTGAGGAGACCGCGGAGGTGAAGACCTTCGTGTTCGCGGCGCCGGAGGGGCGTCTCTTCGCCTACGAGCCCGGCCAGTTCATGAACCTGGAGGTCGAGGTGGCGGGTGGGGTCGAGACGCGCTCCTACACGCTTTCCTCCTCGCCGGCGCGGCCGCACACGGTATCGATCTCGGTGAAGCGGATCCCGGGCGGGCTCGTCTCCAACCATCTGCACGATACGCTGATGCCGGGCACGAGCGTGAAGGCGCAGTTGCCGCTCGGCGACTTCACCACGGCGCGGCACCGGTCGCCGAAGTACCTGTTCCTGGCCGCGGGGGTCGGGGCGACGCCGCTCATGTCCATGCTGCGGGCCGAGGACGACCTGGCGACCGGGGCGGACGTCGTCTTTCTCAATGCGGCGCGGCGGCCGGAGGATCTGGTCTTCCGGCGCGAGCTGGAGACCATCGCGGCGCGGAACCGGTCCGTGCGGCTCGCCCATGTGGTGACGGGGCAGGGGCGCGAGCCCTGGGCGGGGTTCCACGGGCGGATCGACCGGGCGCTCTTGGCGGCCGTGGCGCCGGATCTCCTCGAGCGCGAGGTGTTCGTGTGCGGGCCCGCGGGCTTCATGGCGCGCGTCCGGGACATCCTCGGCGAGGCCGGCTTCGACATGGGCCGCCACCACGAGGAGAGCTTCGCGTTCGGCGCCGGCGGCCCCGAGCCGGAGGTGCCGGCCGACCCCGCCGCGCGGGAGTACCGGATCACCTTCGCCCGCAGCGGCCGGACCATCGCGTGCGACGGGTCCACGACGATCCTCGCGGCGGCGCGCAAGGCGGGAATCGCCCTGCCATCGGCCTGCACCAAGGGGCTCTGCGGCACCTGCAAGTCGAAGAAGGCCTCGGGCGAGGTCGAGATGAAGCACCAGGGTGGCATCCGGCCGCGCGAGATCGAGGCCGGCATGATCCTCCTGTGCTGCTCGAAGCCTCAGTCCGAAGTGGTCGTGGAGCGCTGAGTCATGCCGGACCTGACGATCATCTATTGGCGCGACATTCCGGCCCAGGTCATGGTCGGCTCGGGCCGGCGTGCCGTGAAGCGGGAACTCCCCGAGCGCTTCCAGGTCGCCGTCGATGCCGCGGCCATGCGGGGCGGGGCGCGGGAGACCGACGCCTATCTGGCCGATTGGCGGAAGGTCTCGGCGGGCCCGCGTGACGGAGATCCGGAAGAGGTGGTCGCAAACGCGGCGGCGGAGATCGAGGCCGCCTACGATGCTGACCGCCTCCGCCGCCTCGTCGAGGCCGGCGGGCGGGAAGGCTGATCCGCCGGGTCCTCGCGGCCGACCGGATCCCGGGGCTCCCCGAGGCCCCGGCCTTCCCGGTCCGCCGACGGCTCGTCCGAGCCGCGCGCCCCCGGAGCCTCGACCGAGAAGGGCCATGCTGCGCGTTCCCGCCGCCTTCGAACCCCCGGGCAAGCCGCCCCGGCCGCGCGACCGCTTCGCGCTGCGCTTCTGGTCCGTGGCCCATGCGGGCGGGCTCGCCCGCTTCTACGCGAGGTTCGAGCGGCTGCTCCTCCGGCTCCTGCCGCTGGCCCGCCGGGCGGGCTGGACCCGCCTGGAAGGGCCGGTGGCGGCGGTGGAGCGCGGGGTGAAGGGAGCGCTCTTCGATTGCCGCATGTGCGGCCAGTGCATCCTGTCGTCGACGGGCATGTCCTGCCCGATGAACTGCCCGAAGAACCTGCGCAACGGCCCTTGCGGCGGGGTCCGGTCCGATGGCGGCTGCGAGGTCTATCCGGAGATGCCCTGCGTCTGGGTGAAGGCCTGGGAGGGGTCGCGCCGCATGGAGGATGGCGACCGGATCCGTGAGGTCCAGCCGGCGATCGACCATCGGCTCAAGGGACGTTCGAGCTGGCTCGCCGTGATGCGGGAGAAGGGGGGCGGCGAATGACCTCCCGGCTCCACCCGGAGGACTTCGGCGAGAATCCCTGGGATCCGCTGCCGGCCCTGCCGGGGCACACGTCGCGCGGCCGGCTGGAACGCGTGCTGCGGCGCGGCGAGTTCGCGGTCACGGCGGAGCTGAACCCGCCGGACTCGGCGGATGCCGAGGACGTCTACAAGCGGGCGTCGGTGTTCGAGGGATGGGTCGACGCGATCAATGCCACGGACGGCTCCGGCGCCAACTGCCACATGTCGTCGATCGCGATCTGCGCGCTCCTGACCCGCGTCGGCTTCTCGCCGGTGCTGCAGATCTCCTGCCGCGACACGAACCGGATCGGCATCCAGGGCAACGTGCTCGGGGCCTCGGCGCTCGGCGTCAACAACGTGCTGTGCCTGACCGGCGACGGGGTGCAGTCGGGCGATCATCCGGAGGCGAAGCCGGTCTTCGACCTCGACTCGACCTCGCTCGTCGCCACCATCCGGCGCATGCGCGACGAGGCGAAGTTCCTGTCGGGGCGCAAGATCACCACGCCGCCGCCGGTCTTCGTCGGGGCGGCCGAGAACCCCTTCGCGCCGCCCTACGACTTCCGCCCGATCCGTCTCGCCAAGAAGGTGGCGGCCGGGGCGCAGTTCGTGCAGACGCAGTACTGCTTCGACGTGCCCCTGCTGGCGCGCTTCATGGAGCGAGTGCGCGACATGGGGCTCCACGAGCGGTGCTTCATCCTCGTCGGCGTCGGCCCGCTCGCGTCGGCCAGGACGGCCCGCTGGATGCGGGCGAACGTCGCCGGCGTGCATATCCCGGACGCGGTCGTCGAGCGGTTGGAGCGGGCCGAGGACGCCAAGGCGGAGGGCAAGCGCATCTGCGTGGAGATCATCCAGCAGGTCCGGGAGATCCCGGGCGTCGCGGGCGTCCACGTCATGGCCTACCGGCAGGAGGAGTACGTGGCCGAGATGGTCCACGAGTCCGGCGTCCTGAAGGGCCGGCAGCCCTGGCGGCGCGACCTGACGCGGCCGGGGTTCGATCTCGACCAGCGGCTCAGCGAAAACCTCGCCCGGGCCGGGGAGGGGTGAAGCGCGGTCAGGGCAGGTCCCAGCGAAGCTTCTGCAGATCACGGCTGGGCGACACCACACGCTGGATCAGGATGTCCGGGCCCTCCCGACGATAGACCACAATCCACCGTTTCACGAGTATCGACCGGGACCCCTCCCACAAGTCGGGCCTCGGCCGGCCGAGTTCGGGGAAGCGCGTCAGTCTGAGGCAGGAGGCCTCGAGCTCCGCCATGACCTTCTCGGCGAGTGTCTCGTCTTCCTGGGCGATCCACTCCCAGATCTCGAGCAGGTCACGCCGCGCCTGGTTCGAGAAAACAAGGTCGACCATCTCATGCGCGTTTGCGAGCGGATCTCGACTTGGCTTCCGCCTTCAGGGCCTCGAAGTCGACAGGGCCGTAGATCCCGCTCGCCTCACCCTCGGCCACGGCCTCGCGAAGCCATGCGAGCTTGACGGCGTCTTCCTCGCGCAGAAGGTCGAAGGCGCAGCGGGTGGCCTCCTCGACGGATTCATAGGTTCCGTCCTCGATCTTGTCGGCGACATACGCGGATTGCGCTTCGGTCAGTCGAACGGTCGTCGGCATGGCGGACTCCTCGGAGGAGAGTATGGGATGACGAGGGTGGACTTGCAACCAGCGACATGCCTTTACGTCATAACGTCGACGCCGGTGCCGCCCCGGTCCGCCCGGCTCTTCGACGGCGCGGGGGCGAGGGGCGCCGTCGCATGAAGGACAGCCGCCGGCCCCCGGAGCCCCTAGCGTCCGGCGAAGCTGCAACCCTCGCCGGATTCCTTCCATGACCGAGACCGTCGTCACCTCCGAGAAGCGCAAGGTCGTCCTCGGCTTCGAGCGCCGCTTCGTGATGATCGGGGAGCGCATCAATCCGACCGGGCGCAAGCTCCTGGCGGCCGAGATGGCGGCCGGGGACTATTCGCGGGTGGTCGCGGACGCGCTGGCGCAGGTGGAGGCGGGGGCGCAGATGCTCGACGTCAATGCCGGGATCCCGCTCGCCGACGAGCCGAAGATCCTCGCCGAATGCGTCAAGCTCGTGCAGGACACCGTCGACGTGCCGCTGTCGATCGACAGCTCGATCGTCGAGGCGCTGGAGGCCGGGCTCGCGGTCTACAAGGGCAAGGCTCTCGTCAATTCGGTGACCGGCGAGGAGGAGCGGCTGGAACGCGTGCTGCCGCTCGTCAAGAAATACGGAGCTGCCGTGGTGGCCATCTCGAACGACGAGACGGGCATCTCGGAGGATCCGGACGTGCGCTTCGCGGTGGCCCGGAAGATCGTCGAGCGGGCGGCCGACCACGGCATCCCGCGCGAGGACGTGGTCGTCGACCCGCTGGTCATGCCGGTCGGGGCGATCAACGACGCGGGCGCCAAGCTGATGCATCTCCTGCGGCGGCTGCAGGGCGAGCTCAAGGTCAACACGACCTGCGGGGCCTCGAACTTCTCCTTCGGCCTGCCCAACCGGCGCGGGCTCAACGCGGCGTTCATGCCGATGATGATCGGGGCGGGCCTGACCTCGGCCATCATGAACCCGCTTCACGCGGAGGACATCCAGGCGATCCTCGGCGCCGACGTGGTCATGGGCCACGACCCGAACTGCATGAGCTGGATCCGCAAGTACCGGGAGCCAGCCCCGGAAGGGGCGGCGGCCAATCCGGAGGGCGGAGGCGGCCGGCGCGACCGGGAGGGGCGCCGCCGGGCGCGGGGGTAGGCGACTTGGCACGCGATCACCTGGTCTTCTTCGCCCCCTCCGGCAAGCGCGACCGCTTCGCCGAGGGAACCACGCTGCTCGAGGCCGCCCGCCGGCTCGGCGTCGACCTCGATTCGGTATGCGGCGGGCGCGGGATCTGCGGGCGCTGCCAGGTGGTGCCGACCGAGGGGGCCAACCCCAAGCTCGGCATCAAGAGCGCGGCGGACCACGCCACCGCCTGGAACGCGGTCGAGGCGCGCTACGTCGAGAAGCGCGGCGCGCTCGCGCCCGGGCGCCGGCTCGGGTGCCAGGCGCGGGTCTGCGGCGACCTGGTCGTGGACGTGCCGCCGGACAGCCAGGTGCACCGGCAGGTCGTGCGCAAGCGGGCCGAGGCGCATCCGATCGCGGTCGATCCGGTCGTGCATCTCCACTACGTCGAGGTCCGTGAGCCGGACATGCACGACCCGTCGAGCGACTTTCGGCGGCTCGCCGAAGCACTCGAGGCGCAGTGGGGGATCCGGGACTTGCGTGCCGACCTCGCCGTCCTCAAGGGCCTGCAGAAGACGTTGCGCGCCGGCGAATGGAAGGTGACCGCAGCGGTCCGGCAGGGGCGCGACCTGGTCGCCCTGTTCCCGGGCTTCCGGGAGGCGATGCACGGGCTGGCGGTCGACGTCGGCTCCACCACGATCGCGGCGCATCTCTGCGACCTGGCGAGCGGCGACGTGCTCGCCTCCTCGGGGATCATGAATCCGCAGATCCGCTTCGGCGAAGACCTGATGAGCCGGGTCTCCTACGTGATGATGAACCCCGGCGGGGAGCGCGAGATGACGGCCGCCGTGCGGGCCGCGCTGCAGTCGCTGGCCGAGGCGGTCGCGGGCGAGGCGGGGATCGGGGCGGACGAGATCCTGGAGGTCACGATCGTCGGCAATCCGATCATGCACCACCTGATGCTCGGCCTGGATCCGACGGAACTCGGCGGGGCGCCCTTCGCCCTGACGGTCGACGGAGGCATGGAGGTGCCCGCGGGCGAACTCGGGCTGGCGCTGGCGCCGGGGGCGCGGGCCTACCTGCTGCCCTGCATCGCCGGGCATGTCGGGGCGGACACCGCCGGCGTCGTGCTCTCCGAGGGGCCCTACCTCAAGGACGACGTCACGCTGCTGGTCGACGTCGGCACCAATGCGGAGATCGTCCTCGGCAACCGGCACCGGCTGCTCGCCTGCTCGTCGCCGACCGGTCCGGCCTTCGAGGGTGCGCAGATCTCCTCCGGCCAGCGCGCCGCCCCGGGCGCCATCGAGCGCATCCGCATCGACCCGGCGACGCTGGAGCCGCGCTTCAAGGTGATCGGCTCGGACCTGTGGTCGGACGAGCCCGGCTTCGACGAGGCGACGGCCGCGACCGGTGTGACGGGCATCTGCGGCTCCGGCATCATCGAGGCCGTCGCCGAGATGCTGCTCGCGGGCCTCCTGACGCCGGACGGTATCGTGGACGGGGCGATGGCGGCACGCACGCCGCGCGTCGTGCCGGAGGGCCGCACCTTCTCGTACGTGGTGCGCGAGGGCGAGCCCCGCATCGTCGTCACCCAGGCGGACATCCGCGCCATCCAGCTCGCCAAGGCGGCGCTCTACGCCGGCATCCGGCTGCTGATGGACCATTACGGCATCTCGAGCGTCGACCGGATCACGCTCGCCGGCGCCTTCGGCAGCCACATCGACACGACCTACGCGATGATCCTCGGCCTCATCCCGGATTGCGACCTCGCCAAAGTGGGCTCGGCCGGCAACGCCGCGGGGACCGGGGCGCGCATCGCGCTCCTGAACGCCGGCGCGCGCGGCGAAATCGAAGCGGTGGTGCGGCGCATCGAGAAGATCGAGACGGCGCTGGAGCCGGCCTTCCAGGCGCATTTCGTGGGCGCCATGGCGATCCCCCACAAGACCGACCCGTTTCCGCGGCTCGAAGCGGCGCTCGGCCGGGTCTTCGCGCGCGGCGCGCCGTCCGGCGAAGGCGAGGGCGGGCGGGAGCGGCGGCGCCGGAGGGGCTGAGGGCCGGCGACGGCAGGCCTTTTCCCGGGAACGCGGCGGAAAGGGAATCCTGCTAGAAGGCGCTGGATCCGACCCGAGCCGGGACGAGCCGCATGGACGGTCTGACGGACCTGATGAACCGCACGCAGGACTTCCTGCAGCTCGAGAAGCTGCCGGAACTCACGGTGCTGCTCATCGGCGTCCTGGTCGGCCTCGTCGGCAAGAATCTCTACGCGCTGGTCAAGACCATCCTGGGGGTCGCGGGCAGCTTCGCCGGGCGGATGGCCTCGGGGCTCTGGATGGACCTCCGGCGCGAGACGCCGAACGTGCTCGACTGCGGGCTCGCCGTCGTGACCCTCGTGGAGGGGCGCCCGATCCTGCTGATGGACGCGCTCCTCGGCCCGCGCAAGCTCGCCGACATCTACCTCAACCCGCGCACCGCCTTCGGCGTCCGCATCCAGACCTTCTTCGTCAAGAAGGACCGGCCCTGGGTCTCGTTCCCGCCCAAGAAGCGCGAGCGGGGCCTGCTCATCTGGATCCACAACTGGCGGAGTGCCCGGCGGGTGCAGCTCGGTCTGCCGCCGCTGCCGCCGCTCAACACGACGCTCATGAAATACCGGCGGGTCTACCAGCCCATCGAGAACCTCATCGGGCAGCATCTCGCCAACGAGTGGGCCATGCAGATGGCGCTCGGGGAGGACTGCTACGTGTTCCGCTTCGTGGTGGCGGTCATCTACGAGAAGAATGCCGACGACTACATCGACAGGCAGTTCCACGCGCTCGTCGTGTGGGAGGAGGCGCTGCGCCGGATCGGCGGCGAGGACCCGGTCGCCTACCAGCCGGAGATGCGGCACCGGGCCGACACGCTGCGCCGGATCGCGGCGCGCTACCGGGAGGCGCAGAGCGAATTCGGGAGCGTCCACATCATGATCCCCCGCTCGCTGCTGCAGGGCGACTACGCCGTCGACTGGGTGCCGAACCATGCGGGCATCATGGTGCCGGTGCACCGGCCGGTGTCCTTCGACGCAGGCTCGGCGGCGGACGTGAACCTCATCCAGCGGCTCGGTCCGCGCTCGGCCTGACCGGGGCTCAGACCGCGGCGCGGGCCGGGCGGCGGGCGTCGGCCTCGGCGCGCGGCGTGGCGCGGCCGAGAAGGGCGGCTGAGAGCCCGACCCCGAGCACCCACCAGGCGGGACGGACCGCGAGGTCGAGGTAGAGGTTCGCCTCCAGGACCGCGTCGGGGGGCACCTTGGTGGCGGCGGCGTACCACCCGGCCTCGAGCAGGGCGGTGGCGAGGCCCGCCACGGCGGCGGTCGCGGCGAGCGGCACGAAGGTCAGGGCGATGCGGCGGCGGATCAGCACCCGGTAGAGCTCGAGGAGGACGAGGAAGCCCAGCATCAGGGCCGCCTCGCTGGCGTCGATCTTCGACTGCATGAAGAAGTGAAGGACCGCGAGCACGGCGACGGGGTGGATCAGGGCGTGAAGACGGCGCCAGCGGGCGGCCCCGAGCCGGCGGATCGCCGCGTCCGTGGAGGTGGCGCCCATGGCCGCCATGGCGCAGAGCGCCAGGAAGCCGATCGTCAGGTAGGTGCGCAGCACGATCTCGGAGGCGATCTTGGCGAGGTCGAAGGCCTGGTCGCCGGCGTAGAGGACGAGGTGGAGGAGGCCGTAGGCGAGGGCGGTCACGCCGAGGATGCGGCGGATCGAGATCAGCTTCGTCCAGCCGCCGATATGGCGCAGCGGGGTCACCGCCAGGGTCGCGAGGAGAAAGCGGATCGACCACAGGCCGGCCTGGTGGATCGCCTCGTTGAGCGGGCGGGCGCCGAGCCAGCCCTGCTGCCAGCGCAGCGCGAGCCAGAGCGCCGGCAGGAGCGCGCAGGCGAGCGCCGCCGCCTTCAGGACCGAGAACCGTCCGCTTCTGTCGTACCAGGGAGCCAAGCCGTACCTCTTCCGCACCGACCACGAGGATCAATACGGCGCCGCACGGGGCGAAGTTTCAAGCGGGCGATCACGTTTCGCGGAACGGCGCGCGAGGGGCGGGCCGGGCGGCGGGCCGCCCGTGTCGCGAGGCGGATCGACGCGGTATGCTCGGGCTTTGCAAGCCCCTCGCCATCGCCTAAACCGGACGGGACTGCCGAGAGGTCTCCCATGCCGTTGCGACTCGTCGCCCTCCTCGTCCTCCTCCTCGCCGCCGCCACCCCCGCCGCGGCGCAGACCCGGGTCGTCCCGGAAACCAAGCAGCAGCTCCAGCTCTCCTTCGCGCCGGTCGTGAAGCGGGTCGCCCCGGCGGTCGTCAACGTCTACGCGATCCGGACGGTGCGGCAGCAGGGGCTCTCGCCCATGTTCGACGACCCGCTGTTCAAGCGCTTCTTCGGCGACGGGCCGCTCGGCATGCCGAAGGAGCGGATGGAGTCCTCGCTCGGCTCCGGGGTCATCATCGACCGCTCTGGCCTGATCGTGACCAACCATCACGTCATCAAGGACGCGACCGAGGTGAAGATCGCCATGTCGGACCGGCGCGAGTTCGAGGCCGACATCGTGCTGAAGGACGACCGGACGGACCTCGCGATCCTGCGCATCAAGGAGCGCGGCGACTACCCCTTCGCGGAGTTCGGCGACAGCGACCAGGTCGAGGTGGGCGACATCGTGCTGGCCATTGGCAACCCGTTCGGGGTCGGCCAGACGGTCACGCAGGGCATCGTCTCCGCGCTGGCGCGCACGCAGGTCGGCGTGAGCGACTTCCGCTTCTTCATCCAGACCGATGCGGCCATCAACCCGGGCAACTCCGGCGGCGCGCTCGTCGACGTCAACGGCCGGCTCGTCGGCGTGCCGACGGCGATCTTCTCCCGCTCGGGCGGCTCGATCGGCATCGGCTTCGCGATCCCGGTCGCGATGGTCAAGTTCGTGGCCGAGCAGGCGCGCAACGGCGGCACGCTCCGGCGCCCCTGGCTTGGCGCCACCCTGCAGACGGTGACGCCCGACATGGCGGAGAGCCTCGGGCTGAAGCGGCCGCAAGGCGTGATCGTCTCGGGGCTCAACGCGGCCGGTCCGGCCGCGCGCGCCGGTCTCAAGGTGGGCGACCTGGTGGTCAGCATCGAGGGCGTCGAGGTCGACGATCCCGACAGCTTCGGCTACCGCTTCTCGACCCGGCCGCTCGGCGGCGTCGCCCGGCTCGCGGTGCTCCGCCAGGGGCGCCCGCAGACCATCGAGATCGCGCTCGCCGCGGCGCCCGAGACGGTGCCGCGCGACGAGCGGACGATCCAGGGCGGATCGCCGTTCCAGGGCGCGACGGTCGTGAACCTGTCGCCGGCAGTCGCCGAGGAGCTGCGATTCAACGGCACGGCCGAGGGCGTCATCGTCAAGACCGTGACGGAGGGGAGCGCGGCGGCGCGCGTCGGCTTCCAGAAGGGTGACGTCGTCGTCGAAGTGAACGGCGTCAAGATCGATTCCACGCGCACGCTGGAACGGGTCAGCCAGTCCGATCCGGGGCTCTGGCGGCTGGCGATCCAGCGGGACGGGCAGGTGGTCCGCCTCGCGTTCCGGGGCTGATGCCGGGCGGAAGCCCGTTGCCGGACGGGGGCCGGGCTCCCACTTCCCCGGTGCGGGGTGGGACCGGGCGACCGGCTCCCCGGCCGCAGCGTCACTGCAGGGGCGAGCCTTGAGCGATCTCTTCTCCGCCGCCGGCCTGGAACGATCCGCCCCGCGGCCGCTCGCCGACCGGCTGCGGCCGAAGCGGCTCGACGAGGTGGTGGGCCAGGAGCATCTGGTCGGGCCGGACGGGACGATCTCGCGCATGCTGCGCTCCGGCTCGCTCGGCAGCCTGATCTTCTGGGGGCCGCCCGGGACGGGCAAGACGACCGTAGCGCGGCTGCTGGCGACCGAGACGAAACTCCACTTCGAGCAGATCTCGGCCATCTTCTCGGGCGTCGCCGAGCTCAAGAAGGTGTTCGAGGCGGCGCGCGGCCGGCGGGCGACCGGGCAGGGGACGCTCCTCTTCGTCGACGAGATCCACCGCTTCAACCGCGCCCAGCAGGACAGCTTCCTGCCCGTGATGGAGGACGGCACGATCGTGCTCGTCGGGGCCACCACCGAAAACCCGTCCTTCGAGCTCAACGCCGCGCTCCTGTCGCGGGCGCATGTGCTGACCTTCCGGTCCCTCGACGAGGCCGCCATCGGGCGGCTGCTCGAAAGGGCCGAGGCGGAGCTGAAGCGGCCGCTGCCTCTCGACGAGGGCGCGCGGGCGGCGCTGGTCAGGATGGCCGACGGCGACGGCCGGGCGGCGATCACGCTCGCCGAGGACGTCTACCGGGCGGCGGATCCGGGGGAGGTGTTCGACGCGGCGACGCTCGCCGAGGTCGTCCAGCGGCGGGCGCCGATCTACGACAAGTCCCAGGACGGGCACTACAACCTGATCTCCGCCCTGCACAAGTCCGTGCGCGGGTCGGATCCGGACGCGGCGCTCTACTACCTCGCGCGCATGCTGGACGGCGGGGAGGACCCGCTGTTCATCGCGCGGCGCGTGGTGCGGATGGCGGTCGAGGACATCGGTTTGGCCGACCCCCAGGCCCTGGCGGTCGCCAATGCGGCGAAGGAGGCCTACGACTTCCTCGGCTCGCCGGAGGGCGAGCTGGCCATCGCGCAGGCGGTCGTCTACGTGGCGACGGCGCCGAAGTCGAACGCCGTCTACACGGCCTTCAAGGCGGCGCAGCGGGCCGCCAAGGAGGGCGGGTCGCTGGTGCCGCCGAAGACCATCCTCAACGCGCCGACGAAGCTGATGGCCACGGAGGGCTACGGGGAGGGCTATCTCTACGACCATGACCAGCCGGACGCCTTCTCGGGACAGGACTACTTCCCGGAAGCGATGGGACGCCGGCGCTTCTACGAGCCGGTGGAACGCGGCTTCGAGCGGGAGATCCGCAAGCGGCTGGAGTGGTGGGCGCGGCTGCGCCGCGAGCGGGGCGGGGGCTGACCTTGCCTCAGCCCTGGACCGCGAGACTTTCGGCGACCGGCCTGAACGCGTCGACCAGCGCGGCGTCGAGCTTGCCCTGACGGGCGAGGCCGACGAGGGCGGCATAGGCCTCCATGGGGGGCACGGGGTGCTTGTAGGCGCGCTTCTCCACCATGGCGCCGAAGACGTCCGCGATGGTCAGCATGCGCGTCAGGGTGGGGATCTGGTCCGCGACGAGACGGTCCGGGTAGCCGCTCCCATCAAGGTATTCGTGGTGGTGGCGGACCATGTCGCGGATCTCGGGCGTGAAGGCGTCCTGGCGCTGCAGGTACAGCGAACCGTGCACCGCGTGGGCCTGCATGATCAGCCGCTCCTCCAGGCTGAGCCGGCCGGGCTTGTCGAGCAGCGCCAGGGGCACGCGGGCCTTGCCGATGTCGTGGACGAGACCGGCGGCGGCGAGCGACAGGGCATCGGGTTCGGCGAGGCCCGCCGCGCGGGCGAACGCGATGGCGAGGCCGGTCACCAGCAGGCAATGCTGATAGGTTCCGGAGTGGTGGTCGCGGACCGTGTCGAGCCAGTGCAGGATGCCGACGGTCTCGATCGCGCCGATCATGGCGCGACCTGTTTCCAGGATGGCCGCAGGGTCGATGGTTGCGCCGGTCGCCATCCCGGCGAAGCTGCTTTCGAGCGCTCGCATGCCCCGGTCCACGGAGCCGAGGGCGGGGGAGGGATCCTCGACAGGCTTGGGGGCGGTGCGGACTGGAGGGGCGATGAGGGCGGCCAGCTCCGAGGGCCGCACGATGCGGCTCGCCCCGAGCGCGGCCGCCTGGGCCTCGGCGAGCCGGTTGACGCCTCTCAGCAAGAAGATCCGCTCGCCGCGCCAGGCGGACAGGGCCTGCTTGGCGAAGCGGACGTGGTCCGGGGCGAGCATGTCGAGGTCGACCAGAAGCGGACCCTTGCCCACAAGGCGCGGCGCCGGGCCGGTGCCGAGCACAACCAGGCGGATCGTCTCGCGTGTGGCAGTCGTCCAGGCCTCCGCGCGCGATTCAGATGCCAAGACGGTCAGTTCGGCTCTTCTCACAGTCACCCCGATCCCCCGTCGCCCCGATTAGCGGTAATTGCGAGTATATTGCAAGTACCTCCGGTGGTCGTGTCCAGAACGTTGGAGCAGCAGGCCCTAATATGCAGTGAACGGCTACCGTTACGGCAATGAACGCGGTTGTGCCGAGGGCGCGGTCGGCGGCCAAGTTGGCGTTTGCGGTCACTCGATTATGATGTCGGCATCCCTCCGACGGTCACCCGAGTCGCACCATGGCGGTTCCGCCTCTCCTGCATGTCGTCCTGGTCTTCGTCGGCGGCGGGCTCGGGTCCGTCCTGCGGTATCTGACGAGCCTCGCGGCGCTCGCCCTGTTCGGGCCGGGCTTCCCCTGGGGGACGCTGACGGTCAACGTGGTGGGCTCGGGCGTGATGGGCTTCGTCGCCGCCTACATCGTGCTGCGCTGGACGCCCGAAGGGGGCGGCGACGCGCTGCGCCTCTTCCTGATGACCGGCGTCCTCGGGGGCTTCACCACCTTCTCGGCTTTCTCGCTCGACGTCCTGACGCTCTGGCAGCGGGGTGCCGTCGGAACCGCCACGGTCTATGCGGTCGTGTCCGTGGCGGTCTCGATCCTGGCGCTGGTGCTCGCCGCGGCGGCGACGCGGTCCCTGATGGTGGGCTGACCCGGTTCGGCCTTGCATCGCGCCCGGGATTCGGCCAAGGGAAGCCCCATGGCACAGGTCGAAAACAAGGCGGTCGTCGAGGACGAGGCCGGGCTCAGGCTCGACCGCTGGTTCAAGCTGCACTACCCGGGCCTGGGCTTCGGCGCGCTGCAGAAGCTCGTCCGCACGGGCCAGGTGCGCGTGGACGGCAAGCGGGTGGAGACCTCGACGCGCCTCGTCTCCGGGCAGTCCGTGCGCGTCCCCCCGCTGGCCGCGGGGACCACGGAGGGCGAGGAGGCGCCGAAGCGGGCGATGCCGCGGGCGGACGGCGACGACGCGGCGTTCCTGCGGTCGATCACCCTGTGGGAAGACGAAGACGTGCTCGTCCTCAACAAGCCGGCCGGCCTCGCCGTGCAGGGGGGGTCGGGGCTGACCCGGCACGTCGACGCCATGCTGGAGGCGCTCAAGGACAGGAAGGGGCAGGTGCCGCGGCTCGTGCATCGGCTCGACCGCGAGACGGCCGGGTGCCTGGTGGTCGCCAAGACGCGCTCGATGGCGGCCGAACTGGCGGCGACGTTCCGCTCGCGCTCGGCGCGCAAGATCTATTGGGCACTGGTCGCCGGCGTGCCGAAGCCGCAGCAGGGCCGGATCTCGACCTGGCTCGCCCGGGACGAGGCGGACGGTGAGCGCATGAAGGTGGCCCGCCACGGCGAGGAAGGGGCGGCCCATGCGCTGACCCACTATGCGGTGGTCGACACGGCCGGCCCGAAGCTCGCCTGGCTGTCGCTGAAGCCGGTGACCGGGCGCACGCACCAGCTCCGCGCCCACTGTGCCCATATCGGCCACCCGATCGTCGGCGACCCGAAATACTTCGTCAAACGGGACTGGGACCTGCCGGGGGGCATGCAGAACCGGCTCCACCTGCTGGCCCGGCGGATCGTGCTGCCGCATCCGCGCGGAAAGGGCTCGATCGACGTGACGGCGCCGCTGCCGCCGCACATGCAGCAGTCCTGGAACCTCCTCGGCTTCGACGCCAAGGCGTACGACAGGTCGGAGGAGACCGAGGACTGAGGCCGCTCAGAACTTGTAGCGGACGCCGAGCGTGCCGAACTGGATGCCGCCGGCGGCGTTGCGGAAGATCGCGGCCTTGCCCCACCAGTCGCGTCCGCCGGAGCGATGCTGCAGGCGGGCGAAGACCTCCCAGTTGCTGTCCGGGGCCGCGAAGGTCACCTCGGGGGAGAGGTAGTGCAGCAGGTAGGCGCGCCGTCCGCTGCGCTCCTCCTCGTATTTCGGCACGTCCGTCGCGACGTTGAAACCGGTCGAGACCGCCACGCTGGTGCGGACGTAGTTGTTCCAAGGGAACCAGATCCAGCGACCGTAAAGGGCGACCCAGGCCTCGCCCTCGGTCTGAGCCCCGAACCGCTTGCCGACGCCGACCTCGCCCTCGAAGCGGACGAACTCGCCGACCGACAGCAGGCGCTTGGAGACGGCCAGGCCGACGAAGCCGGCGTCGCCCCACTTCCACTGTGACGGCGGAACGAAACCGTCCACGCCGAACATCTTGGACATGGCGCTGTCGATGCGGCGGCCGGCAAAGAGCGACACGGCACAGTCGCCGGCGCAGTAGGCCGAGGAGTCGAGCCGCGGCCCGACGAGTTCCAGGTTCTGGGCCCGGACGGGCAGCGCCGACGCGAGGAGGACGAGGAAGGCGAGCAGGAGGCGACTTGGTTCTCTTCCGAACTTCATGCGACCATTCCCGCCCCAGATTTCCGGGCCCCAGTGCGGGCCGGTGCCCCGACCCGAGAACGAGGCCCATGACCGACCCGTTCGCTCCGCCGCCGCAGGATCCGATGTGCCGATCGGTGCATCGATCCGAGGCTGGAATGCGATTAGATAGGTATATTCGAATACATTGGCCCCAACTAGCGTTCGGAGCAGTTTCGAATGCACTGAGGCGCGGGCGCATCACCGTGGACGGGCGGCGGGCGAAGCCGACCGACCGGCTCGGTGCCGACCAGGTCGTGCGCCTCGGCGGGCTCGGGGGCGAATCTGCCCGCCTGCGGGCGGCCCCCAGTGCCGGAGGAGAGGCGGCGGCGGAGCCGTCGCCGACCGACCGGGCCTTCCTCGACTCGATTCTCGTCTATCGGGACGACGAGCTCCTGGTCTTCGACAAGCCGGCAGGGCTCGCCGTTCACGCGGGGACGCGGACCACGCGGCACCTGGAAGGCCTCCTCGCCGCCTATGCGGACCCGGAGCACGGGCGGCCGAGACTGGTGCACCGGCTCGACAAGGACACCTCCGGACTGATCGTCGCCGCCCGGCGGCGCGAGATCGCGGCGCAACTCGGGCGTGCCTTCGCGGCGCGGGACGTGACGAAGGAGTACCGGGCGGTCGTCGCGGGCGTGCCGAGCCCGGGAACCGGCACGATCGAGCTTCCCCTCGCCAAGGTGGAGACCGCGGCGGGCGGACGCGTCGTGGCGGGTCATCGTCCGGAGGCATCGCCGGCCCTCACCCGCTATGCGGTCCTGTCGGCGAGCCCGGACGGGGCGCGGAGCCTCGTCGCGCTGCGGCCCGAGACCGGGCGGCAGCACCAGCTGCGCGTCCACATGGCGGCGATCGGACATGCCATCCTGGGCGACCGCCTCTATGGCGGGGCCGCAGCGCAGCGCGCGGACCGGCTGCTCCTGCACGCCGCCCGCCTGACCTTCCGGCATCCGCGAGGCGGAACCCTCGATCTGTCCGCCCCAGTGCCTGCGGTCTTTGACGTCGCGGATTGACTGCCGGTTACAGACCTCGACCCCCCCAGCCAAAATGAAACATTTCTCGTCACGCGGCTGTTGACGCGTAATTGCGATCATTCATTACTAGAATGTCAGATGAATTCCGCAGCTGATTCGCCGGGGATTGGCGTTTACTATTTGTTAACGAATTTATTTCTGGGTCCGGCCGAATCAGATTCGGGGTTCTAGACTTTCTGTGCTTGGAGATTTGCGATGACCCATACGACTCTCTTTCGTTTTGCGGCGGCCGGCCTTCTCGCGACGGCCGTCCTCGGTTCGGGCGAGGCCTCGGCCCAGTCCCAGCGGCGCGTTCCGGACGGCTGCCCCGTCACCCATGCCGATCTCAAGAGTGCGCTCGTCACGGCCGCCGGCCAGGACAGCACCGGCCTCAACAACGATTACTGGGGCGTGGTGGTGAACCGGTCCGGCATCGTCTGCGCCGTCGCCTATTCGGGGCCGACGGTCAGTTCGCAGTGGCTGCTCAGCCGGCAGATCGCCTCCGCCAAGGCCTTCACGGCGAACGGCCTCAGCCTCGACAAGGCCGCCGTCTCGACGGCCGCGCTCTACCCCTGGGTCCAGTCCGGCGCCCCGGCCAACGGGGCCTTCCCGGGCTTCGCCCCCGGAAACCCTCTCTACGGCCTCAATGGCGGCAATGTGCAGGCGGCGGGCGTCTACGAAGGACCGTCTTCGCAGTTCGGCACGCCGAACGACCCGATGGTCGGCCTGCGGGTCGGCGGTACGATCACGTTCGGCGGCGGCCTCGGACTCTACAGCGGCAACACCGCCGTCGGGGGGCTCGGGCTCTCCGGCGACACGGCCTGCGCGGACCATTCCACGGCCTTCCGCGTCCGCGCCCTCCTCAACAAGGCGCCCGGCCCGAGCGTCGGAACGGCCTTCGACAAGATCGTGCTGACCACCGACGCGAGCGGGCATCCGCACTGCCCGAACGACGCGGGCACAATGGGACAGTGAGCAACCCTCCGGCGCCGGAGAAGATCCGGCGCCGGACGCGGATGCGGCTTGGCCTGGAGGGATCGGAATAGTACACCTCCCGCAGCGACGGGGGGCACCGATGGATCTCATCCTTTTCGACGTCGACGGCACGCTCGTCGACAGCCAGCACATGATCGTCGGCTCGATGGACCGGGCCTTCCTGGCGCTCGGACGCGAGCCGCCGAGCCGGGAGGCGACCCTCGGGGTGGTCGGGCTCTCGCTCCAGATCGCGATCGGCCGGCTCGCCCCGGATACGGACGACGCCGGTATCGCCGACCTGGCCGAGGCCTACAGCCGGGCCTTCCAGGAGCTGCGCGCCGGACCGCACCGGCAGGAGCCGCTCTTCCCCGGAGCCCTCGCCGCCATCGAGCGGCTCGGCGCCCGGGACGGGGTCGTGCTCGGCATCGCCACCGGCAAGTCGCGACGCGGCGTCGCCTCGCTGCTCGACCTCCACGCCCTCCACGGCCGGTTCGCGACGATCCAGACGGCGGACGACCATCCGTCGAAGCCGCATCCCTCCATGATCCTGACCGCGCTCGACGAGACCGGGATCGACCCGGATCGCGCCATCATCGTGGGCGACAGTTCCTACGACATGGAGATGGCCCGCGCCGCCGGCATCCGCCCGATCGGGGTGGCGTGGGGCTACATGGATCCCGAAACCCTCAGGCGCGCCGGCGCGGAGGCCATCCTCGAGAGCTACGAGGACCTCGACGGCGTGGCGGGCCGCCTGCTCGACTGGTCTTGACGAAACATGCGTGACTTTCTCTCCTACGATCCCAAGGACTACGATCCCTCCCGGTTCGAGGCGTCGGCCTTCGACCCGGATCCTGTCCAGCGTGCGCGCAACGCGTTCCGGACCGAGCTGCCCAAGCGCTTCTACAAGGACGCGACGGCCGAGCCCGCCGAGGAGGGGCACCGCATCCTGCTCGACGGCCGTCCGGTCCGGACGCCGGCCCGCAAGGTCCTGGCGGTGCCGCGCCCCGACCTCGCCGCGCTGATTGCCGCGGAGTGGGGGGCGCAGGGGGAGCGGATCGACCCGGCGACGATGCCGCATACCCGGCTCGCCAACGCGGTGGTGGACGGCGTCGTGGAGCGGCGGGAGGAGGTCGCCGCCGATGCGCTGAAATATGCCGGGACCGACCTCGTCTCCTACCGGGCGAGCACGCCGGAGCGGCTGGTCGACCGGCAGACGGAGCTCTGGGACCCTGTGCTCGACTGGGTGGAGGAGGCCTATGGCGCGCGCTTTCTCGTCGCGGAGGGGATCATCCATGTGGCGCAGGACCCGGAGGCGCTCGCCGCGGTCGGCCGGGCGGTTCAGGGGCTCGACCCCTGGCGGCTGGCGGGGCTGCACTCCATGACCACAATCACCGGCTCGCTCCTGATCGCGCTCGCGCATCTCCAGGGCCGTCTCGGGCGCGAAGAGGCCTGGACGGCGGCGCAGATCGACGAGGATTGGAACATGGCGCTCTGGGGTCGCGACCCGGAGGCGGTCGCCCGCCTGGAGGCGCGCCGGCGCGATTTCGAGGCCGCCTCGGCCTTCGCGCGGGAGACCGGTCCGGGATGATCGTGTCGCACCGGCACGGCTTCCTCTTCATCAAGACCCGCAAGACGGGGGGGACCAGCGTCGAGCTGGCGCTCTCGGAGATCTGCGGGCCGGAGGACGTGGTCACGCCGGTGTCGCGGCCCGACGAGCGGCTGAGGCGCGGCCGCGGGCCGCAGAACTACCTGAGGCCCTGGCGGGAGCGGCCGTGGGACTGGCCGCTCCGCCTGCTCCGCGCCCGCAACCGGCCCGATCCGGCCCTGATGCGGTTCTGGCCGCACATGAGCGCGACGCAGGTCCGGGAGGCCCTCGGGGCGGAGATCTTCGACCGTTACCTCAAGGTGACGATCGAGCGGAACCCCTGGGACCGCGAGCTGTCGGGCTACCATTGGGCGATGCGCAACGCGGGGCCCGGGCGGCCGTCCTTCGAGGAGCACGTGCTCGACCCGTCCGGCCGGCACGCGTTCCACAACTTCGAGAAATACTCGATCGCGGGCCGGATCGTCGCCGACGTGGTGCTGCGCCACGACCGCCTGGAGGACGATTTCGTGGCCCTGATGGCGCGCCTCGGCATCGACCCGCCGCCGGCGCTGCCGGCCGCCAAGTCCGGCATCCGGAGCGCCGATTCGCGCGACTACCGGCGGCACCACACGCCGGCGACACGGGCGGCGGTCGCGGAGCGCTACCGGCGCGAAATCGAGGCGTTCGGCTTCGAGTTTTGACGTTGCGGCCGCCTTGCGCTAGAGCGGCGCCGGGCGGTCCCCCGGCGGAGCGGGCATGATCATCAGCCACCGTCATCGCTTCATCTACCTGAAGTGCCGCAAGGTCGGCTCGACCAGCGTCGAGGTGGCGCTTGCCGACCTGTGCGGCCCGGAGGACGTGGTGACCCCGCTCGACGGGGCGAAGACGCGCGCGGACGGCCGGCGCCATGTGAACTGGCAGAACCATGACGTTCCCCGGGACCGCTGGCCGCTGCTCGCGCGGGCGCTGGTGGCCGCCGGGGTGTCGAAGCGGGCGGCGGGGGTCGAGTATTTCAACCACATCCGCGCGGCGCGCCTGCGCCGGCTGCTCGGGGCGGAGGTCTTCGACGGCTACCTGAAGGTGGCGATCGAGCGCAACCCGTGGGACCGGGAGGTCTCGAACTTCTATTTCCATCACCCGAAGCCGGAAGGGCGCCCGTCCTTCGAGGAATTCCTCCGCCGGCACACCAGGCGGAAGCCGATCGACAACTTCGACATCTATTCGATCGACGGCCGGGTCGTCGCCGACATCGTTCTCCGGCACGAGCGGCTCGACGAGGACTTCGCGGCCCTGATGGCCCGCCTCGGGATCGACCCGACGCCCGCGCTGCCGCGGGCCCGCTCGCACCAGAGGCCGGACAAGGGACGCTACCGCGATCTCTACACGACCGAGACGAGGGACCTCGTCGCTCGCCTCTACGCCAGGGAGATCCGTACCTTCGGGTACGAGTTCTGAGATCGCGCCCATGATCCTGTCGCACCGGCACCGATTCATCTTCATCAAGACGGCCAAAACGGCCGGAACCAGCATCGAATTCGCCCTCGCGACCCTGTGCGGCCCGGAGGACGTGGTCACGCCGGTGTCGGAGCGGGAGGAACGGGAGCGGGGGGAGCACGGGGCGCGCAACTGGGTGGTGCCGCTCCGCGCGCGGCCGCTCAGGTGGTGGTGGGCCAAGGCCACGGGACTGAACACGAAGTGGTACGGCGAGGTCTACTACAACCACATGGGCGCCGCGCGCGTGCGGGCGCTCGTCGGCGAGGCGGTCTGGTCGAGCTACCGGAAGGTCGCGGTCGAGCGCAACCCGTGGGACCGCGAGGTGTCCAACTACTTCTACCGGGCCCGACTTCAGAAGAACCCGCCGAGCTTTCGGGACTTCGTCCTCGACGACCGGCTTCATCATCCGCTGAAAAACTTCCACGCCTATTCGATCGACGGCCGGGTGGCGGTCGACCGGGTGCTGCGGTTCGAGAGGTTGGAGGAGGACCTGGGGACGTTCCTCGCCGAGGTCGGGATCGACCGCCTGCCGCCGCTGCCGCGCCAGAAGGGCAACCTGCGGCCGAAGGGCATTCCCTACCGGGACTACTACGACGACGAGACGCGGGAGAAGGTCGCCCGGCTCTACGCGCCGGAGATCGCGCTGATGGGCTACCGGTTCTGACGTCGGGCGAGGGACGTTCGGCCGCGCCGCTCAGCCTTTCGGCGTACTTTGCGGCCCCGGGGGGGGCATGCTAAGCAGCCCCGACACGGCAACCGGGGGCTCGCGCCATGAAGGAAATCCTCGCTGAACTGGAGCGTCGGCGGTCGGAAGCCTGGGCCGGCGGCGGCCCGAAGCGGATCGAGGCGCAGCACAAGCGCGGCAAGCTGACGGCGCGCGAGCGGATCGAGTGCCTGCTCGACGAACGCTCCTTCGAGGAGATCGACATCTACGTCGAGCACCGCTGCACCGATTTCGGCATGGCCGATTCGAAGACGCCGGGCGACGGCGTGGTGATCGGCTCGGGCACGATCAACGGCCGGGTCGTCTACGTCTTCGCCAAGGACTTCACGGTGTTCGGCGGGTCCCTGTCGGAGACCCACGCCGGCAAGATGACCAAGCTGCAGGACATGGCGCTCCGCAACCGGGCGCCCATCATCGGCCTCTTCGACGCCGGCGGCGCGCGCATCCAGGAGGGCGTGGCGGCGCTCGGCGGCTACGGCGAGGTGTTCCTCCGCAACGTCCTCGCCTCGGGCGTGATCCCGCAGATCTCCCTCATCATGGGCCCCTGCGCGGGCGGCGACGTGTACTCGCCGGCAATGACGGACTTCATCTTCATGGTGCGCGACACGAGCTACATGTTCGTGACCGGCCCGGACGTGGTGAAGACGGTCACCAACGAGATCGTCACGTCGGAGGAACTCGGCGGGGCCTCCGTGCACACGACCAAGTCGTCGGTCGCCGACGGGTCCTTCGAGAACGACGTGGAGGCGCTGCTGCAGGTGCGCCGGCTGGTCGACTTCCTGCCCGCCAACAACCAGGCGTCGCTGCCGGAGATCGCCACCCACGACCTGGCGGACCGGGTCGACCGCTCGCTCGACACGCTGGTTCCCGACAATCCGAACAAGCCCTACGACATGAAGGAGCTGATCCTGAAGGTCGTTGACGAGGGCGACTTCTTCGAGATCCAGGGAAACCACGCCAGGAACATTCTCTGCGGTTTCGGCCGCATGGAGGGACGGACCATCGGGGTGGTCGCCAACCAGCCGATGGTGCTCGCGGGCGTCCTCGACATCGACGCTTCCAAGAAGGCGGCGCGCTTCGTCCGCTTCTGCGACTGCTTCAACATCCCGATCGTCACCTTCGTGGACGTGCCGGGCTTCCTGCCGGGCACCGCGCAGGAATACGGCGGGCTCATCAAGCACGGCGCCAAGCTGCTCTTCGCCTTCGCGGAGGCGACCGTGCCGAAGGTGACGGTCATCACCCGCAAGGCCTATGGCGGGGCCTACGACGTGATGAGCTCCAAGCACATCCGCGGCGACGTGAACTACGCCTGGCCGACGGCCGAGATCGCCGTGATGGGCGCCAAGGGGGCGGTCGAGATCCTCTACCGCTCCGAACTTGGCGATCCCGAGAAGATCGCCAGGCGCACCAAGGAATACCAGGACCGCTTCGCCAACCCCTTCGTGGCGGCCGAGCGGGGCTACATCGACGACGTGATCATGCCGCATTCGACCCGCTCGCGCATCGCCCGCGCGCTCCGGCTCCTGCGCAACAAGCAGGTCGAGAACCCCTGGAAGAAGCACGACAACATCCCGCTGTGACGGCGCCGCGGCGCGGCGCAAGACGAGGCCTGGGCTTAACTCCCGGGCAAGCGGGGCCTGCTAGGCTTGCCGGATCTTCCTCCCGAGAGGACCCGGACCGATGCAGCCGTTCGATCGCAAGAGCCTCCTCGACAAGGCGAGCCGCACCGGCTCGCTCGACGCCGCCGACGTCCTCGTGCTCCGCCGGGAGGTCTACGGGGACGACGGGCGGATCGGCCCGGCGGAGGCCGAGCTCCTGTTCGACCTCGAGGACCGGATCACGGCGCCGGTGCCGGAGTGGACGGCGCTCTTCCTGGAGGCCATGACGGACTACGTGGTCGAGCAGACCGAGCCGCAAGGCTACGTCGACGAGGCCGAGGCGCAATGGCTGCTTCAGCGCATCACCGCCGACGCGAAGGTCAAGTCGGAGACCGAACTGGAGCTCCTCGTCAGGGTCGTAGAGAGGGCGCGCGCCGTGCCGTTCCGGCTCTCCGCCGCCGCGCTGGCGGAGGTGCGGCACGCGGTCGTGGACGGATCCGGCGTCACCCGGCACGGGCGGCTGGAGCCGGGGCGGATCACCATGGCGGAGGTGGCGCTGGTCCGTCGCGTCCTGCACGCGGCGGGCGGCGAGCGCGGCATCGCGGTGTCGCGCGAGGAGGCCGAGGCGCTCTTCGACATCGACGACGCGGTCGGCGACGCCGAGAACGTGCCGGAGTGGGCCGGGCTGTTCGCCAAGGCGGTCGGCAACTACCTCATGGCGGCCACCCTTCACGAGGCCCCCGCGCGCGAGGAGGCCCTGCGGCGCGAGCGCTGGCTCGACGCGCCGGCCGAGGGCTACGGGACCTTCCTCGACCGCTTCGTCGACGGGCTGACCGGCTTCGGCAATCTCATCGAGACCCTCACCCAGAGCCTCTCCGACAAGGTCGAAGCGGCGCATGCGGAGGATAACCGGCGCGACGCGGCGGCGATCACCGATGCCGAGGCGCTCTCGGCGGGCGAGGTCGACTGGGCGGTCGCCTGGATCGGGCGCAATGGGCGCGTGACGGCGGCCGAGATGGCCCTGATCGACTTCCTGCGCCGGATCCATCCGGTGCTGCCGACACCGCTCGAGGCGGTCGTCCGGCGCGGCGCCGCCTGAGCACGACCGGTCAGGCCGGCCGCTCGCCGAGCGCGGGCCGCGGCTCGGGCGGAGTCGTGAAAGCCTTCAGGAGAATGGCGGCGAGGATCAGTGCGCCGCCCGCCAGGCTCGTCGCCTTGGGGGTTTCGGCGAAGACGAGGTAGACCCAGAGCGGGGCGAAGACGGTCTCTGTCTGCGCCAGCACCGTCAGGCCGACGGCGGGCACGGCGCGGGAGGCGCGGTTGAAGAGGATCGTCCCGATGCCGATCAGCGCGGCGCCGTGCGTCACCGCCATGGCGACGTCGAGCGGCGGCGGCAGCAGGGTGCGCCCGTTGAAGAGCGTCGCGGCCAGGCACACCAGAAGGGTCAAGAGCCCGTAGCCGGCCAGGACGGGCGCGAAGTCGCGGCCCTTGCCGAGACGCACCGCGACCGCATAGACGGCGAAGCCGAAGGCCGAGAACAGGCCGCCGAGGTTGCCCGCCAGGTCGCCGCCGCCGAGGTCGCCGCCGACCATGACGAGGAGGCCGGCGAGCCCGACCAGGATGGAGGCCACCCCGCCCGTCCCGAGCCGTTCACCCAGGAAGATACGGGCCAGGATCGCGGTCTGCAGGGGGGCCGTGGAGGCGAAGAAGACCGCATTGGCGACAGTGGTCCGCTTCAGGGCGAACACGAAGGCGACCGCGGCGAGGACGAGGCCCGCGGCCGCGACGAAGCCGAGCCGGTCCGTCTTGAGGAACCGGGGCAGCAGCAGGCCGCCGCCGGACACGACCGAGATGCCCTCCATCACGGCCATGACGCCGACCGCACGCCAGATCAGGTACTGGAACGGATCGGCCTCGGCGGCGAAGCGGACGGTGAGGACGCCGAAGCTCCAGAGCAGCCCGGCGGCGAGGGCCATGGCGGATCCGATCAGCGGCGAGCGGGACATCGGGCCATTCTCCGGGTGACCGGGCCGGCCACTGGGCCGTTTGCGGGGGGCATGCCGGCGCCTCAGGCCGCCGGACGGATCGGAGCCGCCGCGGCGGCCCGCTCGGGGGCGCCGGCGGCGAGCATACGCCACAGTACGTAGCCGCCGAAGAGTGCGTGGAGGGCGGCGTTGTGCAGATAGAGCAGGCTGGGGCCGGCGCGCGCCATCAGGGCGGCGGCCGAGACCGGGCCCGCGATCGCGCCGAGGCAATAGACCAGCAGCAGCACCGCGGCGACGCCGACGGCGTTCTCGCGTCCGGTGCGGTCGTTCACATGGGAGGCCAGCACGTAGTACTGGGTCGCCAGGACCGACCCGAGCGCGAAGCCGAGCGCGTAGAGGACGGGATGGGGCAGGCGCGCGCCGAGGAGGCCGATCAGGACCTCGAAGAGCACGCAGGCGCCGATGAGGCCGAGCAGGACCCGGCGCCTGTCGATCCGGTCGGACAGGCGCCCGACGGGGATCTGGAGCGCGGCGCAGCCGGCGGTCAGGAGCGTCATGTAGGTGCCCACCTGCGCGGTGGAGAGGCCGATCTCGGCGGCATAGACCGCCGACAGCGACCAGAAGGGGCCGTTGCAGGCGCCGATGAGGAAGACGCCCACGATGGCGACCGGGCTCGTCCGCCACAACCAGCGGACCGGCAGGCTGGGGCTCGCCGGCCGTTCCGGCGGATCCTGCTCGGTGAGCGCGAGGGGCAGGATCGAGGCCGCGAGCAGGGCCGCGGCCGCGGCGAAGAGCGTGAAGCCGGTCGGCTCGTCCAGCCGGAGCAACTGGTTGCCGGCGGCCCAGCCGGCATACTGGATGACGCTGTAGACCGAGATCACCCGGCCGCGCACGGCATTGTCGGACTTGCCCTGAAGCCAGCTCTCGACCGTGGCGTAGACCCCGGCGAGGCAGAAGCCGAGCACGCCGCGGAACAGGATCCAGGCCCCGATCTCGTGGAAGACGGCAAAGCCGAGGGTCGCCACGATGCCGATGGCGATGGAGGCCGTGTAGGCGCGGGCGTGCCCGGCGTGGCGGACCGCGCCGGGGTTGGCGACGGCACCGAGCATCATACCGAGGAAGTAGGCCGAGCCGAGCAGGCCGACCTCCACCTCGCTCGCCCCGTGGGCGCGGGCTCCCAGGGGCACGATCGTGGTCAGCAGTCCGTGGCCGGTCAGGAGCACGAAGACGGAGACGAGAAGGGCGGCGACCGGGCGATAGGCGGAGGGCACGGGACGGGCTTCCGATTCGCGAGGGCGTGGCGGGACGGTACCACTGTGGGCGGCCGGCGGGCGGCGCATGGTTCGGCGCGACACCTTCTGTCGCCGGCCGCCCTGCGCCGATGTGCCGGGTCGGCGCTCAGGCGCGGCGTTCGGGCGCGAAAGGCGGGGCGGAGAAGCGGCGGATCAGCCAGCTGCGGAAGACCGAGACGGCCGTGTCGCCGAGGTCGTCGGGATCGGTGGCGAGGTAGTAGCCATAGCCGTCGTCGATCATCAGGTCGAAAGGCCGGACCAGCCGTCCGGCCGCGATCTCGGCCTGGAAGAGCAGGGGGTCGACGAGCGCCAGTCCTTCGCCCGACAGGGCGTATTGCACGGCCATCTGGGCCGTGTCGAAGACGAGGCCGCGGTCGACCTTCACCTCCGGGCACCCGGCGGTGCGGGTGACCATTTCCCAGAGATAGGTCTTCGGCCGGTCCTCCAGGCGGACGTGGAGGAGGTCGTGGGCCGCGAGGAAGCGCCCCAGGTCCGTCCCCTCGGCGCGGGCGGCCACGTCCGGGTGGCAGAGGATGGTCAGGCGGACCATCCACAGAAGGTCGAGGACGCGATCCGTGACCTTGGGCTCGGAATAGATCACGGCCACGTCGGCGCCGCGTTCCATCGGGCCGGAGACGATGCGGCTGTCGATATCGATGCCGATGTCTGGGTGTTCGGCACGGAAGTCCTTCAGGATGGGAACCGCCAGCTGGTGCGCGAAGGTGTGGGGCAGGGCGACCCGCAGGGACCGGCGGGGGCCGGCGCGCTCGGCACGGACCTCCTCGAGCGCCTCGTCGATGCGGTCGAAGGCGCGGGTGACCACGGGGAGGAGCCGCCGACCGGCGTCCGTCAGGGCGAGTTGGTGCGGCTTGCGCTCGAAGAGCGGGATGCCGATCAGGTCCTCGAGCCCGATCACGTGGCGGCTGACGGCGGACTGGGTGACCAGCAGCGACTGGGCCGCGGCGGTGAAGCTGCGGTGCCGTCCGGCGGCCTCGAAGGCGCGCAGGGCGTTGAGGGGAAGCCAGCGGCGGTCCATCGGAGCGTCTCCCGGGCACGGGCACCCGGGCCGTCAGCCGATCCGGGTCGCCGTCAGTCTCTCCTCGTCCAGTTCGTAGCCGAGGCCGGGCGTCTCCGACAACACGATCCAGCCGTCGCGGTCGACGTCGAGGGGCTCGCGGATCGGGAAATCCCGGCGCGGCAGGGTCCACTCCGGCGGGTCGAAGGGGAACTCCAGGTACGGAGCGTCGGCCAGCGCGCAGGTGAGGTGGGCGTTGGCGACGACGCCGAGGCCGTTGGTCCAGGTGTGCGGCGTGAAGACCAGGTTGGCGGCCTCCGCCATGGCGGCGACGCGCCGGAGCCCCGTGATCCCGCCGACGAGCGCGGCATCGGGCTGCACCACGTCCAGGCAGCCGTCGCGGATGAGGTCGCGGAACTCCGGCAGTTCGCGCGTCATCTCGCCGCCGGCGATGCGGATGTCGGTCATCTCGCGCAGGCGCCGCATGCCCTCGCGGTCGGAGCGGTGGAGGGGTTCCTCCATCCAGTAGACGCCGAGCCCCTCCAGCTCGCGGGCGACCTGCAGGGCGTCCTTGAGCGACCAGGGGGCATAGGCGTCCCAGGACATGCGCCAACCCTGGTTGCAGTCCACCATCAGGTCGAGCTTCGTGCCGACCCGGGCGCGGACGGCCTCCAGGGCGGCGATGTCGGCGCGCCAGTCGCCCCGGTGGAAGCGGATCTTGAGGGCGCGGAAGCCGCGGTCCAGGTAGGCCTCGGCCGCCTCGGCGAGGGCTGCGGGGGCGCGCAGCGTCCCCGAGGAGGCGTAGGCGCGGACGCGGTCGGAGAGGCCGCCCAGCAGCTTCCAGACCGGCAGGCCGGCGATCTTGCCGGCGAGGTCCCAGAGCGCGAGGTCGAGCGGCCAGCAGCGGCCGACGTGGAACTGGATGTTGGAGAGGATGCGCCAGTGCCGCTCGATCGCGAGCGGGTCCTGCCCGATGAAGAGATCCTCGTGGCCGGCGAACCCGGCCATCGCGTCCCCCGAGCCGACGCCGACGAGGCCCTCGTCGGTGGTCACGCGGACGATCGTGGCGTCGAAACGGGTGCGCGGCCGCGTGTCCCAGCTCGCGTGGAACGGCGGATCCAGGGGCAGCCGGTGATGGGTGATCTCGATGCCGGTGATCTTCATGGCGGTCCGGCCCTCACGCCTGCGTCAGGACGCGTTCGGCGAAGACGAGAAGGTCGGCGTCCTCGATCCGGCGGCGGTTGGAATGGCGCATGGCGGCGTTCTCGGGGCGCGCCATCTGGGCGGAGAGCGTCTCCGGCGCGATCCCGGCGAACTCCTCCGCGAGCGACACACGGATGCCGATGCCGCGGGTGAGGCGCTCGAAGGCGGCCGGCAGGTCCCGGGCCGCGCCGAGGCCCATGGCGCGCGCCGCCGCGTCGAAGCGGCCGTCGTCGTCGACGATGTTCCAGTCGAGGGTCGCGATCATGCCGAGGGCGACGGAGCGGCCGTGGTGGAGGGGGCGCAGGGACGCGAGGGCATGGCCGATGGTGTGGGCGACGGCGGTGCCGCCGTTGTCGATGGCGATGCCGGCGAGCCAGGCCGCCCGCTGCAGGCCGGCGCGGGCCTCCAGGTTGGCCCCGTCCGCTACGGCGGGCTCCAGATGACGGGCGGCGAGGCGGATCGCCTCGTGGGCGTAGAGGCGATTGGCCGGCGTGGCGTTGGCGTTGGTGGCGGCCTCCAGGGCGTGGACCAGGGCGTCGATGCCGGTCTGGGCGGTGAGGGCGGGCGGCAGGGAGAGGGTCGTCTCCGGGTCTAGGATGATCTCGTGCGGCTTCAGGGCGTCGCCCCAGAGCCAGACCTTGGCCTTGTCGGCACGCGTCAGGATGGCGGTCCGGGTCGCCTCCGAGCCGGTGCCCGACGTGGTCGGGATGGCGATGCGGGCGAGCGTCGCGGCGGGGAAGTCGCGTTCGCAGAGCTGATAGGCGACCGCCGGGGCCGTGTCGGTCGCGATCGCCGCGACGGCCTTGCCGAGGTCGAGGGCGGAGCCGCCGCCGAGCGCCACGACGGCCGCGGCCTTCGAGCGCCGGGCCACGGCGGCGGCGGCGTCCGCCTGCGCGGCGGTCGGATCGCCGGTGAAGTCCGAGAAGGTCTCGACCGCGAGCCCCGCGCCGGCCAGCGACGCGCGGACGTCGTCGACGAGGCCGGTCGCGGCGAGGCCCGGGTCGGCGACGAGCAGGACGGCGGCGCCGGGCCCGGTCAGCGCGGCGGCCAGTGGCCCGGCGGCGTCACGGGCGCCGGGGCCGCCGGTGATGTGGGGCAGTCGGGCGAGTTCCCAGCGGGCCATGCGTCCTCCGAACGTCGATCCCGCTCAGGTTTAGTGGCGCGGGGGCGGGCCGGTCAGCGCCGATATTCGATAGCGTGATCCAAAAAAACGATATGGCCGCGCCAGGCCTTTCCGCGCCGGCCGGCAGGCGGCAGGGTCTCGGGGGCGGGGCGAAAGGATCTTCGATGGCGAGCGACACGGGTGAGGGGATTTCGGCCGGGGCGGGCGAGCGCGGGCGGCGGCGGGGGCGCGAGGAGCGGCAGAGGAGCCGTCCGGCCGAAGTGCGCAAGCCGCAGCCGCGGCTGCCCTTCGCCCCGGTGCCGGCGGTCTCGGCGGACGAGCTGGAGGCGATTCACGCCGCCTCGTTGACCATCCTGGAAGAGATCGGGATGGACTTCCTGCATGACGAGGCGCGCGCGATCCTCAAGGCGGAAGGCGCGGACGTCGACCCGAATTCGAAGCGGGTGCGTTTCGACCGGGGGCTCGTCGAGGCCAAGATCGGGCTCGCGCCGCCGAGCTTCCGGTTGCATGCGCGCAATCCCGGCCGGGACGTCGTGTTCGGCGACGGCCACGTGGCCTTCGCGTCCATCGGCTCGACGCCGAACGTGGCGGACCGGGCCGGCGGTCGGCGGCCCGGCAACATCGCCGACTACCGCAACCTGATCCGGCTCGGACAGACGCTCGACGCCATGCATCTCTGGGGCGGGTATCCGACGGAACCGGCGGACATCCACGCCTCCGTGCGGCACCTCGACGCGCTGCAGGCGATGCTGACCCTCTCGGACAAGCCGATCCACGCCTATTCGCTCGGGCGGGAGCGGATCACGGACGGCATCGAGATGGCGCGGATCGCCCGGGGCATCGACCGGGACCGGCTCGAGCGCGAGCCGTCGGTCTTCACCATCGTCAACTCGTCGTCGCCTCTCAGGCTCGACGGGCCCATGCTGGAGGGCATCATCCAGATGGCGCGGGCTAACCAGGTGACGGTGCTCACGCCCTTCACGCTGGCGGGCGCCATGGCGCCGGTGACGATCGTCGGGGCGGTCGCGCAGCAGAACGCCGAGGCCCTGGCCGGGCTGGTGTTCGCGCAGTCCGTGCGGCCCGGCTCGCCGTTCATGTACGGCGGTTTCACCTCGAACGTCGACATGAAGTCGGGGGCGCCGGCCTTCGGCACGCCGGAATACATGAAGGCCGCGCTCCTCGGCGGCCAGCTCGCCCGCCGCTACCGGGTGCCCTACCGGTCGTCGAACGCCTGTGCGGCGAACACGCTCGACGCCCAGGCGGCCTACGAGAGCGTCTTCTCGCTCTGGGGCGCGATCATGGGCGGGGCCAACCTGATCATGCACGGGGCCGGCTGGATGGAAGGCGGACTGCACGCCTCCTTCGAGAAGATGGTGCTCGACGCCGACCTCCTCGGCATGATCGCGGAATTCCTGACGCCGCTCACGGTCGACGACGACACGCTGGCGCTCGACGCCGTGCGCGAGGTCGGGCCGGGCGGGCACTTCTTCGGCTGCGCGCACACGCAGGCCCGCTACCGGACGGCCTTCTTCGCCCCGATGATTTCGGACTGGCGCAACTACGAGACCTGGCGCGAGGCCGGGTCGCCGACCGCCTACGACACGGCCGAGCGGCTCTACCGGGAGCGCCTCGACACCTTCGCGGAGCCGCCCATGGAGCCGGCCGTCCGCGAGGAACTCGACGCCTTCGTCGCCCGCCGCAAGGCCGAGGGCGGCGCGCCCACGGACTTCTGACATGGGCGAAACGGCGCGCTCAGACCTCCGACAGGATCTTCTCCCGCGCCGCGGAGGCGAGGAAGGCCGAGCGCGTCAGGCCCCGCCGCTTCGCCGCCGAGTCGATCGCCTGCAGGAGGCCGGCGTCCATGGAGATGTTGGCGCGGGCGGGGCGACCCGACTCGAAAATCAGCGGCACCAGCACGAATGCGTCAGTCTCGGACATATCTTTGCGAATGGCGGGGTCCGACGCACATTCGGAAATGGTCCGCGCCGCAGGAAGCGAGCGACCTCGGCGCGCGAGGTCGTCAGCGATTTCGCTCAGAGCCGACACCGCATCGCTGAGAGCCTGCTCTGGTGTCCCCCCGCCGCCATGGCATCCCGGAACGTCCGGAATCCGGACGCCCCAGACATCCTTCTGTCCGTCGATGATTCCGACATAGTGAGTCATGAACGATATCCTCAAAGCCAGCCGGCCAATCGTGCGATCGATCGTGCGACACCTTCGGATTGGTCCTTGTGCCTGGGCACGATGATCTGGATGTCGGGCCGGTCCAGTTTCACGAACTTGTCGTGTTTTGCACCGCCGATGTTCACCCACCCCTCGCGCGAGAGGCGCGCAACGATACGACGCGTATTGGTTTCCACACTGGGCACCGCATGTCTCTCCAATGTGCATATAAATGTGCAAAATGTCCAGATGCATCCGGCCGGCTTTACGGTCGAGTACCGCTCCCCGGCTGCTGCGGGCGGCAGAGAGGCCATCTTTCCTAACGTAATGTCGAACTTCGCGAGAAGTGAAGCACCGTCGCGCGTTCCTCGATGCCGACGTGGCCCGCCGTCCCCCGGCTCGCTATCATGGAGCCCCTTGCCGGTCGGATTCGCCCTGTTCGTCCGCCCGCAGTTCCCGGAGACCGCCGACCTTGTTTCCCTCGACGCCGCACGGGGCCGTGCGATCGGTGTTCGTCGCGTTCGGGGTAGCGCTCGGCCTGTGGTCGGGGGCGGTGCCGACCGTGGCGGCCCGGTCGGGGATCTCGCCGGCAGAGCTGGGGATCGGCTTCACGCTGTTCATGGCGGGCAACCTGACCGCCATGTCCTTCGCGGGCGTGCTGGCGCGCCGCTTCACGCTGAGGCGGATCCTGCTCGCGGCGCTGCCGGCCCAGGGGCTGGTGCTGCCGCTCCTGTTCCTGGCGGCCGGGCGGCTGTGGTTCATGGCGGCGCTGACCGCGATGGGGGTGCTGGTCGGGATCATCGACCTCATCATGAACGCCGAGGGCATGGCGGTGGAGACCGAGAAGCGGGCGCCGATCCTCGCCGGGCTGCACGGCTTCGCGTCGGGCGGCATCGCGGTCGCGGCGATCCCGTCGAGCCTGGCGGTGACGCTCGCCGGGCCCTGGACGATCGCCGCGGCGGCGCCGCTGGTGTTCGGCTGGGTCGCGCTCTGCGTCACCCGTGCCACGCCCGAGCGGCCGCTCAGGCCGGCGGACGGGCGGTCGAGGCGGCTGCCGCTGACCTGGAGCCTCGTCGCGATCGGGCTGGTGGCGGGCATCTCCATGGCGGGCGAGATGGCGGCGATCCTGTGGTCCTCGTCGCTCCTCGCCGTGGAGGCGCCGCGGCTGGCGGCGCTGGCCGGGACGGGCGCGGCCTTCTTCGCGGGCTGCCAGTCGAGCGTGCGGCTCGTCGCCGACCGGCTGCGGGCTCGGCTCGGCGACCCCCTGCTGATGAACCTCTCCATCCTGGTCGCGACGGCCGGCTTCGGCATCGTGGCGCTCGGGGCGGGGTTCTGGACGAGTGCGCTCGGCTTCGCGCTGATCGGCGCCGGGACCGCCTCGATCGTACCCTGCGGGTTCGCGCTCGCGGCGACGACCTCGTCGCTGGCGGCGTCCACCGCGCTCGCGGTGGTGACCCTCGTCTCGTCCCTGCCGCGCGGGCCGATGCCCTTCGTGTTCGGCGCGATCGTGGAGCGTTACTCCTTCCCGCTGGCCTTCGGGCTCTTCACGGGGCTCCTCGCCATCGCGTTCCTGATCGCACTCGCCTTCCAGCGCTCCCGGCGCGCCCTCTCCTGAGGGCGCGGACGGCCGGGCGCGTCGTCCCTCGGTCCCGTCCTACCGGAGTGAAGCCATGAAGTCCTCTGCCCGGGTCGTCGTCATCGGCGGTGGCGTGGTCGGCTGTTCGGTGCTCTACCACCTGACCAAGCGCGGCTGGCGCGACGTGATGCTCATCGAGCGCGCGGAGCTGACCGCGGGGTCGACCTGGCACGCCGCCGGCGGCTTCCACACGCTCAACGGCGATCCGAACGTCGCCAAGCTGCAGCAGTACACGGTCGAGCTCTACCGGGAGATCGAGGCGCTCTCCGGCCAGTCCTGCGGGCTGCACCTGACGGGCGGCGTCATGCTGGCCGGCACCCGGGAGCGGCTCGACTGGCTGAAGATGGCCCATGCCAAGGGGCGCTACCTCGGCATGCACACCGAGATCATCTCGGCCGCCGAGGCCAAGCGGCTGATGCCGCTGATCGACGAGACGAAGTTCGTCGGCGCCATGTACGACCCGTTCGAGGGCCACCTCGACCCCTACGGGACCACCCACGCCTACGCGAAATCGGCCCGGATCCAGGGCGCCGAGATCGTCCTGCGCAACCGGGTCGTCGACACGGTCCAGCGGGCGGACGGGACGTGGGACGTGGTCACCGAGCAGGGCACGGTCCATGCGGAGCACGTGGTCAACGCGGGCGGGCTCTGGGCGCGCGAATGCGGGCGGATGATCGGGCTCGAACTGCCGATCCTGGCCATGGAGCACATGTATCTTCTGACCGACGACATGCCGGAGGTGGCCGAGATCAACGCGGCGACCGGCAAGGAGGTGATCACCGCGCTCGACTTCGAGGGCGAGATCTACACGCGCCAGGAGCGCGGCGGCATGCTGCTCGGCACCTACGAGAAGGCCTGCAAGCCGTGGTCCGAGAAGACCACGCCCTGGGACTTCGGCCAGGACCTGCTGGAGCCCGACCTGGACCGGATCGCGCCCTCGCTGGAGGTCGGCTTCGAGCATTTCCCGGCCTATGCCAGGGCCGGCATCCGCAAGATCATCAATGGCCCCTTCACGTTCGCCCCGGACGGCAACCCGCTCGTCGGGCCGATCAAGGGGGTCCGCAACTACTGGGTCGCCTGCGGCGTGATGGCGGGCTTCAGTCAGGGCGGCGGCGTGGGGCTGGCGCTCTCCAACTGGATCGTCGACGGCGATCCCGGCTTCGACGTGTTCGGCATGGATGTCGCCCGCTACGGCGACTGGACGACCCTCGGCCACACCAACGCGAAGGTGCGCGAGAACTACGCCCGCCGCTTCCGCATCCGCTTCCCGAACGAGGAACTGCCCGCCGCGCGGCCGTTCCGGACCACGGCCCTGTATGACCGGCTGGTCGAGGGCGGCGCCGTCATGGGGGACCTCTGCGGCCTGGAGCATGCGCTGTGGTTCGCGCCGTCCAGGGCCGAGGCGCGCGACGACTTCTCGTTCCGACGCTCGAACGACTTCCCGCATGTGGGGGCCGAGGCGCGCGCCGTGCGGTCCGGCGTCGGTGTCCTGGAGATCTCGAACTTCGCCAAGTACGAGATCGCGGGGACGAGTGCGGAGGACTTCCTCGACCGCCTGCTGCCGAACCGGATCCCCGCGGTCGGCCGCATGGTGCTCACCCCGATGCTCAATCCGGCCGGCATGCTGATCGGCGACTTCACGGTCGGGCGGCTGGCGGAGGACCGGTTCCTGGTCTTCGGCTCGAGCCTCGCGGAGGCCTATCACATGCGCTGGTTCCTGGCGCGGGCGCCGGAGGGCGTGTCGGTCCGGAGCCTGGGGCTCGAACTGGTCGGCCTTCAGGTCGCCGGACCGCGGTCGCGCGACCTGCTCGCCCGTCTCGCACAGCGCGACGTGTCGGCCGCCGCCTTCCGGTTCATGGACATCGCCCGCTTCGACGTCGGCCGCTTCCCGGCGACCGTCGGGCGGGTCACCTACACGGGCGACCTCGGCTACGAGATCTGGGTCAGGCCGGAGCACCTGCGGGGGCTCTGGGATCTGGTCCTGACGGCCGGGGCGGACCTCGGGATCCGTCCGTTCGGCGCGCGGGCGCTCAATGCGCTGCGGCTCGAGAAGAGTTTCGGCTCCTGGTCGCGCGAATACCGGCCGATCTACACGCCTTGGGAAGCGCGGCTCGAGCGGTTCGTGGCGACCCAGAAGGCCGACTTCGTGGGCCGGGACGCGCTCCTGCGCGCGCGGGAGGCGGGGCCGAAGCGGATCCTGGCGACCTTCGCGGTCGATGCGCTCGACGCGGACGTGATCGGCGACGAGCCGATCTGGCGGGACGGGCGGGTGGTGGGCTGGGTCACGTCGGGCGGCTATGCGCATGCCAGCGAGACGTCGGTCGCGCTGGGCTACGTCGAGGCGGCCGCCTTCGAGGCGGCGGCCGGATACGAGATCGAGATCATCGGCGAGCGCCGTCGGGCCAGGGTGCTCGTCGAACCGCTGTTCGATCCGGCCGGCGTGCGAATGCGGGCCTAGGCAGGAACCTACGCAGAAATCACATTGTCCGTTTCCATACGGACCATGGATTATATTCGTATTCTTGATCAGCGTGACGAAAGGGCACAAGAGCAACCACGCTTCTCGGGCGCAGCGTTAACCTGGAAGTCACTACCGAAATTCCAAGCTTGTGAGCATTGAATTCGGGGTGCCCGCCATGATGTCGTCGCTACGCTTCCGTATACCTTTTGCCCTCGTCGGGCTGGCGCTGGCCAGTGCCGCCGTGATGGGCACGATCGGCTGGATGGGAGCCCGGGACGGTCTCGAAGCCGAGGCCCGCAGCCGGCTCCTGCAGGCGGCGGGCGCGCGGGAGCTCAGCCTCGACCTCATCGCCGAGAGGCTCGACGTCGACCTTGCGGCGCTGACGGCGGACAAGATCATCGCGGGCAATCTGGGCGACCTCGACGAGAACCTGCAGCCCGGCAAGCCCGATACCGATAAGGTCATCCAGTTCTTCGCCGGCCTGCCGGCGGCCGAGCGCGCGCAGGCGGACGGTGCGAAAATCGGGGCCATGTACGGTGTCCGCCACGCCAAGGTGCACCCGGCGGCGTCGGCGGTGAAGGCGGTCGGCGGCTACGCAGACATCCTTCTTCTCAACAAGGACGGGCGCGTCGTCTACACGGTCGTGAAGGGCGACGACTTTGCCCATGACGCCGCGCGGGACCTGGCCGGCACCGGGCTCGGCCAGCTCTTCACCGCCATGCGCGACGGGCCGGACGACAAGGCCAGCTTCGTCGACTTCGCGGCCTACGCGCCGGGCGGCGAGGAGCCTTCCGCCTTCCTCGGCCGTCCCCTGGTGCGCAAGGCGAACGTTGCCATGGGCGAGGCTCAGGCGAGCGTGCGCGGCGGCTACGTGGTGCTCCGGCTGGGCCCGGCGATCTTCGACCGGGTGCTGTCCGACCGCAACGGTCTCGGCGATACGGGGCAGACCTTCGCGGTCGGCCCGGACGGGCGGCTGCGCAGCAACGCGCCGCTGTCCGCCAACCCGACGGCCGGCTTGCCGGCGACCGCCGTCGGCATGGCGGCGGAAGCGGCGAAGCTCCAGGCCGGTTCGGTGTTCCGGTTCATCCGCGACGGCGAGGAGCGGCTCGCCGCCACGTCGCGGACGCGGATCTTCGGCAGCGATTGGATGCTGGTGGCCGAAAAGGCGGTCTCCGAATCGCTCGCCGCCGCGGACGAGATCAGCCGGACCCTGCAGATCGCCGCCGTCGCCATCCTGGCCGGCACGGTGCTGATCGGCATCCTGGTCGCCTCGGGCATCACGCGGCCCATCCTGAAGCTCACCGCGGCCCTCCGGGCGATTGCGGGCGGCAAGCTCGACGAGGAGATCGCCGGCCGGCACCGCAAGGACGAGATCGGCGAGATCGCCCGTGCGGTCGCCAGCATCAAGGATTCCGTCGAGGCCGAGGCGGCCTGGCGGCATGCGGAGAACGAGAGCGGACGCGCGGAGCAGGAACGTGCCCGGCGGGCGATGACGTCGCGCCTCGCCCGCGAGTTCGAGGAGAAGGTCGGGTCGGTGGTGGGCACCGTCGCACGGGCCGCCGAGACCCTGGAGACGGAGGCCGGCCGCATGGCGGAGCTGGCGCAGGTCTCCGCGAAGCGCTCCAGCACCGTCGCGGAGGCCTCCGAGGCGGCCAACACGGACGTGCGCAGCGTCGCCAATTCGACGGATCGGCTGCTGGCGTCGCTCGGCGGCATGGCGGAGCTGATCGGGCGCTCCGGCACGATCACGGCCCAGGCCGACCAGCAGGCCCAGGCCACCAACACCCTGGTGGAGTCCCTCGCATCGACGGCCGCCAAGATCGGATCGGTGGTGGACATCATCCAGTCGATCGCCGAGCAGACCAACCTGCTCGCCCTCAACGCCACCATCGAGGCGGCGCGGGCGGGCGAGTCGGGCCGGGGCTTCGCGGTGGTCGCGGGCGAGGTGAAGACGCTGGCGGGCCAGACCGCCAAGGCCACGGACGAGATCGCCCTGCAGATCGCCGACATGCGCGAGGCGACCCGAACGGCGGTGGACGCCATCAATAAGATCCGCAGCGTCGTCGGCGACATCGGGGCGGCGGTCGGGTCCGTTTCGGAGGCGGTCACGGACCAGCGTCATGCCACGGACGGCATCGCCCGCTCGGCGCAGAACGCCGCACAGGGGACCGAGATCGTCTCCGCCAACATCGTCGACGTCCGCCAGGCGGTGGTGTCGACCGAGACCGCGGCCCAGTCCGTGGTCGAGCAGGCCCGGGACCTCGGCCGCGAAGCGCAGGAGCTTCAGGACGGGCTGCGCCGGTTCGTCGAGCAGCTCGAGGCCGCCTGACCGGAGCCGTCGCGGGACGTCGCGAACGCGACAGCGCGCGGGCGCGCGCCGGGCGAAAGTCTGGGGCGCCGGTCGAGGCGGGCCGGCGCCGAGGCCCCGACCGTGCCATGACCGAGCCCGCTCCCGACAGGAAACCGCGCCGCATCGCCTGTTCGCGCTGCGGGGCGGCGTTCGGCTGCCTCAACGACGGGTCCGGGCGCTGCTGGTGCGGGGAGGAGCCGTTCCGTCTGCCGGTGCCGCTGCCCGCGGAGGTGGGACCCTTCGCGGATTGCCTCTGTCCGGACTGCATCCGAATCGTCGCTTCCGCGTTAGAGGCCCGTGGCACCGGACCGGAGGCTCGACGATGACCGACACGACGGCGATTCACGAGGGCGGCTGCCTGTGCGGGGCGGTGCGATGGCGGGCGGTCGGGCCCTTCCGCGACTTCACCGCCTGTCACTGCACGCAGTGCCGGAGGACGAGCGGCCATTTCGTCGCCATGAGCTCGGTGCCGCTCGACAGCTTCACGATCACGCGGGAAGACGGGCTCGCCTGGTTCCAGTCCTCGTCGATCGCGACCCGGGGCTTCTGCCGGATCTGCGGCGGCAACCTGTTCTGGAAGCCGACCGCCGAAGCCCGCATCTCCATCGCGGGCGGCTCCTTCGACGGACCGACCGGCCTCTCCATCGCCAAGAACATCTACTGCGCCGACAAGGGGGACTATTACGAGATCCCGCCGGGGGCGCCCTGCCATCCGGAGTCCGATTGAGATGAGCGAGCCGTCGACCGCGAAGGATCCGCTGCTGCAGCCCTACCGCCTGAAGCACCTGACCCTGCGCAACCGCTTCATGTCGACGGCGCACGAGCCCTTCTACACCGAGGACGGCCTGCCGAAGGACCGGTACCGGCGCTACCACGCCGAGAAGGCCCGGGGCGGCATCGCGCTGACCATGATCGGCGGCTCGTCGGTGGTCGCCGAGGACAGCCCGCAGGCCTTCGGCAACGTCCTCCTCTTCAAGGACGAGGTCGTCCCCTGGCTCCGACGCCTCGCCGACGACGTGCACGAGAACGGCGCGGCCGTGATGATCCAGATCACCCACCTCGGCCGGCGCACCGGGTGGAACAAGGAGGACTGGCTGCCGGTGATCGCGCCCTCGCCGGTGCGCGAGCCGGCGCACCGGGCCTTCCCGAAGGCGATGGAGGACTGGGACATTGCGCGGGTGATCGCCGCCTACGCGGATGCGGCCGAGCGGGTCAAGGCGGGCGGGCTCGACGGACTCGAGTTCGAGATGTACGGCCACCTGATCGACCAGTTCTGGTCGCCGGCCACCAACCTCCGGACGGACGACTACGGGGGCAGCCTCGAGAACCGTATGAGGTTCGGCTTCCAGGCGCTTGAAGCTGTTCGTGAAAGGGTTGGGCCGGACTTCGTCGTCGGCGCGCGGATGGTCTGCGACGAGGACTGGACGCGCGGGCTCAGCCGCGCGGAGGGGCTGGAGATCGCGCGGCGGCTCGCCGGGTCGGGCCTGATCGACTTCATCAACGTCATCCGGGGCCACATCGACACCGACGAGGCGCTGAGCCATGTGATCCCCGGCATGGGATACCGCTCGGGGCCGCATCTCGACTTCGCCGGCGAGGTCCGGGAGACGACGCGCTTCCCCGTCTTCCACGCCGCGCGCATCCAGGACGTGGCGACGGCCCGTCACGCGGTGGCGACCGGCAAGCTCGACATGGTCGGCATGACCCGCGCCCACATGGCCGACCCGCACATCGCCCGCAAGGTCGCCGAGGGCCGGGAGCACGAGATCCGGCCCTGCGTCGGCATGGGCTACTGCATCGACCGGATCTACTTCGGCGGCGACGCGCTGTGCATCCACAACGCCGCCACGGGGCGCGAGGGCCTGCTTCCTCACGAGGTCACGGAGCGGGCCGCGGCGCCCCGCCGGGTCGTCGTGGTCGGGGCGGGCCCGGCCGGGCTCGAGGCGGCGCGGGTGGCGGCGGCGCGCGGACATGCGGTGACGGTCTTCGAGGCGGCCGACGAGGCGGGCGGGCAGGTCCGGGTGACGGCCGGGCTGAAGCGCCGCCGGGAGATCCTCGGCATCATCGACTGGCGCATGGACCAGTGCCGCCGGCACGGGGTGAGGTTCCGCTTCAACACCTACGCAGAGTCGGCTGACATCCTTGGAGAAAATCCTGATCTCGTCATTCTCGCCACTGGCGGAATTCCGAATGTGGACTTCCTGGACTCCGGCGCCGACCTGGTGACGACCACATGGGACGTGCTGTCCGGCGCGGCGCGGCCGGGGGAGACGGTCATCCTCTACGACGACAACGGCGCGTATCCCGGCATGACCGCGGCCGAGTTCCTGGCGGAGGCGGGGTCGCGGCTTGAGATCGTCACGCCGGAGCGCACGCTCGCGCCGGAGGTCGGCGGGACCAACTATCCGGTCTACTTCCGGGCCTTCGCCAAGGCGGGCGTCAAGGTCACGCTCAATGAGCGCCTGCGGGCGGTCCGGCGCGAGGGCAACGGGCTCGTGGCCGTGTTCGAGCAGGAGTACGGCGGGGCGCTCGTCGAGCGGCGGGCCGACCAGGTCGTGGTCGAGCACGGGACGCTGCCGCTCGACGAGCTCTATTTCGCCCTGAAGCCGCTCTCCCTCAACCTGGGCGCCCTCGACCAGCGGGCCTTCGTGGAGCTCCGGCCGCAGACCGCGGCGGCCAATCCGGAAGGCCGCTTCCGCCTCTACCGGATCGGCGACGCGGTCGCGTCGCGCAACATCCACGCGGCGGTCTACGACGGCCTCCGGCTCGCCCTGGCGATCTGAGCCGGCGGGGCCCTCAGAGCTGCACGCCCTTGGTCAGGGCTCCGTCGATGACCAGGTTCGTGCCCGTGGTGAAGGACGAGGCGGGGCTCGCCAGGAACACGATGCCGCGGGCGATCTCCTCGGCGGTCGCCATGCGGCCGGTCGGGTTCAGGGACAGGGCGGTCTTGAACAGGTCGGGGATGTTCTGCTCGATGTGCTGCCAGATGCCCTTGTCGAAATAGGTGTTGCCCGGCGACACCGCGTTGGCGCGGATCATCTTCGGCGCGAGGCGGTAGGCGAGGCCCTGGGCGTAGTGGACGAGGGCGGCTTTGAAGGCGCCGTAGGCGGGTCCGGTGAAGTCGATCTCGCGGCCGGACACGCTGGAGATGACCGTGATCGAGGCGGACTTCGACTTCTCCAGGTAGGGCATGGCCGCGTTGACGGTGCGCACGGTGTGCATCATGTCGACGTTGAAGCCCTTCATCCAGGCGTCCTCGTCGTCGGCGACCGCGAGCGCGGAGACGTTGGCGACCACCATGTCGAGGCCGCCGAGAGCCTCGGCGGCGTCCTTCACGAAGGTCTCGAGCGCGTCCTTGTCGGCGACGTCGAGGGCGCGGCCGAAGGCCTTGACGCCCTTCGCCTTCAGGGCCGCGACGGTCTCCTCGACCTCGCCGGCGTTGCGGGCGCAGACGGCCACGTTCGCGCCTTCGTCGGCGAAGAGGTCGGCGGCGCGGCGGCCGATGCCCTTGGTGCCTCCGGTGACGAGCGCGGAGAGGCCTTTCAGTCCGAGATCCATGGGGGCGTTCCTTGTCGAGGTCCGGCGGCTAGGGCCGGGTGTGTCGGGAAGAGGGGCGGTCGGCGCGGCCCGCGTCCGCCGCCGGTCAGGTCCGGCAGTCGGCGGCGGGTGAATGCCGGCGGTCAGCCGCCGATGTAGGACTTCAGGATGGAGGCGCCGAGCGTGTATTTCGGGTCCACCATGTTGCCCACGCGCAGGCGGCCGGCCTGGGTGCAGAGGAAGTAGGCCTCGGACTCCTCGAAGCCGTAGTCGCTCGCAAGCCACCGGATGAGGTCCCGGTAGGCCATGCGGGCGGCGTCCTCCATGGGGCGCGCGGAGCCGATGCTCATGATGAAGTCGGCGGTCTCGAGCCGGACGCCGGGGATCGACCAGCCCTTGATCAGGTCCACCTGGACGGTGGCGTAGGCCGGGATCTCGACCGCGACGCCGCAGAGCTCGCCGTCGCCCTGCCGGCCGTGGCAGTCGCCGAGGTAGAGGTAGGCGTCCTTCAGGTTGACGGGGAAGTAGACCACGGCCCCGGGTCCGACGTCCGGCAGGTCCATATTGCCGCCCCAGTAGTCGGGCTGCAGCGACGATACCGCCTCGATTTCGGGGCTGACGCCGAGCGTGCCGATGAAGGGCTCGTAGGGCAGGGTGACCCGGTCGGAGAACTTCACGCCGGCGCGGGTCACCTCCATCTTCTTCACGCGCTCGGGGATGGGCGCGTTGAGCATGGCGGTGGTCGGCGTGGCGACGAGGCCGCCGAACTCGGGGATCAGCGCGGTGGTGCCGGCCGGCTGCGGGCCGCGGGGCTCGATGTCGAGGATGTGGACGGCGAGCACGTCGCCCTTCTCGGCGCCTTCCACGGCGACCGGCCCGCATTGCGGGTTGACGAAGGGCATGTTCAGCACGCGCGACGGCATGTCGGCTTCGGTCTTGATGGCGCCCCCGAAGGCGTCGTGGGTCTCGGCGCGCACGACGTCGCCCGGGCGGATCCTGAGCACCGGGTCCGCGTAGGGGCCGTAGACGTAGCGATATTGGCCCTGCACCGCCTCGGTCAGCTCGTGCGTGGCCCCGCGCACCCCGCGTGCGACCCCGCGCCGGCCCATGTAGGACGTCCCGATCCAGCTCATACTTGCGGTCCCCGTGAGCTCTGTGAAAACACGTAGGCTAGAGTGGCGCAGGGGAACGGCGGCGGCAAGGGGCGCGTCCGGCTATTCCGCCGCCGCGCCCGCGGCCTCCTGGAGGATCGGCTCCACGCGCCGGAGGTCGTCCAGGGGGATGTGGCAGAAGATCGTGTGGCCCTCGCCGGCGTCGCGGGCCGGCGGCGGGGTGGTGTCGCAGACGGGGCCGACCTTGCGGGGGCAGCGGCCGGCGAAGCGGCAGCCGGGAGGGACGTCGATCGGGCTCGGGATCTCGCCCTTCAGGCGGATGCGCTTCTGGGTGACGGTCGGGTCGGCGACGGGGACCGCGGAGAGGAGCGCCTCGGTGTAGGGGTGGTAGGGTGGGTCGAACAGGCGGGCGACCGGGCCCTGCTCCATGACGCGGCCGAGGTACATGACGACGACGCTGTCGGCGAGATGGCGGACGAGCGCGAGGTCGTGGCTGATGAAGACGATCGTGGTGCCCTTCTCGGCCTGGATCTGTAGGAGGAGGTTGACGATCGCGGCCTGGACGGAGACGTCGAGGGCGGAGACCGGCTCGTCGGCGACCAGGATGGCGGGGTCGGCCGCGAAGGCGCGGGCGATGGCGACGCGCTGCTTCTGGCCGCCGGACAGGCGCACGGGGCGCTGGCGCTTCAGGGCGCGCGGCAGGCGGACCATATCGAACAGGCGGTCGATGCGGGCGTCGATCTCCGCGGCGGTCGCCTTGCCGCCGAACTTGCGCAGCACGCGGGCGATCGGGAAGCCCGCGCTGTGGGAGGGGTTCAGCGTCGCGTCCGGGTTCTGGAAGACCATCTGGATCTCGGCCAGCTGCTCGGGCGTGCGCTGGCGGGCGCTCTTGGCGCCGAGATCGTCGCCGAGGACCACGAGACGGCCGCCGGTCGCGGGCTGCAGGCCGGAGAGGACGCGGGCGAAGGTCGACTTGCCCGAGCCGGACTCGCCCACGATGGCGATGATCTCGCCCCGGCGGGCCGAGAAGGTGAGGTCGTCGTTGGCGATGAGCTTGCGCGCGCGGGCCGAGAAGGAGAAGGCGGGCCGGCCGAGGTCGTAGGTCTTCGACAGGTGCTCGGCGGCGAGCACGGTCTCGAGGCCGGGGCGGACCGGGTGGACGGCGCCGGCCTCGCCGCTCTCGAAGGCCTCGACCTCGGCGTGGCGGACGCAGCGGACCCGGTGCTCCGCCGCGACGCGCTCCTCCGGCACCGGACGGTCGCAGCGCCCGGCCGTGAAGCCGGCGCAGCGGGGCCCGAAGCCGCAGCCCTGCGGGCGACGGGCGAGGCCGGGGGGCTGGCCCGGGATCGGCAGGAAGGAGGTCGTGTGCTTGTCGCCGCCGAGATGGGGCACGCAGGCCATCAGGCGGCGCGTGTAGGGGTGGCGCGGCCCGGCGAAGATCTCCCGGACGGGGGCTTCCTCGACGAGGTCGCCGAGGTACATGACGCCGACGCGCTCGCAGACCTTGGCGACGACGCCGAGGTTGTGGGTGATGTAGAGGAGGGCGGTGCCGAACTTTTCCCGGAGCTCGCCGACGAGGTCGAGCACGGCGGCCTCGACCGTGACGTCGAGGCCCGTCGTCGGCTCGTCGAGCAGGAGGAGCTTGGGATTGGCGAGGAGCGCCATGGCGATGACCACGCGCTGCTTCTGGCCGCCGGACATCTGATGCGGGTAGCGCTCCATGACGCTGTCGGGGTCGGGCAGGTGCACGTCGCGCAGGATGCGGCGGGTGGCCTCGCGCGCGCCGGCGGCGTCGAGGCCGGCGTGCAGCATGGGGACTTCCATCAGCTGCCGGCCGATCTTCATGGTCGGGTTCAGGGCGGCGTTGGGGTCCTGGTAGACCATCGAGACGCCGCGGCCGCGCACCTTGCGCAAGACCTCCGGCGACGCCTTGGCGAGGTCCTGGCCGTCGAACAGGATCCGGCCCCCGGCGATCCGGCCGGTCTGGCCGAGGTGGCCCATGATGGCCATCAGGAGGGTGGACTTGCCGCAGCCGGACTCGCCGACGAGGCCGTAGCTCTCGCCCGGACCGATCGACAGCGTGAGGTCGGGGATCGCCGTCACCACCCCGGAGGCGGAGTGGTACTGGACCTTCAGGTTCTCCAGGGCGAGGAGCGGCGCCGCCATCCCGTCAGTCCTTCAGCGAGAGTTCGCGGATGCCGTCGGCGAGGAGGTTGAAGCCGAGCACCAGGGTGACGATGGCGATGGCCGGGAAGAGGGCCATGTGCGGGTTCACCGACATCATGGTGTTGGCCTCCTTGACCATCGTGCCCCAGTCCGGATCGGGCGGCGGCAGGCCGAGGCCGAGGAAGCCGAGGATGCCCATGGTGATGATGGTGTAGCCGACGCGCAGGCAGAAGTCCGTGATGAGCGGGCCCCGGCAGTTGGGCAGGAGCTCGACGAACATGATGTAGAGCGCGCTCTCGCGGCGGAGTTCGGCGGCGGCGACGTAGTCGAGGTGGCGCTGCTCCAGCGTCAGGCCGCGCACGATGCGGGCGATGCCGGGGCCGGAGGCGAGCACGACGGCCAACATGATGTTCAGGATGGACGGTCCGATGGTCGAGATCAGGATGACGTAGAGGATGATGATCGGGAAGGACAGGATGACGTCGCCGGCCCGGCTGATCACGGCGTCGACCTTGCCGCCGTAGTAGCCGGCCATCAGGCCCAGGGGACAGCCGACGAGGTAGGCGCAGACGGCGGCGAGGGGGGCGACGGTCAGCACCCGGCGGGCGCCCCAGATGATGCGCGAGAGGATGTCGCGGCCCTTGGTGTCGATGCCGAGCCAATGTTCGGCGGAGGGCCCCGGCTTGGCGAAGGCGAGGAGGTCGGGCTTGTTGGGCGGATGCAGCGGCAGCCAGGGCGCCGCGATCGCCAGCACGACCCAGACGAGCACGATGGCGAGGCCCACCATGGCGACCGGGGAGGTCGGCAGCCTGCGCAGGAGGCCGGGCGGGGTTTCGATCTTCTCGGCGGCCCGGGCAGCCGCGGTGCCGGTGGTGTCGGTCGCGGTCATGAGAGCCTGATCTGCGGGTTGAGGAGCGCGTAGCCGATGTCGCTGACGAACTGGGTGGCGACCGCGACCGTCAGCGCGATCAGCGTCGCGGCCTCGATCAGCTGGATGTCGCCGAACAGCGAGGCCTCCAGGATCATGCGCCCGAAGCCCGGATAGGCGAAGACCATCTCGGTGACGACCACGCCGGAAATCAGGAAGTTGATCTGCAGCAGGATCACCGTGAAGGGCGCGATCATGGCGTTGCGCACGCCATGGCGGACCACCACGGACCGGAAGGAGAGGCCCTTCAGGAGGGCGGTGCGGATGTAGGGCTTGTTCATCACCTCGGCCATGGAGCCGCGCACCATGCGGACCACGTAGCCGGTGTCGTAGAGGACGAGGACCGCGACGGGCAGGATCAGCTGGCTCCAGATCGGCCAGCCGGAGGCGGTGTCGAGAGGGCTGGTGCCGGGCAGCCATTTCAGGCCGACGACGAAGATGGCGACCAGGAAGACGCCGGAAGCGAATTCGGGAATCGACGTCGTGACGATGCCGAAGACGGAGATGGTGCGGTCGAGCACGCTGCCCTCCCGCATGCCGGCGAGGATGCCGAGGGCGAGCGACAGCGGGACGATCAGCGCGAAGGCGAGGCCCGCGAGCAGGCCGGTGTTGGCGAGCCGCTTCCAGATGACGTCGTTGACCGGCACCTTGTAGAGCGTCGAGTAGCCGAAGTTGCCGAAGTAGCGGTCGCCGCGCGGGTCCTTGAAGTCGAGGCCGAGTTCCGGGTCCTGCAGGGGGTCCGCCTTCAGGCCAAGCAGCACGCCGAGCCAGCGGCCGTAGCGAACCACCAGGGGGTCGTTGAGGCCGAGCTTGCGGTAGAGGAGGTCGACGCTCTCCTGGGGGGCATAGGGGCCGAGCGTCTTGCGGGCGACGTTGCCGGGGGAGAACTCGGTGACGGTGAAGACGAGGAAGGAGGCCGCCAGGAGCGTCAGCGCAAGCGACAGGAACTTCTTGGCGACGGCTTCAAGCATCGATCGGCCCGGCCTCGGCGCAGCCGGAGGCGGCGGCACCCGCCTTCAGCATAGACCGCCCGTTTCCGGCCGTGGTGTCCTCAAACCGACGTGCGAGGCGACGCCGGCCGGATTTCTCGCGCCCTTGACCTTCGGGAAGACAGGCGCGGTCCGGATAGTCTATAGAGTCTCGAGGAACGGGAGGCCGGCGGGAGCGTGCCAGGGCAGGGGTATCGGCGCCCGATCTTGGTAAATCAGTCACGTCTTCCGCGGATGATGGAACGGGCACTCGGGGAGGAGCAGGCGTTCGGCATGCCAATCGGACCGGATCGGATCGCAGGAGGGCTCCTGGTCCTGCTCTTCGGGGCGGGCGGTGCGGCCCTGACCGGGGAGGCGCGCGCGCAGTCGGCGGCCGAGCCGCCGCGCGTGGGGACCGCCGACCTCCTGTCGCCGACGCCCGTGGCGGCCGAGCCGGTCTGGGGCGCCGCCGTCTTCCTCGGCGCGTCCGGCGGCGGGGCCGACCTGCACGTGCTCGCCTACAAGCCCTGGCACATCGATCCGTCGGACCATGTCTTCGCCGGGACGGCCGTCAGCCGCCGGCTCGCCCGGTTCTGGACGGACTTCACGGTGGAGGCGGAGGTCGGGGCCGGGCAGCGGGTCGGCAACCGCTACCACGCCAGCGAGGCCTGGGTGGCGGGCTACCTGCGCTACGACGGCTTCCCCTGGAACCGGTTCGTCAAGACGTCGGTCGCCTTCTCCACCGGCCTCAACATCATCGACAACCTGCCCAGCGAGGAGACGCGCCGGGCCGACAAGCACCATTCCCACCTCCTGCACTACTTCTCGCCGGAGGTGACCTTCGCGCTTCCCGAGGCGCCGAACCACGAACTCGTGGTGCGCTTCCAACACCGCTCGGGCGTGTTCGGCACGTTCAACGGGGTCTGGGGCGGGTCCAACGTGGTGGCGGTGGGGTACCGGTATCGGTGGTGAGCGCCGTCAGGCCCCCGCGAGCCAGGATCGCGGCCACAGGGGCCAGTATCTGGCGGAGACGCGGGCTTGCAGCCAGGGGCTGAGCCCGATCAGAATGATTCCGATCGAAAAGAGGCACCAGACCGCCGGCCATTCATTGGGATTGTCGGTCAGCATGTTGGCGAGGATCGGGCCCGCGAGGGCGTGTATCAGCACGAACCGCCAGGCACCGTAGAGCGCAGGCACCAAAAAGACGGCGATCATGTAGGTCGGAAAGGTCAATCGAAGTCCGGCCGGCTGGGCCATACCCAGGAGGTCGTTGTAGGGAATGTTCCACGCGATATGCCAGTTGCCGGCCACCAGGCACAGCGGCGATCCGCAGAGGACGTCCCCCGGGCGGCATTGCCCCGCCCAGGCGAAGGGGTAGAGCTGCATCAGCATGACGGTCGCCGAGAGGCACGCGATGATGTAGACCGCCGGTGCGACGCGCCGGCGGACCTCGGCCGGTACCAGTTCCATCGCGAAGGCGTTGATGACGAGCGGCTGGAAGGCGATGTGCAGATAGGAGAGCAGGGTGACCGACTGGTTCAGCGGGTCGCCGCACTGCCCGACCACGCCGTAGCCCGCCGCTTGCAGCGCTTCCATGATGGTGAAATAGCCAAACGCCACCGGGATCGCCGGACGTGACCGGCGCCGCAGGGCGACGACCGTCGCGGCGGATCCCGCGACCACCATGGCGACCGACGCGGAGAAGGACCAGCACATCGAGGCTCTCCCGACCCCGGTTTTGCCTGATGCGATGGGGGCTCCGTCATCCTAGTGGATTCTGAATGTCTTGCACCGTCCGGGTTTCGGGTCGGCTCCGGGCAACGGGCCTGGCCGCTCCGCGTGCCCGGCCCTGAAAACAGGAGCGCCGCGGTGCCAAGGCACCGCGGCGCTCCCGAACCCGACGGGGACGATCAGGCCTCGAGGCCGATCTTCCAGCCGAAGAGGTAGTTGGTCGGATGCATCGAGAAGCCCTTCACCTTCTTGTCCATGAAGGTGAAGGTGTTGCGGAAGACGGGCTGGACCAGCGGGCCGTCCTCCTGGAGGATCTTCTCGAGCTCGGCCACGATGGTCTTCCGCTTGGCGAGATCCACGGTGCCCTCGGCCTGGGTCAGGAGTTCGTCGAACTTCTTGTTGGAGTAGCCGGATTCGTTCCACGGAACGCCGGTGCGGTAGGCGAGGCCGAGGCACATGATGGCGAGCGGGCGATGATACCAGATCGTCACGCCCATCGGCACCTTGGTCCAGACGTCCCAGTACTGGGCGCCCGGCATCGGCTTGATGGCGATCTTGATGCCGGCCTCCTCCCACATCTGCTGGCAGGCCTCGGCCATGGCCTGGAACCAGGCATGGTCGTTCGGCACGATGATCTCGCTCGAGATGCCGTTCGGGTAGCCGGCCTCGGCGAGCAGCTTCTTGGCCGCGGCGACGTCGCGCTTCATCGGCGCGAGCGGGGCGTAGTCGGGATGCGAGACGGAGCAGTGGTGATGCTCGCCGATGGTGCCGAGGCCGCGCAGGGCGACCTTCAGCACGACCTCCGGATCGACCGCGAGGCGCATGGCCTTGCGGACGCGCGCGTCGTCGAAGGGCTTGGAGTCCGAGCGCATGCGCATGACGCCCGTTTCGGCCGTCGGCACCTGGTAGAAGGCGAGGTGCGGCAGGGCGGCTAGCGCGTCGTACTGCAGCGGGTCGGCGAAGACGAGGCCGTGGATCTGCTTGGAGGCGAGCGCCGCGATGGCCGCGGAGGCGTCGTCGCCGACGTCCACCTGCTCGATGCCGTCGAGCGCAGCGTCACCGCCCCAGTAGCCGGGATTCTTCCGGAAGACGGCCTTCTTGCCGACCTCGTACTCGACCAGCTTGAAGGGCCCCGTGCCCTGGGCGCCGACGCCGAAGACGCCCTTGTCGTCCGGGTGGAGGATCGCCATCGGGTAGTGGAAGAGGTGCTCGGGAACGGCGACCTGCGGGGCCTTGCAGTTGAAGCGGACGGTGTAGTCGTCGACCTTTTCGATGGCGTTCGCCGCCCAGATCTCGGTCGTCGGCTTGCCGTCGGCGCCGGTCTTGTCGTTCAGCATGTAGCCCTTCATCAGGCCGATCATGGACGAGCCGACCGCGGGGTCGAGGACACGCTTCAGGTTCCAGATCACGTGGTCGGCCACGAGCTCCTGGCCGTTGTGCCACTTCACGCCCTTGCGCAGCTTGAAGGTCCAGGTCTTCAGGTCGTCGGTGACGGTCCAGCTCTCGAACAGGTAGGGCCGGGTGACGCCGTCGGCGTCCGTGACGGTCAGGTACTCGACCACCTGCCGCGAGATGTTCGAGTCGTAGCCGCCCCACGAATAGGTATGGGGGGACTTGATCTCCTTGATGCGGGTGCCGATGCGCAGGACGCCGCCCTTGGGCAGGGCGGCCTGGGCGGCGGCGGAGGGCGCGAAGGGCTCGCCGGTGACCTTGCCCGCCAGCGCGTAGGCGGCCGGGGCGGCGAGGCCGAGCAGCGTCGCGTAACGGACGAATTCGCGCCGATCCATGGTCTTGTCGGCGAGTTGCCGCGTGAGCTTGTCGAGATGGGGAACCTTACGCTCTTCGGTCATCTTCCACCCTTTCACTCCGGGGTCGCGACCCCTATTCTCGTTGAGGCTATGCTTAACCGGCGGACCTGTCGAGGGCAATAAACCCGGTGTCCCCTCATGTGGAGACAACCGATGACGTCTTGGGAAAGCTATGCTGTCGTGCGATAGCCCCAGCAGAAAATCTGATGCTCCGCCGTGCTAGCCTTGAACATCGGCGCGGAAGGGTGTCCGATCAGGCCGGATGGTCTTGGAGACGGCTCCAGCGGAGCCTGCCCCCGCATTCCGGGACCGGCATTCATCGGTCAAGGTGCGGCGAGGGCAGGGGTTGCCGCTTGCCGGGGTTCGACATGCGGGCGCTCGACTGCGACATGCTGGGGCCACGGTTGGGCTATCCGGCCCTCGTCGAGGCGCTGCGGGCCGGGCATCGGGCCGGGGTCGACCTGGTCGAGCGAACCCTTCTGACCGAACCGCGCCCCGGCGCGCCGAACCATCTCCTCGTCTGGCCGGCCTGGCGCTTCGGCGGCCATCTCGGGGCCAAGCTCGTGTCGGTATTCCCGGGCAACGGGGAATCCGGCGGGGCCCCCACCAACGCGACGGTCTATGTGCTCTTCGACGGTCGCGATGGGCGGCCTCTCGCCTGCCTGACCGGCGACGCGTTCACGACCATGAAGACCGCCGCCGACAGCGCGCTCGCGGCCAGATATCTGGCGCGGCCGGAGGCGGAGGTCCTCGCGGTGCTCGGCGCCGGTGCCCAGGCGCCCGCCCAGGTCGCGGGGCTCGTGGCGGTGAGGCCGGGGCTCCGGCGCGTCCTGGTGTGGAACCGGACGGGGGCGAGGGCGCTGGCGCTGGCGGCCTCGCTCCGGGCGCAGGGTCTCGACGCTGAGGCCGTGACGGAGGCCGGGGCGGCGGTCGCGCAGGCGGACATCGTGACGGCCGTCACGGGCGCGACCGAGCCGATCGTCGAGGGGACCCGGCTGCGGCCCGGCACCCACGTAGACCTCGTCGGCGGCTTCACGCCGGCGATGCGCGAGGCCGACGACGAGACGGTCCGGCGCGGACGTCTGTTCGTCGACACCCGGCGCTTCACGGTCGGGGCCTGCGGCGACCTCGCCCGGCCGATCGCCGACGGGGTGATCGGCGAAGGCGACATCGCGGGGGATCTCTTCGAGCTCTGCCGGGGCGAGGTGCCCGGCCGGCGCGACGACCGCGAGATCACGGTCTTCAAGAACGGCGGGGGCGGGCACCTGGACCTGATGACCGCGGTGGCCTTCTGGGAGGCGGCCGGACAACCGTGAGCGGCTCCAGCGGGCGGGGCCGGCGGCCGTCAGGCGGGCTCCAGCTCGCGGCCCGACTTCTTCTCCGCGCGCAGCCCGTTGCGCTCCTCGCTCGGCGTGCGCTTGAAGAACTCGCTGTAGCACTTCGAGAAATGCGAGGCGGAGACGAACCCGCAGGCGAGCCCGACGGACAGGATCGGCATGGAGGTCTGGCGGATCAGGTGGCGGGCGCGGTTGAGGCGCAGGCCGAGGTAGTAGCGGGTCGGGGTGGAGTCCAGGTAGCGGTGGAAGAGCCGCTCGAGCTGGCGGGGCGAAAGCTGGACGAGCTTGGCGAGTTGGGCGCAGGAGAGCGGGCGCTCCAGCCGCTTGTCCATCTCGGCGATGACGGCGAGCAGCTTCGGATGCGAGACGCCGAGACGGGCGCGCAGCTCCATGCGCTGGCGCTCGTGGCTGTCGCGCATGCGGTGGTGGATCATCTCGTCGGTGACGAGGGCGGCGACCGCGGCGCCCTTCTTGGCGGAGACGAGGGCCAGCATCATGTCGACCGCCGCCGTCCCGCCCGCGCAGGTAAAGCGGCTGCGGTCGAACTCGTATAGTTCCTGGGTCACCGCGATGTCGGGGAATTCCTCCCGGAAGCTGTCGTAGTTCTCCCAGTGGATGGCGCAGCGGTGGCCGTCGAGCAGGCCGGCCTTGGCGAGCACGTAGGTGCCGGTGCAGACCGCGCCGATCGACACGCCGTAGAAGGCGAGCTTGCGCAGCTTGGCGATGAGGACGCCGAGATCGGCCTTCTGCACGTCCAGCCCCGCGCAGACGATGATCTCGGGCATCGGGCCGATATCCCGGTAGGAGCCGTCGACCGCGATTTCGATCCCGTTGGAGGCGTGGACCGGCCGGCCTTCCGGCGAATAGAGCTTCCAGGCGAAGAGCTTCTGCTGGGTCACATGGTTGGCGAGGCGGAGCACCTCGATGGCCGACGCGAAGGCGATCATGGAGAAGTTCGGCACCAGCAGAAAACCGACGGTGTGGGTGGCTGCGATGTCCGGCCTGACATTCATGATCGCTCTCCCCGGCGGGGCCGGCCGATGCCACGGGCCCGCAAAGCCATCGGACAACAAACCCGTCGCCCCCGCGACCGCGATTTAATCATGTCGCCATGACGCGGTCTCGTGTCGGATCACGACAAATCGGTCGGTCCATGAAACGCGGGGCCGGGCCGCGCGGGTGTTCTCGTTGCGACGTCGGGTGGCGATTTCCCGCAAGGAACGGCGCGACGGCCTGGGGCGTCACTGTTCGTTTCACCGCCTGCCCTGCGCAACGGATCGCGGTCTCGACGGTAACGCTGGTGCCCGGAAAGCTGCCCCAGGGAGCGGCCGGCCGCAGCTCATCCCCCGCGGGGCAGAGACAGTGCAAGACGACGGGCCTCCAGCAGGGCCGCGTGCAAATCGCGAGAGGCCACCGCGTCGCCGATCCGTGCGAGGCGGAATCCGCCCTTGCACAGTTCCGGGAACTCGACGCGGTCTTCCGAGACCTGACCCACCCCTGTCATGCCGTCGTTCGACGAGGCGCCGCGCAGGTTCTGAAAGACCTCGTCGAGGGGCAGGGTGCCGTATTCGATCAGCACGAGATCCGCTGTTTCCTCCCGCGTGGCACCGGTCAGCGTGTTCGCGATCTTAACCATCCGCCGGTTGCCCTCGGCCTCGACGCGGCGGACTTCGCTGTTGGGCAGGAACTGCACTCCGCCCGCGAGGAGCCTCCGCATGGCCACGACACGCGTTGTGACGCCCAGCTCGGCCAGCGGCATCTCGTCTGGCGTGATGTAGAGGGTACGCTCTGCCCGGCCCAAGCAGCGTTCAGCCGCCGCGGCGCCGGCCTGGGTGCCCACCTCGTCATGGATGACGACCGTGCCGTGCGGCCGGAGGCTGCCATCGAGGACCTCCCAGCCGGTCCGGACGAGCGCCGCCCCTTCGAACCGGGCCCCGGCAGGCAAGCCGCCGGTCGCCACAATCACCGTGTTGGGGTCTAGCGCGAGGATGTCCGCGGCCTCGGCATAGGTGTTGAGCCGGACGGATATGCCTGCTCGCGCGATCTCGCCTCCAGCCATACGGCGACGCTCCGGATCTGGCGGCGCGTCTGCGACTGCGCGGCGAGGAGGAGCTGACCGCCGAGTTGCGGCGTGGCCTCGAAGAGATGCACCTCCTGCCCGCGAAGGGCCGCGACGCGTGCGGCCTCCATGCCCGCGGGCCCGCCGCCCACGACGACGGTTCGGGGCCTCCTTTCCGACAACGAGGGTTTGGCGGTCCCGAGTTCCGCCTCCGAGTTCACGAGGTGCGGAATTGTTCGCTCCCGACCCGCAGCGACGTTGTGCCCGCAGACTGCCGCACGCCCCTTGTTGACCCGGTCGACGCAATAGCCGAGGCCCACGCAGGGGCGGATGCGGTCCTCCTGCCCGGCCTGCAGTTTCGCCACCAGCCAGGGGTCGGCGATCTGGCTGCGGGTCATGCCCACCATGTCGGCCGCCCCCTCCGTCAGCGCGAAGCGCGCGGTCGCGAGATCGTTGACTCCGCCCGCCACGAAGACCGGGAGGGACACTGCCGCCCGGATCGCCGCGGCGCTTTCGAGATGCCCGAGGTTCTGCATCCCCATCGGCGGCACCCAGGCCGCGAGGCCGAGATGGTCATAGGGCGCGCCTGCGATCACGTCGAGGAAGGACAGCGCACCAGTCCGCTCCAAAAGTCGCGCGATCTCCACGCAATCTGCGGGGGTTAGACCGCCCTCCGCCCGCTCGTCCCCCGTCATGCGCACGCCGAGGGCAAGGTCCGGGCCGATCGCCTCCCGCACTCGGCCAACCACCTCGAGCAAAAAGCGCGCGCGGTTCCCCAGATCGCCGCCCCAGGCATCGTCGCGCCGGTTGACGAGGGGCGAGAGGAACTGGCCCAGCAGGTGCCCGTGTGCGAGGATCTCAATCCCGTCGAAGCCTGCCGCGCTGCATCGGATCGCGGCCGCCTCGAAGTCACGGGTCACACGGGCGATTTCGGCCTCTTCCATCGCCTTCGGAATGGCGCGATGCGCCCGCTCCCGGGTGGGCGACGGACCGATCACCGGTAGCCAGCCCCCGTCGTCCCAGACCGTACGCCGCCCCATATGGGTGAGCTGGCACATGACCGCCGCGCCCTCTGCTTTAACCTCCTCCGTCAGTTGCCGGAACCTGGGAACGACGGAGTCGTCGCCAGCATAGAGCTGTCCGAAGACCGAGCGGCTGTCAGGCGAGACGTTGGTCGAGCCCCCGATTATGGTAAGCGCCACGCCGCCCCGCGCCTTCTCGACGTGGTAGGCACGGTAGCGGTCGCGGGGATGTCCCCCTTCGGCCAGCGAGGGCGCGTGCGCCGTGCTGAGGATGCGGTTCCTCAGCCGCAGCGGCCCGAGGTCGAGGGGCAGGAGGAGGGGGTCCGTCCGGGGCGCCGTCAATGCACGGTCACCACTTCGGATTCAGCATCGCCGCGACGACGGCCTCAGGCGCGTCCTCCTGCAGCAGGTGGCCGGCCCCGGGAACGATGGTGATCCTGCCGCCGGTCAGGAGATTCGCCAGCCGCTCGCCCAGCGGCACTGGAATCCAGCCGTCGTGAGCGCCCCAGAGGATCTGGGTCGGGCACCCGAGCGGCCCGTATCGCGGCTCGATCTCATCGGTGTAGCCGATATCCATCTGCGCGATCTGGCGGTAGAAGGCGGGTTGCCCGACCAAGCCCCGCCAGGGCGCGCTGTAGAGGTCGATCACCTCGGGGCGCAGCGTCTTGTGCGCCGCAGACTGGAGGTAGGCGGCGAGAAGCGCGTCCTGCACATAAGCGGGTATGCCGGCGAAAGCCGCCTCGTACCGCCGGACATGCGCCACGAACGGCGAGCCCCAGGGCGCCAGTGCCACAGCGTCGAAGATCGTGATGTCGCGGTAGCGCAGCCCTTCTACATAGTGACCGCGGAGCGCGGTTGTGGCCCCGAAGTCGTGGCAAATGACCGACGGCGTCTCGACCCCCCATTCCGCCAGAAGGTGCGCGAGCACGCGGTTCTGCACCTTCAGCGAGACGTCCTGCCCCTCGTGCTTATCCGAGTGCCCGTAGCCCAGGAGGTCGAAATAGTACACCTTTCGCGTGGCCGCGAGATGCGGGGCGATGTTTCGCCAGACCTGCGAGGAGAAAGGCGTGCCGTGGATCATCACCAGCGGGTCGCCTTCGCCGATCGCGCCCCATGCGACGGACTGCCCCCCGAACCTGCTGCGGTGGGGGAGGTCGAGCTTTTCCATGGTCCACTCCGATGATCGGACGGGTTGGGCCGAAGGGCCGGTTCCGGTCGGAGATACGCGAGGGGCATCGCGTGGACAAACGACGTTTTCTGCCCTAACGAATTAGCTGAGCTTACTCGTGGAGTTCACCCGTGCCGCCCCTTCCGCCGTTGAAGGCGTTGCAGGCCTTCGAGGCGGCCGCCCGGCATCTGAGTTTCAAGGAAGCCGCGCGCGAGTTGCACGTGACGCCCGCCGCCGTGAGCCAGCAGGTCCGGGCGCTGGAGGACCGGATGGGCCGCCCCCTTTTCCGCCGCGGCACGCGTGCGGTGTCGCTGACCGAGACGGGCGCCGCCGCCGCGCCCGTCCTGCGCAGTGCCTTCCTCCGCATGGAGGAGGCGGCGCGGCTCATGCAGACGCGGCCGCCCGAACGGGTGCTCACGGTCAGCGTCGCGCCGTCGTTCTGCGCCCGATGGCTCGTGCCACGGCTTCACCGGTTTCGCGCGGCCTATCCCGATTGCGACCTGCGCCTCGACGCGACGGATGCGTTGGCGGATTTCGTCGATGGCGGCATCGACGTCGCATTGCGCTACGGGAGGGGTCGCTATCCGGGGCTGCAAAGCGTGCTCCTGCGCGAGGACGAGTTTCTGCCGGTCTGTGCGCCGTCCTACCTTGAAACAGTGGGGCCGTTGGAGGAGCCGCGAGATCTCGCGCGCTGCACCCTCATCCATCTCGACTGGAGCATGGAGCGCGCGGCCTCTCCGGACTGGGGCGCATGGCTGGCTGCAGCGGGTGTTTCGGGTGCGGACGCGAGCCGGGGGCCGCGGTTCAGCGCCGACATGATGGCGCTCCAGGCCGCTGTCGACGGGCAGGGCGTGACGCTCGCCAGCCGCCTCCTGGCCAAAGACGACCTGCGCGCGGAGCGGCTTGTTCAGCTGTTTCCCGACCGCTCCGCTACGTCCTCGTCGTTCTCACTCTACCTCGTCTTCCCATCGGAACGGCGCGAGGATCCCCGCGTCGTTGCAATGCTCGATTGGCTGCAGGAAGAGTTCGCACGAGAGACGGTTTGAGCGATAGGCTCGCCGTTGCTGGTCCGGGCGTCGCCCGAAAGCGTGACCGGTCTGTTTCGGAGCAGTCCCGCCCCTAACCCTGTCAGGCCGGCGCGGCCGTTCGGCGACGGGCCTGTTCCTTGGCCTCGAGCGCGATCATGCCCCAGGCGAGGCCCCAGAGCAGGAAGAAGTGGCGCCAGTGGTCGCTGTCGATGATCCAGCCGATGATCACGTGGCCGAGGAGGGCGACGAAGACGCATTGGGCATAGGGCTGCCAGGGGCGGGCGCGGAACATGAGCGGGAAGAGGGCGGCGAGTGTCCAGACGGTCAGGAGCGGATAGGCGAGGCCGCCGAGCCAGCCGTAGCCGAGGAAGGCCTTCAGGTAGACGTTGTGGGGGTCTTCGGTGAAGTAGTGGGCGAAGTCGAGGGGGCCGAGGCCGAGCGGCAGCTCCGCCGCCCAAAGGAAGCCGATGAAGTGGCGGGCCAGCCGGCCGAGGCGACCGCCGTCGTATTCCTGCACGAGCTTGGCGCGGTTCAGGAAGAACTCGCGCATCTGCGGGTCGGAGAGCAGCACGCCGAGCAGCATGACGATCGCCAGCGCGCCGAGGCCCGCCACCAGGATCAGCCGAAGGCGGCGCGAGGGGCGCCGCTCGACCAGGAAGACTACGAAGCCGAGCGCGACGAGGCCGAAGAGGGCGAGGAACCAGGCCGCGCGCGAGAAGGAGAACAGCACGCCGAGGAGCAGGATGCCGATCGGCGCCGCCTTCCACCAGACGGCGAGGACGGGCCGGGTCATGAATTCCCGGGCCAGCACGAGGAGCGGCAGGATGAGGAAGGGGCCGAAGACGTTCGGGTCCTTGAAGGCACCCTTGGCGCGGTCGTAGCGGGTCAGGGCCTCGATGCCGCCGAGGTATCCGGCGATGCCGAGGAGGGCGGCCACCACGGCGGCACCGATCATGGCGGTGACGATCAGATTCAGGCGGTACGGGCGCTCGGCCACGGTCGCGGCGAAGAACACGCAGGTGAAGGCGAGGAAGAAGGAGACGGCCACGAACATGCGCGAGCGCTCCGCCTCGACCATCGGCTGGGTCAGGACCAGGAGCCCGCCGATGTTGAAGAGGAGCACCAGCACCACGAGCGGCGCGATGGCGCGCGGGATGGCGAGGCCGACCAGGAACGCGAAGACGCCGGCCGCGGCGAGGATCAGGTCGTAGGGCGCGGGCTCGAACATGACCACGCTGCCCGAGAAGACGCCCAGGAACAGCATCACGTCGCCGACCCGGCCGAGGGCGATCCCTTGACCGGGGGCGGCGGCGGGCGTGCCGCTATGGACGGCGGCGCTCAATAGGCGTTCTCGTTGAGCAGCCGGAAGGGCGTGGCGAAGAGGATGTAGAGGTCGAGCGTCAGCGACCAGTTCTCGATGTAGTAGAGGTCGCAGTCGACGCGCTTCTGGATCTTGTCGGGCGTGTCCGTCTCGCCGCGCCAGCCGTTGATCTGCGCCCAGCCGGTGACGCCCGGCTTCACCCGGTGGCGGGCGAAGTAGCTGTCGACGACCTGTTCGTAGAGGCGGTCCTGCGCCTTGGCGGCGAGGGCGTGCGGGCGCGGGCCGACCAGCGAGAGGCTGCCGGCGATGACGTTGAAGAGCTGGGGCAACTCGTCGATCGAGGCCTTGCGGATGAAGCGGCCGACCCGGGTGACACGCGGGTCGTCGCGGGTGACGAGCTTCTGGGCCGCGTAGTCGTTCTGATCGGCGTACATGGAGCGGAACTTCCAGACGTCGATCACCTCGTTGTTGAAGCCGTAGCGCTTCTGCCGGAAGAAGACCGGGCCGCGGCTGTCGAGCTTCACCGCGATCGCCGTGGCGATCATCACGGGGGCGAGCGCGACCAGGGCGGAGATGCCGAAGAACAGGTCGAAGCCGCGCTTCATGACCCGGTCCCAGTCGCCGAGCGGCTTGTCGGCCACGTCGATGAAGGGAACGTTGCCGACATAGGAGTAGGAGCGCGGGCGGAACTTCAGCCGGCTCGCGTGGGCGGAGAGGCGGATGTCGACGGGCAGGACCCAGAGCTTCTTGAGGAGTTCCAGGACGCGCGACTCGGCCGTCACCGGGATGGTGACGATCAGCATGTCGAGGCGCGTCATCCGGCCGAATTCGACCAGTTCGTCGATCGTGCCGAGCTTCGGGTAGCCGGCGACATAGGCGGGCGATCGGTCGCCGCCGCGGTCGTCGAAGACGCCGCAGATGCGGATGTCGTTGTCGGGCTGCGCCTCCAGGGAGGCGATCAGGTCGGCGGCCACCGCGCCGCCGCCGACGATCACGGCGCGCCGCTCGAGCCGTCCCTCGCGGGCCCACTTGCGGGCGAACTGGGCGAGGGCGACCCGCTCCGCAACGAAGAACAGGCTGCCCGCGGTGAACCAGGAGACCAGCCAGAGGCGCGAGAAGACCTGGCCGAGCTGGAACAGGAAGGCGAGGATCGCCAGGAGGGCGAAGACCCCGAGCCAGGCGACCAGGACACGGGCGAGCGTCGGGACGAAGGGCCGGAACGAGGAGACCGAATACCCGCCCGCCGCGTGCACCAGGAAGACGGTTATGATGCTCGCCAGCGCCGAGGCGGCGATGTAGCGGTCCAGGAACTCGTCCTCGTAGGGCACGAGGACCGCCAGGACGGCGCCGAGCACGAAGACGGCGACGAGTTCGACCGCCCTCACCATGCCCTTGAGGATCACGGCCGAGATCGGCTGGTCGACGAGGCGGGTCGCCACCGTGCGGGCGTGGTCGGAGAGGCGTCCGGCCTCGGCTGCGGTTGCGGGCTTGCCGCGATCGAGAGGGGCTCCGACGAGGGGGTGACCGATTTCGGCGTTGCTCATGGGGCACTCGGGGGCAGGTCGAACGAGCGGGAGCTCAGGCGGCTTCGGCAGGACGAGGCAGGGGGCGGGACACGGAGGGCGCCTCGGCGCGGCCGCGGTACACGGCCTCCACGGCGGCGGCCATGGCGGCGGTCGAGAAGACGGGTCGGATCGCGGCCCGGAGCGCTGCCGCCCGGGCGAGCGCCGGCTCCGGCGCCGCCCGCGCATCGGCGAGGGCCTCCGCGAGCGCGCCGGCGTCGTCCGGGGGAACCAGCCGGTGCGACTGGCCGCCGAAGATCTCCGGGATGCCCCCGACCGCTGTGGCGATCAGGGGGCGGCCGGCCGCGATCGTCTCCAGGACGACGTAGGGCAGCGATTCGGCGCGCGAGGGCACGACGGCGACGCGGCCGAGCGCCAACGCCTCGCGGATCGGCATGGAGTCGCGGAAGCGGATCCGATCGGCGAGGCCGGCGTCGGCGACCATGCGCTCGTAGAGCGGGCGCTCGGTGCCGGGACCGACGAGCCAGGCCGTGGCGGGGGTGCCGCGGCAGGCGAGCTCGATCAGGGCGCGGATCAGGACGTCGGTGCCCTTGAGGTGCCGCATCTCGCCGACGCACACGAAGTCGGCGGCGTCGGCGTCGGGCGTGACCGGGATGAATTCGGGGTCCGTCAGGCCGTTGTAGACGAGTGCGGCTCCGCAGCGGGGCGCGCCGACCTTGTCCGTGTAGGCCTGCTCCTCGAAGCGCGAGACGAAGACGAGCGACTCAGTGGCGCGCTCCAGGAGCCGCTCGAGCGCGAAGTAGACGCGGCCCTCGAGGCTGGACGGGGCATAGTGCAGGGACCCGCCGTGGGGCGAGTAGAAGCGCCGGACGGGCGTGCCGGTCGCCCTGAGGGCGAGGCCGACGAGGCGCGCGAAGGTGCCGCCCTTGGCGCCGTGGCCGTGCAGCACGTCGGGCGCGAGCGGGGCGGCGAGACGGTGGATGCGGGCGGCGGCCACGAGGTCGCCGAGGCCGATCGCGCGGCCCATGGACACGCGATGGAGGCCGAGCGCGAGCATGGGGCGAAGCTCGTCCAGCAGCGAGACCTGATGCGGGCTGCCGCCTTCCGCGTCGCAGACGAGGCCGACCGCGTGGCCGGCGGCGGCCTGGGCGCGCGCGAGGTCGCGCACGTGGCGCAGCACGCCGCCGAGCGGTGCGCGCAGGCAATGCAGGATGCGCAGGGTTCGGAGATCCGACACGAAGTCCCCCGTCAGGCGCCGGTTGGTCCGGTTCGACTGACGGCGATCCTCGGGCAGACACGGTTAAGATCGTGCCTCTAGGGCATGGCCAGATCTCTGGAGCGCCTTGTATTTGATCGCCCTTACCTTACAGCCTGCAAAGGACGACTATCGATTTTACTCAAGTCTCGAAAGTATTTCTTAACCCTGGGCTCAGAACCAGCGCTCGCGGACGTAGATCGTGTCGCCGGGCCGGATCGGGTCCGACGTGGGCACCCGTCCGGTCATGACCTCGCCGTTGATCTGCCTGGTGATGTCGACGGCGTCCTGCTGGCCGCGCGCCGTGAAGCCGCCGGCGATCGCGATGGCGTTCTGGGCGGTCATGCCGGGGACATAGGGGTACTGGCCGGCGTTGCGCACCTCGCCCATGACGAAAAAGGGCCGGTACTGCTCCACCTCGACGGAGACGTCGGGGTGGCGGAGATAGCCCTGGCGCAGGCGCTGGGCGATGTCCTGCTCCAGGTCCGGCCCGGTCTTTCCGCGCGCCGGGACGCCCCCCACGAGCGGGAAGGAGATGTGGCCGGACTGCTCGACCGTGTAGCTGCTGGTGAGGCCCGGCTGGTCGAAGACGGTGATGCGCACCCGGTCCCCGGCGTCGAGCCGGTAGGGCTCGTTCAGGACGTCGTGAAAGGCCGGCCGCGGCGGTACATAGCCGGCGCAGCCGGCGAGAACGGCCGTGATCGATGCGGTTACAATGATACGGCGAACCATGTCGTCTGATCCCGACTCCTGGGCGCCACTCTCAACGGTCATGGTTAACGAAGGCTGAAGCGGCGGCCACGGCCCGCGGAGATCGAACCGCGCCATTAACCATGTGCTTACCTTAACGAAATCATACTGCCGGCACTTTCGGAGACCGTCCGTATGAGCCCGATTCAGCGCCACGCCGCAGACGACCTCGCCATCGATGCGGGGGCGATGTTCCGCGCGCTGTGGGCCGCGAAGGTCTGGATCGTGCCGCTCGTCATCATCGCCGCGATCGGCACGGCGGCGGTCCTCGGCCTCGTCACGCCGCTCTACAAGGGGGAGGGGCGCCTCCTGATCGAGGCGCGGGACGTGCCGCTCCGCTTCGAGCAGCGCGGACCCGAGCAGGACCGCGCGCTTCTCGATCAGGAAGGCGTCGCCAGCCAGGTTCAGGTGCTCACCTCGCGTGATCTGGCGCGCCGGGTGATCCGGGAGGAGAAGCTCGGCGACGAGCGGGAGTTCGTCGGGGCGACGCGCAGCCTTCTGGCCGATCTCGCGAAATCCGCCGGCCTCGGACGGACGCGGGCTTCCGCCTCACCGGAGGAGCGCTATCTCGAGGTCTTCTACGAGCGGCTCGCCGTCTTCCAGGTCGAGAAGTCGCGCGTCATCCAGGTCGAGTTCCGGTCCGAGGACCCGGATCTCGCGGCGCGGGTCACCAACGCCGTGCTGCGCGAATACATGCAGATGCAGGCGGAGGCCAAGCAGAAGACCTCGTCGGACACAACCCGGTGGCTGGAGGGCGAGATCGCGGCGCTGCGCGGGCGCGTGACCGAGGCGGAGTCCAAGGTCGAGGCCTATCGGTCGAGCAACGGCCTCTTCGTGGCGACCAACAACAACACGCTGGTGCAGCAGCAACTCGCCGAGCTCAACACGCAGATCACCAACGCCAGCGCGGCGAGGTCGGACGCGGAGGCCAAGCTCCAGCAGGTGCGCCGGCTCGTCGACACCGGCGCCTTCGACCGGGCGAGCGAAGTGCTCGCCCAGCCGCTCTTCCAGCGCCTGCGCGAACGCGAGGTGGCCCTGAAGAGCCGGATCGCCGAGCTGTCGGCGACCTACCTGCCGAATCATCCGCAGATCCTCGGGCTGCAGTCGCAGATCCGGGACATCGAGGCCCAGATCCGGGCGGAGGTGCGCAAGATCGTCGGGGCCCTGGAGAGCGACGTCCGGGTGGCGGACCAGCGCCTGCGCGAGTTGCGGACCCAGCTCGGCGACTTCAAGGCCCAGGCGTCCAGGGCCAACGAGGAGGACATCCAGCTCCGGGCCCTCGAGCGCGAGGCGAAGGCGCAGAGGGAACTCCTCGAGACGTTCCTGGCCCGCTACCGGGAGAACTCGGCCCGGCAGAACGTCGACGCGCAGCCGGCGGACGCCCGGGTCGTGTCCGCGGCGACGCCCCCCGCGCAGCCCTATTTCCCCAAGATCGTACCGCTCACCACGATCGTGACGCTCGCGACGTTCCTGCTCGGGGCGACCTTCGTGGTGCTGCGCGAACTCGTGACCGGCCGCGCCCTCGTGGCGACGGGCACGGGAGCGGTCGCGGCGGCGCCGGTCGCGCCGGCGACCGCGCCGAGTCCCGATCCCGGCGGAGGCTCGGACGGGCCCCGCGGGGGCGGCGAGCCGGTCCCGCCCGCGCCGCGCGCCGAGGCGCCGACCGGCATCTCCGCCATCTTCGGCCGGCGGCCCCGGCCCGACGCGCCGATCCCGCCGATGGCGCCCGTCGCCCCCGCCGCCGCGATCGCACCGGAAAGGCCGGATGCGCCCGGCCCCTCTCCGGCGCGCGCCGCCCTCGACGCGGCGATGTCCGGGCGGGACGGTCGCCCGGATCCTGCCACCGACGACGCCCCGGACGCGACCGAGCCCGAGACTTCCGCCGAGGGCGAGGAAAGCCCTGCCGTGACCGATCATCCGGGGGCGGTCTGGCGGCGCGTGACGGCCAGCGCGGGCGGTGGCCGCCTGGTGGCCGTGCTGGCGGCGCGGGACGGCGACGCATCCCGCCGGGCCGCGATCGCGGTCGCCCGCTACGGCGCGTTCCCGCCTGCGCAGGTGGTGCTCGTGTCGCTGTCGCGCGGCGGCATCGACCTCAAGACCATGACGGGCCAGGCGTCGCCGCAGGGCTTTTGCGATCTCCTCGCCGGCCGTGCACGCTTCGGCGAGGTGATCTTCCGCGATCTGAGATCGCGCCTCGACCTCATCGGGCCGGGCCAGGGGCGCCCGGACATGAGCCGCTGCCGCAGCATCCTGGTCGCGCTCGCCGCATCCTACGACCACGTGGTGCTCGAGTTCGGCGCCCTGTCGGAGGTGGAGGCCTGGGCCGTGCAGCTGATCGGCGACGCGGACCACGTGGTCGTTGGCCTTCCCGGTGCGACGCTCGATCCGAGCACGGCGGACGTGCTGTCGGCTTTCGGCCATGCGGGGCCCGGAGGCGTTTCGCTCCTCTCGACCGCGGGACTGGCGGCGGAGTCGGAGGCGGCCGCGTGACGGTCGCTCAGGCGCCCCGCAGGCGGCGAAACTTCTTGTAGAGGTCCCAGGCGGCCGCATTCTGCTTGATGGTGCGCTTGACGGTGTCGCGGGTGCGGACCGCGAGGCCGTAGATCCAGCCGGCGCTCGTCACCGGGTAGGTGCTCTCGTAGAGCACCTCGGTCCGGTCGCACCAACTGTCCTTGTAGCGCTCCTCGCCGACGCCGAAATCGACGGTCGCCAGTCCTCGTCCGCAAGCCTCCTCCATGAGGGCGAAGACCAGGATCTCGCCGGGGCTCCAGCGTGCGAGGTCGTCGTTGGCATAGGACAGGAACAGGATGGACCGCCGCCCCGCGTGAGTGGACAGGCCGGCGATGGCCCTCAGGCGGCCGCCCGCGGACAGCGAGCGGAGTTCGAACAATTCGGGGTCGGCACCGGCGGCGCGCCGGACGAGGTCGTGGAAGAACGACCGCACGTGCGGGGCCGCGAAGCAGTCGCGGATGCCGGCCGCGGCGAAACGCTCCGCCTTCTGCTCGAAGAAGCTGTCGAGCACGAAGGCCGCCTCGTCGAGGCTCTGCGGGGCCCCGAGGCGCAGGTCGCCGGCCGCTTCGAACTGCTTCAGCTTCTGGCGATGCTTCTTGCGCTTATGCCCGCCGTTGCGGGCGGCGAGCAGCTCGTCGAAGGCGCCCGGGAGGCCGCAGGCGTGGCCATTGCTGGCGGACGGGGTCGAGGGCAGGGCGGCCACGAGCGGGTTCGGCACGTCGTCCCAGCGGGCGGGCTGGCGCTCCAGCACGAAGGCGTCGATGCCCGCGGCGCGCGCGACGGCCTCCAGCGCCTGCTGGCACCGGCCCTCGTCGAAGGCGGCCATCTCGCCGGGCGCGAAGAGGCCGAGGTGGTAGTTGCAGTGGCTGTCGCCGAGCCAGCGGCCGACACGCACGGGCCCGTCCGCGGTGATCCCGAAGGGCCAGACCGCGATCGGGCGTCCGCCGCGGTGGGCGACGAGCACCGCGGGCTCCACGCCTTCGGCCCGTCCCACGGTGTCGGCCCAGGCGGACAGCCAATCATAGCGCTGGTAGACGCTCGCGACGCCTCGGGCCTCGAGCTCGCGCCAATCGGCCTCGGCGGCGGCGAGGTCGCGACGGACCACGAAGGCGGGATCCATGCTGCCGGCCCGGCCGGCGCGGCCGACAGGCATACGCAGGCGGCGCAGCACGGATCCGGAGGCGAGCAGTGTCATCGGCAGGAACTCTCTATGGATGGTCCCTTGCTACCAGACGGCCGTAAAGAACCGGTGCTGTTGACGTAACGTCATGAACTTAACCCTCTGGAATGAATGTCATGGTTGAGGGGTTGTTACTTAAGGATCCGGAAAGCAAGATCACAAATAAGAGGCGGACCTTGAATGAACACTCAGGTGTTCCGCCTAGCGTCTCGGGCGGAGGCGAGCTCATGAAGTTCTGGAAGACGGTGATGTACCGGGCCGGTTTCGAGGCCCTGTATCGGTCGGGGGCCTACAGGCTGGACGCGCTCAGGGACGAGGGGATCGGCCTCATCCTGACGCTGCACCATGTGCGGCCGCGGCGGGCCGGGGACTACCAGCCGAACGCCGAGCTCGAGATCACGCCCGACTTCCTGGACGCCGCCCTGGACTTCCTGCGCGCGGCCGGATTCGCCTTCGTGTCCCTTGAGGAGGCGGCCGCCCGCATCGCTGCGCCCCGGCCGGGACCCCGCTTCGTGGCCTTCACGCTCGACGACGGGTTCCGTGACAACCGGGAGGTGGCCCTGCCGCTGTTCCGCCGGTACGGCGTGCCCTTCACTCTCTTCGCGACCAGCGGCTTCGTCCGGCGCCGCGCCATCATCTGGTGGAAGGTGCTGGAGACGGTGATCGGGTACGAGCCGGAGGTGGAGTTCCGCTTCGAGGAGGGAACCCGCGTGTTCCGGACGCGGACGGCCTCGGAGAAGATGCGGGCCGTCGACCTCCTGGCGGCCTGGGCGCGGCTCGCCGAGCCGTCGCTCGTCCTGGAGCGGGTCGCCGCCTTCGCCGAACGCTACGGGCTCGACCCGATGATGCCGACCGATCGCGACATCCTCACCCCCGATGAACTCGTCGATCTGGCGCAGGACCCTCTCGCCACCATCGGGGCCCACTCGGTCACGCATCCGAATCTCGCGCTCCTGGGCGAGAGCGCCGCGATGGCCGAACTCGTCGGCGGCGCCAACGAGATCGCCGACATCATCGGCCGGCGACCGACCTTCCTGGCCTATCCGTACGGGTCCGGGCGCGCCGCGGGCCCGCGCGAGTATCGCCTCGCCGCCGAGGCCGGCTTCGACCTCGCGGTCACCACCCAGCCTGGCGTCCTCCGTCCCGAGCACCGCGATCGGCTGCACGCCCTGCCGCGCATCTCGCTGAACGGCCACTTCCAGTCCGCCCAGCACCTCGACGTGCTCGTCTCCGGCGCCCCCTTCACGCTCCTCGACCGCTTCGGCCGGCGCGGGGCGGCGTGAGCCGTCAGGGGGACTTCGGCTGATCGGCCGGTGTCCCGACGATCCCCTG